>DATGEH010000063.1:0-4503 GCA_035310325.1 Gaiellaceae bacterium
CGCGGGGCTACGCCGAGCTCGTCGCGCGCCGGCCGGACGCGCCTCCGCTCGTGTGGATCGGCGCGGCGCTCCCCGTGCATCGCGAGTACGAGCGCAAGTGCCTCGAGGTGCTCCGGCCGCTCCTCGACGCGGGCAAGGCGCACCACCTCGGCCAGGTGCCGCACGCCGACGTGCTGGCGCTGACGGCGAGCGCGCACACCATCGTGTACCCGTCGACGTGCGAGGACTGCCCGAACGTGGTGCTCGAGGCGCTCGGCGTGGGCGCGGTGCTCGTCTGCGCCGACATCCCCGCGAACCGCGAGCTGGCCGACGACCAGGCCGTGATGATCGACCGACCGACCGGCGCGAGCGTCGCGGCGGCGCTCGAGCGTGCGCTCTTCGACGAGGCGCTGCGCGCGGAGCTGAAGGTGGGCGCGCGACAGCGCGCCGCGATGTTCACGTGGGACGCGACGGCCGAGCGCTTCGCCGACGCGCTCCGCGACGCGTTCGACCTGAGGTCGGATCGAGAGGCCCCCGTGGGCCGAGAAAGGCACTGAGGACGACATGCATTGGCTCGTGACAGGCGGGGCTGGGTTCATCGGTTCGCACCTCTCGGAGCGCCTGATCGCGGGCGGTCACCGCGTCACGGTCATCGACGACCTGTCGACCGGCTCGGCGTCGAACCTGACGGCGATCCGCGACCACAAGTCGCTGCGCTTCCACGCGGACACGGTGATGAACCTGCCGCTCATCCGCGAGCTGGTCGACGAGGCGGACATCGTCGTGCACCTCGCGGCGGCGGTCGGCGTGCGCCTCATCGTCGAGAGCCCGGTGCGCACGATCGAGACGAACATCGGCGCGACCGAGGTGCTGCTCGAGGCGGTCGCGATGAAAAAGAAGCGCGTCCTGGTCGCCTCGACCTCCGAGGTGTACGGCAAGAGCACCCGCTTTCCCTTCAACGAGGACGACGATCTGGTGCTCGGCGCGTCGACGATGGGCCGCTGGAGCTACGCCGCCTCGAAGCTCATCGACGAGTTCCTGACGCTCGCCTACCACAAGGAGAAGAAGGTGCCGGCCACGGTCGTGCGCCTCTTCAACACCGTCGGCCCGCGGCAGACGGGCCGCTATGGCATGGTCATCCCGAGCTTCGTGCGCCAGGCGCTCGACGGCAAGCCGATCACGGTCTTCGGCGACGGCTCGCAGCAGCGCTGCTTCGGGCACGTCTTCGACGTCATCGGGGCGCTCGAGAAGCTCTGCCTCTCGGACGCCGCGGTCGGCCGCGTGTTCAACGTCGGCGCGACCGACGAGATAACCATCCTGGGCCTCGCCGAGAAGGTGAAGGCGATGACGGGGTCGACCTCGACGATCGAGCTCGTGCCGTACGACAAGGCGTACGAGGCGGGCTTCGAGGACATGATGCGCCGCATCCCGGACATCGGCCGCGTCAAGGAGTGCGTCGGCTACCAGCCCACGCGCAACCTCGACCAGATCCTCAAGGACGTCATCGCGTTCGAGCGCGAGCGCCGGACATGAAGCGCGCGCTCCTCACCGGGATCACGGGCCAGGACGGCTCGTACCTGGCCGAGCTGCTCCTCGGCAAAGGGTACGAGGTGCACGGCATCGTGCGCCGCGCGAGCACGTTCAACACGGGGCGCATCGACCACCTGTACGTCGACCCGCACGCGGCGGGAGCGAAGCTGTTCCTGCACTACGGCGACCTCGCCGACGGCACGGGCCTGCGCCGCATCCTCGAGAAGGTGAAGCCCGGCGAGATCTACAACCTCGGCGCGCAGTCGCACGTGAAGGTCTCCTTCGACGAGCCGGAGTACACGGCGGACGTCGACGCGACCGGGACGCTGCGCCTGCTCGAGGCGCTGCGCGACTGGATCGGCGCCTCGGGCACCAAGGCGCGCATCTACCAGGCCGGCTCGTCGGAGATGTTCGGGGCGCAGCCGCCGCCGCAGAGCGAGGCGACGCCGTTCTACCCGCGCAGCCCCTACGCCGTGAGCAAGGTGGCGGCGCACTGGTACTCGGTGAACTACCGCGAGGCGTACGGGATGTTCATCGCGAACGGCATCCTCTTCAACCACGAGTCGCCGCGCCGGGGCGAGACGTTCGTCACGCGCAAGATCACGCGCGCCGCCGCGCGCATCAAGCTGGGCCTGCAGGACAAGCTCTACCTCGGCAACCTCGACGCGCGCCGCGACTGGGGCTTCGCGGGTGACTACGTCGAGGCGATGTGGCGGATGCTCCAGCAGGACGCGCCCGGCGACTACGTCGTGGCGACGGGTGAGTCGCACTCGGTGCGCGAGTTCGTCGAGGCGACGTTCGGGCACTTCGGGCTCGACTGGAAGGCGCACGTCGAGAGCGATCCGCGCTACTTCCGCCCGTCGGAGGTGGACCACCTGCGTGGCGACGCGTCCAGGGCGCGCGCGGCGCTCGGCTGGGTGCCGCGCGTGGGCTTCGACGAGCTGGTGCGCATGATGGCCGAGCACGACCTCGAGCTCGCGCGCCAGGAGAAGACGCTGCGCGACGCCGGGCACAAGGGCGTGCGCCAGGGCAGTCCGGAATGAACGCGGACTCCTCGATCTTCGTCGCCGGGCACCGCGGGCTCGTCGGGTCCGCCATCGTGCGGCGGCTCTCCGCGGGCGGGTACGGGCGCGTGCTGGTGCGCACGCACGTGGAGCTCGATCTCACGCGACAGGACGCGGTCGACCGGTTCTTCGCGGAGGAGAAGCCCGAGTACGTGTTCCTCGCGGCGGCGAGAGTCGGCGGCATCGTCGCGAACGACACGTACCCGGCGGACTTCATCCGCGACAACCTGCTCATCGAGACGCACGTCATCGACGCGGCGTACCGCGCGGGGACCAAGAAGCTGCTCTTCCTCGGCTCGTCGTGCATCTACCCGCGCGAGGCCCCGCAGCCGATGAAGGAGGAGCACCTGCTCACCGGGCCCCTCGAGAAGACGAACGAGGCGTACGCCGTCGCGAAAATCGCGGGCATCGAGATGGTGCGCGCGTACCGGCGGCAGCACGGCTTCCACGGTGTGAGCGTGATGCCGACGAACCTGTACGGCCCCGAGGACAACTTCGACCTCCAGAATTCGCACGTGCTCCCGGCGCTGCTGCGCAAGTTCCACGAGGCGAAGCTCGCGGGCGCGCCCGAGGTCGTCGTGTGGGGCAGCGGCCAGCCGCGGCGCGAGTTTCTGCACGTCGACGACCTCGCCGACGCGTGCGTATTCGTGATGGAGCGCTACGACGCAGACCAGATCCTCAACGTGGGGGTCGGCGAGGACGTCAGCATCCAGGAGCTCGCCGAGCTCGTGAAGAGCGTCGTCGGGTACGAGGGCGCCCTGCGCTTCGACCGCGGCAAGCCCGACGGGACGCCGCGCAAGCTCCTCGACATGACGCGCCTGCACGCGCTCGGGTGGCGCGCGAAGATCCCTCTGCGCCGCGGGATCGAGGAGACGTACGCGTGGTACGTCCGCCACGCGCGCCAGAGCGTCGGGGCGCGCTAGCTACGTGCTCGACCCGTCGCCTCTCAGCATGCGCCGCCAGTTCCGGCGCATGACGAGGCACTCTCGAAGGCTCGGGGTCGTGTACTTCGTCCCGCCACGTTGCACCTCGGCACGAGCCAAGTACCCGTCCACGTCGCCCAGCACTCGCACCAGGCCGCGCGCCGACAGCGCGAGCCCACGCACCACGTTCCACGTCACCGTGTCGCCGAGCGTCGGACGCAGCTCCAGGGGGAATCGCTCCCGGAGCACGATCGCGCCGGTGTCGATGCCCTTGTCGATTCGGTGGATCGTGTACCCCGTCTCTCGCGACCCGTTGTAGAGCTCCCACAATATGCTCTGCGCGTTCTGGTAGTCCGGCAAGATCGCAGCGTGGATGTTGAGCATTCCCTGGCGTGGTATCTCGAAGACCTTGGACGCGATGTAGGAGTTGCCCAGGCTCAGACCGAGGTCGGCGTCGGCACGACGGAAGGCTGCCACGGTGTCGTCGCCGTTCGTGTGCGGCACCCGGACGAGCGGTATCCCGTAGCGCTCGCACAGGACGGACAGCGGCTCGATGCGCACGTAGCGCTGCAGGTCGCGCCCGTACCAGCGCCGCATGCGCACGCCGTTCACCGTGCCCAGCAGGCCGATGCTCCTCGCCTTGCGGAGCTTCGTGCGTAGAACCTTCGTGCGGTCGAGAGGACGCCCTTCGCTGAGCACGACGAGCCGGATCTCCGCCTTGGAGCGCTCGACCAGGAACGGAAGGTGGTGCCCCGCCGTCCCGCATTCGGTGCTCGTGAGGATGACGACGCTCGGCATGTGCGAATCGTTTCAATACGGATAGAGCGAGTCGCTGGAACAAGCCCGGCGCGAGTTCCTGACCAGGAAGTGCAGCACGCCCGTGACCCCCTCCGAGGGCAGGACGTGGTCTCGCCGGATGCACATCTGATCGCGCGCGGGGGGCCGATCGCCGGGAACGTGGCAGCCGCGCTCCGCCGTCGCGCACGACTCGTAGCCCGACTCGAAGA
>DATGEH010000064.1:0-3640 GCA_035310325.1 Gaiellaceae bacterium
CAGGTGCTGCAATGGATGTTCTTCGAGCAGTACGAGCACGAGCCCGGCGTCGCGGTGGCGCGCTTCCTGCTCCACTACACCGACGATCCCGCGCTACACGCGGAACGCATCGCGGAGCGCCAGCGAGCAGGCGTTCGTGCACTCGCCGCGATGGAGGGCCATCTCGCGCACAGCGACTATCTCGTCGGTGACGGCCTCACTGTCGCCGACATCTCGCTGTACGCGTACACGCACGTTGCGGACGAAGCAGGGATCGAGCTCACGGACTACCCGGCGATCGGCTTCTGGCTCGAGCGCGTCGCCGGGCAGCCCGGTCACATTCCGATCGACGCCTAGCGCTTCAGCGGGCCTTCGCCTGCACCTTCGCGAGCGACGGTGCCGCAGCCTTCGCCTTCGCGAGCGGCCGCGCCTTCACTGCGACCGACGCCGGCTTCGCGGAGATGGTGATCTCCTCACCCGTCGCCGGATTGCGTCCCATGCGCTCCTTCGTTGCCGGGCGCATCTTGGCCTCGATCTGCACGACGCCGCCGATCTTGACCTTCTCGGCGTTCCCGATCTGGTCGAGAATGACTTCCTCGAGCGCCGCCAGGGCGCGCTTGGCGTCCGCACCGCTGAGGCCGGCGCGATCGGCGACCTCGGCGGCGAGCTGAGTCTGGGTTAGGGGCAAGACGAGCCTCCAGTCGTGGGATAGAGCAGTCGCGGCAATTGAAATGGATGCGGCGGACGGCCCTACACTCGATCTGCCGTGGAGCGTGCCCTTCTCGACTGGTACAGCCGGAGCGGGCGCCCCTTGCCGTGGCGCCGGACGCGGGATCCCTACGCGATTCTCGTCTCGGAAGTCATGGCCCAGCAGACGCAGATCGACCGCGTCGTGCCCCGCTGGCACGCGTGGCTCCAGCGCTGGCCGACGGTGGAGGCGCTCGCCGCCGCGGCGCCGGAAGACGTCATTCGCGAGTGGCAGGGCCTCGGCTACAACCGGCGGGCGGTCAACCTCCACCGCGCCGCGCAGCAGGTCGCCGCGCACGGGTGGCCCGACGACCTGACCGAGCTGCCGGGCGTGGGGCGCTACACCGCGGACGCGGTTGCGCGCTTCGCGTTCGCCCGCGACGTCCTCCCCGTCGACGTGAACGTTCGCCGTGTGAGCGAGCGCACCGGCTACGACTTCTCACCGGCCGCCGCACAGGCGCTGATGGATCTCGGCGCGACCGTCTGCCTCGCGCGCATTCCGCGCTGTGACAGCTGCCCGCTCGCGGCGGGGTGTCCGTCGCGCGGTCGCCGGTACGAGCCGCTGCGCACGCAGGGTCCGTTCGAAGGCTCGTTCCGCCAGCGTCGCTCCCACGCGCTGCGCCTCGTGCTCGCAGGCGAGCAGTCCGCCGACGAGGAGGCGGTGGCAGCCCTCGCCGCCGACGGCCTGGTCGACGTGCGCGAGGGCGTCGTCTCGCTACCATCCGCGCCGTGATCGGCTCGCTCGTCACGCTGTTGATCCCGGTCTGGATCCTGCTCGGGCTCGTCCTCCTCCTCGGCCTGCTCGCCCTGCTCGGCCGGGTCCAAAACGGCCGCTACCTGCGCCCGGTGATCAACCTGATCTCGAAGGTCCCGCTCTTCCGACGCTGGCTGCAGAAAGCCTCGACGGCGGCGCTCGAGCGCTCGAATCCCGAGCTCGCGAGCGCGATGAAGAAGATGCAGCGCTCCGGCGCGCTCCGCGACCCGATGCGCGCGCAAGCGGCGATGTCGAGCCTCACGCAGCAGGAACGGCGCGCGCTGCTCGACATGCAGGACCAGCAGGGCGTCGTGGCGCCCGAGGCGACGAATCGGCAGATGCGCAGGCGCCTCGAGAAGGCGCAGAAGAACTCGCGCCGCGGCCGCTAGTCGAGCGAGTGCTTCATCCAGACGTTCGGCTCGACGTACGTCCCGAGCCCGCCTGAGAACCGCACCGGCTCGAGCGCGCCGGGCACGACGTACTCGCCGTCCTCCGGGAACTGCAGCCCGGTCCACTCCTCCCACTCGGCGCGCATGCCGGTGATCGTCATCGAACGGAGCGCGGGCTCGAGCAGCTCGGCGCCGAGCTTCTCGTGCGTGCGCAGCCACGGGTCGTAGAGCAGGCCGTCCTCGCGGCGCCACGCCAGGTAGCGCTCGATGGGTGTGAGCGGATACCGCTCCTTCCACGTCGGCCGCACCGGCGCGATCAGACAGTCGAGGCCGTGCGCCGCGCCGATGCCCGCCATGCGACGGAGGATGACCTCGCTCAGCCCGCGGCCGCGATGTGACGGCTGCAACGCGATGACGACCGCGCACAGCGTGGTCGGATCGCCCGCGGCGCCGTTGCTCATCGCCCAGTCGAGCCCGCGCGGCTCCGGGACACCGTCCCAGCGCACCGGCAGCGAGCACGCGTAGCCGACCGTCGTCTTGCCGTCCAGCAGCCACAACTGAAAGTCCGGGTACACCTCGTACAGCCGGGGCCAGAACGCGGACACAACCTGGTCGTGCTGCATGAACTCCGGCCAGAGATCGGAGATCGAGCCGCGCAGGTCGCGCTCGGCGTGCGTGAGCAGGCGCAGCTTCATCGCGCGAGCAGAGCGACGGCCTGCGCGGCGAGCCCTTCGCCGCGGCCGGTGAAGCCGAGCCCGTCGGTCGTCGTCGCGCGCACCGCAACGCGTTCCGCTTCGACGCCGAGCGCGCCCGACAGCCGCTCGCGCATCGCGTCGCGATGCGGCGCGAGCCGCGGTTCCTCTCCGATCAGCACGACGTCCGCATTCACCAGCTCCCACCCACCTTCCTGCACGCGCGACCACGCCTCGCGCAGCAGCTCGATCGAGTCGGCGCCGACGAGCGACGCGTCCCCCGACGGAAAGAGCGCGCCGATGTCCTCGAGCCCGGCCGCGCCGAGCACCGCGTCGGTGAGCGCATGCGCGAGCACGTCGCCGTCGGAATGACCGCTGAGCCCGCTCGGATGCTCGATGCGCACACCGCCGAGCACGAGCGGCACGCCCGCCTCGAGCGCGTGCGCGTCGAAGCCGGTTCCCACCCGGTACTCGGTCATCCGAGCGGATCCTGTCGCCGGACGCGTGCGTCGAACACGCTCACCGTGTCGCGACCGTTCGCACGCGCGAAGGCGATGGCGTCGTCGAAGTCCTCGCCGACGAGCACCGGCTCGTGCGCATCGGACGCAAGCGTCACCGGCGCCGACGAGAGCTGGAGCAGGCGCGCGTCCGGATAAAGCTCGCCCACCGGCTTGCGCAATCCCGCCGTAGAGATCTCGAGAGCGACGCCGGAGTCGTCGACCGCTGCCGCCAGCTCCGCGTAGAGATCGTCGGGGCCGTGCACGCCGTAGATCTTCGCGAGATCCGGATGGGAAAGCACGTCGAAGTGTCCACTCCGTACGGCGGCGGCGAGGGTTTCGGTGTAGCGCCGCCACACCTCGTTCTCCGGCAACTCTGCCCAGATTCCCAGCCCCACGCCGTTGTCGATGGCGTGGTCGCCGACCATGTGCACGGAGCCGAGGAGAAAGTCCCAGGGATAGGGCGCGAGGATCTCCGCCAGCTCGCCCGCCCGCTCTCCCATCCAATCGACCTCGATCCCGAGCTTCACCGGGAGCCCGCGGCGCTTCGCCTCGAGCACGGCGTCGACGTATGCATCGAGG
>DATGEH010000065.1:0-10082 GCA_035310325.1 Gaiellaceae bacterium
CTCGTACTTCTCGAGGCTCGCAGCCGGAATGGCGAGCACGACGACGCCTTCGCGAATCTGGCTTACGTGCTCGGACGGGACGTACTTCGTTCCGCCGAGCACACCGGTGTTGATCGTCAAGCCGTCGAAGATGTCGTGGTCCTCGTCGCCGGTGAGCTCTCCGACCTTGCCGATCTCCTCGCCCGTCGAGTCGCACACCGACCAGCCGCGCTCGATCATCGTCCAGGCGACGGGGTCGGCCATCAGACCGCTTTGCCGCCGACGTACCAGACCGGCCCTTGCGTGCCGACCGGATGCGTGTCGGAGAGCACGCGCACCACGCGCACGCTGCCGGGGATGCCTGCTTCGTCGAGGCGGGCAAGGCAACGCCGCACCATGCCCGCGGACGCGCCGTAGCCGAAGCTGCTCGCGACGCGGAACTGGAAGCCGAGCCTGCCGTCGAGCGACAGCGGATTGAGCGGGCTGAGCAGGAGCGCGGCGGGCTCGAGGTGGTCGCTCGAGGTCAGCGCGATCTCGCAGAGGAGGTCGCTCCAGTCGGCGGGCAACTGCGCGGCGGCGGCGTCCCACTCCCACGCAAGCGAGTCGCGCGCGACCGGCTGCTCCACTGTGGCGTCGCTGGCCGAGACGAGCGCGAGCGTGCCGGCGATTCCTTCGCCGTCGATCCTCCGCAAGAGTGTGCGGACGGCTTCGGGTCCGACACCGCGACCGCCGCGCGTCGCGAAGAAGCGAACCGTCGCGCCGGAGCGTCCCGGAGCGGCCGGGCCGAGCAGTGCTGTGGCTTGCTCTGCGCGTGCTTCGTCGTCGACGGTGAGCGCGAGTCGGGCCTCGTTCCACCTCGGATCCAGGCGGCTTTCGATGCCGTTCCACTGCTCGGCAAGCGTCACGAAACGAACCGTACACTCATGCGCGTGATAGCTGTGCACGTCGGGAAATCTCATTTGGCACGAAACTGGGAGCCGTAGGCTTGGCAAAGGTTGAGGCCAAGAATTCGCTTGCAAAGAGCGAGCTTCGGGACGTCCTCCGCGAGATGCTCCTCATCCGCCGGTTCGAGGAGAAGGTGGAGGAGCGATTCCGCGCCGGCGACCTGCCGGGCTTCCTCCACGTGGCGATCGGGCAGGAGGCGTGCGCCGTCGGCGTCTGCCGCGCGCTCGAGGACGGGGATGTCATCTCGTCCACCCATCGCGCGCACGGGCACACGCTTGCGAAAGGCACGCATCCGAACGAGGTGATGGCCGAGCTCTACGGCAAGCAGGAAGGCTGCTCGCACGGCTACGGCGGCTCGATGCACCTCTACGACATCGAGCGCGGGAACATGGGCGCGAACGCGGTCATCGGCGCCGGGCTTCCGCACGTGACCGGTGCCGCGCTCGCGTTCCAGATGCGCGGCGAGCCGCGCGTCGCGCTCGCGTTCTTCGGCGACGGCGCGACGAACATCGGCACGTTCCACGAGGCGCTCAACCTCGCGCAGCTCTGGAAGGTGCCGGCCGTGTTCGTCCTCGAGGACAACAAGTGGGCCGAGTCGACGCCCGAGTCGCAGCATTCGCCGCTGCGCGATCTTTCGAAGCGCGCGGAGGCGTTCGGCATGAAGGCGCTGAAGGCTGACGGTCAGGACGTCGAGGCGGTCTTCAAGACCGCGCGACAAGCGCTCGAGCACGCGCGCTCCGGCAAGGGTCCCGTGTTCGTCCACCTCGACACCGAGCGCTTCTCGGGTCACTACATCGGCGATCCGCAGGTGTACCGCGAGAAGGAGCAGGCGAAGAAGCTGCGCGAGACGCGCGACCCGATCGCGCTGCTGCGCGCGAAGCTCGAGCTCGCCGACGACGAGTTCGAGGAGCTCGACACCGAGGTGACGGAGATCGTCGAGGCGTCGGTCGAGTTCGCGAAGAACGCGACCGATCCCGCGCCCGAAGACGCAATGAAGAACGTCTATGCCTGAGCTTTCTTATCGCGAAGCGGTACGCGACGCGCTGTCGCAGGCGATGCGCCAGGACGAGGACGTCTTCATCATGGGCGAGGACATCGCCGAGATGGGCGGCTCGATGGGCGTCACGCACGGGATGCTCGAAGAGTTCGGCCCCGAGCGCGTACGCAACACGCCGATCTCCGAGATGGCGCTCGCCGGTGCCGCGATCGGCGCCGCGATGCAGGGCATGCGCCCGGTCGCGGAGATCATGTACGAGGACTTCATGACCCTCGCGGCCGAGCAGGTCGTGAACCAGGCCGCGAAGCACCGTTACATGTCGGGCGGTCAGCTCACCGTTCCCGTCGTCTTCCGCACGCAGGGCGGCGCCGGCTGGTCGCCGGGCGCGCAGCATGCGCAGCAGCTCGAGGCGTGGTTCGTGCACATCCCGGGACTGAAAGTCGTGTTCGCGTCGACGCCCGAGGACGTGCGCGGCCTGCTCTGGTCGTCGATCTACGACGACAACCCGGTCGTCTTCTTCGAGCACCGCACGCTGTACGGCATCAAGGGCGACGTGCCGGAGACGATCGAGCCGATCCCGATCGGTCAGGCGCGTGTGCATCGCCAGGGGGAGGACGTGACGGTGATCGCGACTGGGCGGCTCGTGCACGAATCGCTCGCCGCGGCCGCCGAGGCTGAGAAGGAGGGAATCTCCGTCGAGGTCGTCGACCCGCGCACGCTGCAGCCCCTCGACGAGGCGACCCTGGTCTCTTCGGTGAAGAAGACGAACCGCGCGGTCGTCGCGCACGAAGCGGTGACACGCATGGGTTTCGGCGCCGAGGTTGCGTCCGTTCTGCAATACCAGGCGTTCGACTGGCTCGACGCGCCGATCGAGCGCGTCGGCGCGCGCTTCACGCCGCTGCCGTTTGCGCCGGTGATGGAGAAGTTCGTCATCCCGAGCTCCGAGGACGTCTTGGCTGCGATCAAGAGGACGGTCGGCCGTGGCGAGTGAGGTCAAGCTGCCGCGCCTCGGGCAGGGGATGGAGTCGGGGACGATCGTCAAGTGGCTCAAGTCGGAGGGTGAGGCGGTGGAGAAGGGCGAGCCGCTGTACGAGCTCGACACCGACAAGGTCACGCAGGAGGTCGAGGCGGAAGCGAGCGGCGTCCTGTTGAAGATCGCCGTGTCCGAAGGTGAGGTCGAGGTCGGCCACACGATCGGCTTCATCGGGGACAAGGGCGAAGACGTGCCAGAGGCCGCCGACGGCGGGGTCAGACCCCAGCCTGTCACCCCGCCGGAACCGACTGCAGATACGGCGGGGTCTGACCCCAGCCGTTCCGCTGATAGCACCACCAACGGCCGCGTGAAGGCATCGCCGCTCGCGCGGCGGCTCGCGCGCGAGCGCGGGCTCGACCTCGGTCAGATTCGCGGCACCGGGCCGGAGGGGCGCATCGTCGCCGAGGACGTCGAGCGCGCCGAGGCCGGCGCGCCGCCACCCGCAGCGGCGTCGGTTGCGACCGCACCGAGCGGAGAAGTCGAGCGAAGGCCGCTCTCGAACGTGCGCAAGACGATTGCGCGGCGCCTCACGCAGGCGTGGACCGTCCCGGCGTTCCAGCTCACCGTCAGCGCCGACATGTCGCGAGCCAACGAGCTCGTCACACAGCAGCGCGAGCTCTATCCCGACGTGCGCATCACCGTCACCGACCTGCTCACGAAGGTGTGCGCCCGCGCGCTCATGCGCCACGGCGACATGAACGTCCAGTTCGCCGACGACGCGCTGCTCGTGTTCCCGCAGGCGGACATCGGCATCGCTGTCGCCGCCCCGCAGGGGCTCGTCGTTCCGGTCGTGCGCGGGGCAGAGCGTCTTTCGATCGCGCAGATCGCGCAGGTGCGCGCCAACCTCGTCGGCCGTGCACGCGAGGCGAAGCTGCGCGCCGAGGATCTCGAAGGCGGGACGTTCACGATCTCGAACCTCGGCATGTTCGACATCGACCAGTTCATCGCGGTGCTCAATCCGCCGCAGGCGTCGATCCTCGCGGTCGGTGCGACCCGCGACCTCGTCGTGGTGCGCGACGGCGAGTTCGTCGCGGTGCCGACGATGACGATGACGCTCACGTGCGACCATCGCGCCGTCGACGGCGCGACCGGCGCCGAGTTCCTGAAGACGGTGAAGGCCTTCCTCGAGGATCCGGGCCTCGCCCTCTAGGGCAATGGCACCGACCCTCTGGTACCACGTTCGCGACTTCGAGGCGGCGCGCCGTTTCTATCGCGACACGCTGGGCCTCGAGGAGACCGCCGTCGACGAGGGCGAGCGCTGGTCGCGGCTTCGCTTCGGCGACACGGAGATCGGCATCGCCGAGGGCGAGCCGCAGCCGGACGGCCCGGTCGCGCACCTCGACGTCGCCGACGTGAAGGCCGAAGCCGACCGTCTGCGCGCCGCCGGCGTCGAGGTGGGCGTCGTCGTCGAGATCCCGCAGGGCGAGCTCCGCCTGGTCGACGTGTTCGACCCGGACGGGAACAGGATCCAGCTCGCCCAGGAGATGTAGTGCTCAGGCCTGCGGACCGTCACGACGTGCGCTTCCTGCGCGACATGCTGCGGCACGCGTATCACTGGCGGCTCGCGGAGGACGAGGAGCGCCCCGTCTATCGCTACGTGCAGAACTGGGGGAGGCAGGGAGACGCGGGCGTCATCGCGTTCGAGGGCCCGCACGCGTACGGCGCGGCGTGGTACCGCCTGTTCCCCGCCGCTGCGCCCGGCTTCGGCTTCGTCGACGAGCACACGCCCGAGTTGACGATCGCGGTCGTCCCGAGCCGGCGCGGCAAGGGCGCGGGCAAGGAGCTGCTCGAGGCGCTGCTCGACAAGGCGCGCGCAGACGGCTACGACGCGGTCAGCCTCAGCACCGATCCGGCGCAGGCGCCGTACTACGAGCGCTTCGGATTCGAGCGCGTCCGCGACGACGCGCATGCCGTGACCATGCGCAAGGCGCTCTGAGTACCATCGCTTTCGTGGACGTCGACGTCGCAGTTCTCGGAGGAGGTCCCGGCGGGTACACCGCCGCGATCCGCGCTGCGCAGCTCGGCGCGAAGGTCGCGTGCATCGAGAAGGAGACGGAGCTCGGCGGCACGTGCCTCCGCGTCGGCTGCATCCCGACGAAGGCCTGGGTGCAGACCGCGTTCGCGCTCAAGGAGGCAGAGGAGCACTTCGGGAAGTTCGGCGTCCAGGTCGGCGAGGCGAAGCTCGACTTCGCGACGTCGAACGAGTGGAAGGCCGGCGTCGTCAAGCAGATGACGTCGGGAGTCGCGGGGCTCTTCAAGGCGAACGGCGTCGAGTGGGTGCAGGGCGCCGGGCGCTTCAAGGACGCGAACACGATCGCGGTCGACGGTGGCGAGGACGTGACGTTCAAGCAGGCGGTCATCGCCACCGGCTCGTTCCCGCTGCGCCCGCCGATCGAAGGCCTCGATTCCCCGCGTTGCGTCGACTCGACCGGCTTGCTCGCGCAGGACAAGGTGCCGAAGCGTCTGGTCGTCCTCGGCGGCGGCATCATCGGCTGCGAGTTCGCGTCGATCTTCAGCCGTTTCGGCTCCGAGGTGACGATCATCGAGATGCTCGACACGCTCATCCCGCAGGAGGACGCGGATGCGGCGAAGGAGCTCGCGAAGCAGTTCGGCAAGCGCGGCATCACGCTGCACCTCGGCAAGCAGTGCAAGAAGGTCGAGGACGACGGCTCTTCGCTGGTCGTTCACTTCGGAGAGAGCGAGACCGTGCAGGCCGACCTCATGCTCGTGTCCGTCGGCCGCGGCCCGCTCGTCGAAGACATCGGGCTCGAGCAAGCAGGCGTGCGGTTCGACAAGCGCAAGGGCATCGCCGCCGACGAGCATCGGCGCACGACTGTCCCGCACATCTACGCGGTGGGCGACTGCGCCGGCTACTGGCAGCTCGCGCATACCGCGTTCCGCGAGGGCGAGGTCGCGGCGGAGAACGCGTGCGGTCACGACGCCGTCGTCGACAACCGCGCCGTCCCGCGGCCGATTTACACGGATCCCGAGATCGCCGGTGTCGGCCTCACCGAGGCCGAGGCGCGCGAGCAGTATGGCGACGACGTCGCCGTCGGCCGGTTCCCGTGGGTTGCGAACGCACGCGCAGTGATGCAGGACGAGACCGTCGGCTGGGTGAAGTCGATCCACGAGACCCGGTACGGCGAGCTGCTCGGGATCGTCATGGTCGGCCCGCACGTGACCGACATGATCGAGACCGGTGTGGTCGCGATCGACGCCGAGTCCACCGTCGAGACGGTGGCCGACGGGATGGCGCCGCACCCGACGCTCTCCGAGGCGATCAAGGAAGCCGGCCTGGCCGCCCTCGGCCGGGCGATCCACATCCCGAACCGCAAGCCCAGAGCCAAAGCCACCGCGTAGGGAGTTTGTGGCGGCGCGCAAGTTTTGCGCCGAACTGGGTATCTACACGGGCATGACGCCTCTCTTGGCGCGTGAGTCGCGGCTGGACCGCTCGTTCGAGCGGCTCTACAGCAAGCACGCCACCGACGTCTACCGCTACGCGTTCGGCGTTCTCCGCAATGAGGCCGACGCGGAGGACGTCACGCAGACGACGTTCCTCAACGCGTACCGCGCGCTCGAGCGCGGCGAGCAGCCGCGGGTGGCGCTCAACTGGCTCATCACGATCGCGCACAACGTTTGCCGGCAGCGCTTCCGCGCCGCCTCGCGGCGGCCCCAGGAAGTCGAGCTCGACTTCGACGTCGCGGACGGTCTCGTCGTCGACGATCCGGAAAGCGGCCCGACGCCGGAGGACATCCGCCGCGCGCTCGGGCATCTCGCGTTCAACCAGCGCGCCGCGCTGGTCATGCGCGAGCTCGAAGGCCGCTCGTACGCGGAGGTCGCCGAGGTGCTCGGCATCACGACGACGGCCGTCGAGACGCTCATCTTCCGTGCGCGACGCGCACTCCGCGAACAGCTCGAAGGCACGCTCACGTGTGACGATGCCGAGCTCGCGATCTCGAAGCAGCTCGACAGCCAGCTGTCGCGCGCGGAGAAGTCCCAGCTACGCGCGCACCTGCGCGAGTGCCCCGAATGCGCGACGCTCGCGCGCCGGCAGCGTGCGCAGCGGTCTGCGCTGAAGGCGTTCGGGCTCGTGCCGCTGCCGTCGTCGCTCGCCGGCCTGTTCGGCGGCGGCACCACGATCGGGATCGGTCTCGCGGCGAAGGCTGCAGCAGTCGTCGTCGTCGCGGGCGCCGTCGGCGCCGGAGGGTACGACCTTCATCACGCGATGAATGCGCCGCGGCACTCGCCGAAGCTGCCCGCGGTGTCCGCGCCTGTTGCCCAGGCGCACGTCGCCGCGACGCCGGTCGTCATCTCCGAGCACGTCGCGCGGGCGGCACCGTCGAAGCCGATCCACGTGAAGCGGCACGGCCACCAGGTCACGCCGCCCCCGACGGCGGCGGCGGCACCCGTGCTCGCGGCGGAGGCGCCGGCTCCTGCTGCCGCTGCCGCCCACGCGGCCAAGATCGTCCGGGCCAAGCCCATCCACAAGGCCAAGAAACCGAAGAACGCTCTGCATGGAGCCCAGGCGGCGGCGAAGGCTGCCAAGGCCGAAAAAAGGGCCGAACCGGGTTCCGCAAGTTTTTCGCAGGGCCGGCGTCTCAGTCCATAAGGACGTGCCCTCGTCCCTACCCCGGAGTCATGCCGCCCGCGGGCTCCGGGGACTTTTCTCCCTGAAGAGCCGCCCCGCCGCAAGGGCGGCTCTTCCTTTAACGTGCGGTCCGCGAAGGGAGGCCATATGGGCATCGTGAACAGGCGGAACGCGCTCGTCGGCTGGATCGTGCTGAAGGCCGGCAAGCGCGCGGCGAAGAAGAAGGCACAGGAAGTGGGACCGACTGCCAAGCGGGCCGGCGGCGCGGCGGCCGGCAGCCTCGCGGCACTCGGTGGGCTGCTGTTTTGGCGGAAGAAGAAGCGCGGGACCGAGACCGAGTGACGGAGGACGGGCTGTTCCGGCGCGCGATCGCCGAGCTGATCCCGTACGAGCCGGGCAAGCCCATCGAAGAGGTGCAGCGCGAGCTCGGGCTCGCGCGCGTCGTCAAGCTCGCGTCGAACGAAGGGCCTTATCCACCGTTCCCCGAGGCGATCGAGGCGATCGAGCGCGCCTCGCGCCAGCTGAACCGCTACCCGGACGGTGGCGTCTACGCGCTGCGGACCGCCCTCGCCGAGCGGCACGGCGTGCGCTTCGAGGAGATCGTCGTCGGCTCGGGCGCGGACGGCGTGATCGACCTGCTCTCACAGGCGACACTCGATCCAGGCGACGAGATCGTGTGCGGCTGGCCGTCGTTCGCGAGCTATCCGCTCGCGGCGGCGAAGCTCGGCGCCGTTCCGAGGTTCGTGCCGCTGCGCGCGCACACGTACGACCTCGAGGCGCTGCTCGCCGCGATCGGCCCGCGCACGAAGCTCGTCTACGTCTGCCATCCGAACAATCCGACCGGGACGGGAAACGGGCGCGCCGAGCTCGGCGCGTTTCTCGACCGCGTGCCCGACCACGTGCTCGTCGTCCTCGATCAGGCGTACTTCGAGTACGTCGACGATCCCGACTACGCGGACGGGATCGAGGAGCACTTCAAGGCGGGACGTCCCATCGTCGTCCTGCGCACGTTCTCGAAGATCTACGGCCTCGCGGGCCTGCGCGTCGGCTACGGCGTGGCCCCAGCTGACGTCGTCGAAGCGACGAGCAAGGTGCGGCGCGCGTTCGACGTCAGCGCCCCCGCGCAGGCGGCCGCGCTCGCGAGCCTCGGCGACGATGCCGAGATCGCCCGCCGCCGTGCTGCGAACGCGGAAGGCCGCGTCGTGCTCGACGCGGCCCTGCGTGCGCACGGCCTCGAGCCGGTCGGCCCCGCGCTCGGCAACTTCCTCTTCGTCGAGGTCGGCGACGGGCGCCAGTTCTTCGACCGGCTCCTGCGGCAAGGCGTGATCGTGCGGCCGCTCGCCTCGTTCGGCGCACCCGAGGCGATCCGCGTCACGGTCGGCACGCCGGAGGACAACGCCTTCTTCGCGGACGCGTTGGGACACGTCCTTTCGGGCGTCTCGTTTTGACCGCCTGACCCTGTTACCCTCGACGGGAATGGCGCGGCGGCCGTTCCGCAGGCAGTTGGAGCCCCTCGGTATCCCAGGCTTCCGCTGGCTCTTCCTCTCGACGCTCGGGTCGAGCTTCGGGACGCTGCTCGCCGCGATCGCGCTCGCGATCGACGTCAAGGACCGCACGAACTCCGGCCTGTGGGTCGGCGCGGTCGTCGTCGTCGCCTTCCTGCCGACCGTTCTCGTCGGGCTCACGCTCGGCCCGCTGCTCGACCGCCTCCAACGCCGGGCGCTCATGATCGCCGCCGATCTCGTGCGGGCGGCAGTGTTCTTCGCGCTGCCGTTCACGACGAGCCCGGCGCAAATCGTCGCCCTCGCCCTCGTCGCCGGGCTCGCGAACGGCTTCTTCCGCCCGGCTGTGTACGCCGGCGTCCCGAACCTCGTGACCGAGGAGCAACTGCCGGAGGCGAACGCGCTGCTGCAGACGGTGGAGAACATCAGCTGGGGGATCGGGCCCGTGCTCGGCGGGTTGCTGACCGCGGCCGCAGGCCCGCACGCGGCGTACTGGATCAACGCCGTGTCGTTCCTCGTCTCCGCCGTGCTCGTCGCACAGATCCCTGCGCGCATGCTGCAGAGCGAGACGGCGCTCACGCGCGGCCACTGGCGCGACCTCGGCGACGGCTTCGTCACCGTGATGCGCTCGCGCCCGCTGCTCGCGGTGCTCGTCGCCTGGGGGATCGCGTCGTTCGGCATCGGCGGCACGAACGTCGCAGAAGTCTTCCTCGCAAAGGACACCTTCAACGCCGGCGACTTCGGCTACGGCTTGCTGTTCAGCAGCATCGGCGTCGGCCTCGTCATCGGCAGCTTCTCGAGCAGCATGATCGTCGAGCGGATCGGAACGGCAAAGGCCTACGGCGGCGCACTGCTCGTCATGGCGATCGGCTTCGGCGGCGCAGCGGCCAGCCCGAACGTCTGGGTTGCAGCCGCGTGCTGCGTCTTTGCCGGCACCGGCGACGGCGCCGCGATCGTCTGCAACGCGTTGCTCGTTCAGCGCGGCGCACAGGATGCGATGCGCGGTCGCGCGCTCACGCTCGTCATGAGCGCGACGTA
>DATGEH010000066.1:0-13298 GCA_035310325.1 Gaiellaceae bacterium
CTACGGGTTCGACGTCCGCTCGTACGACCTCGGCGCTGCGATCGGCCTCGCCGGCAAAGCCGGCGAGGCCTCTGATGCGGCATCGCAAGCGATGCCGCGGCGCGCGACGGCGGACTTCGCGCCGGTCTATCCCGCGGCGGAGGAGATCCCGGCGAGGACGGTGCGGCGCGCGGTCGAAGCGGCGCTACCGCACGTCTCCGACTACTTCGACCCGTTGCCGGCGGAGCTGCGCGGCCGCGAGGCGATGCCGTTGAAGCGCGACGCACTCGCGGTCATTCACCACCCCGAGAGCGAGAACGAGGCCGAGGTGGGGCGGAGGCGGCTCGCGTTCGACGAGCTGCTGCTGCTCCAGATCGCCATCGCGCGCCGCGCGGCTGTGCGCGAGCGCACGCTCGCGCCGTCGCTGGGCGAGCCCGGCGACCTCGTGCTCCGCTATCGCAAGACGCTTCCGTTCTCGCTCACGCCGTACCAGGAACAGGCGATCCGCGAGATCGACGCCGACCTTGCGCGAACCGTTCCCATGCAGCGGCTGCTGCAGGGCGACGTCGGCTCGGGGAAGACGGTCGTCGCGCTCTACGCCTTGCTGCGCGCGATCGACAACGGTCGGCAGGGCGCGCTCATGGCGCCGACCGAGACGCTCGCCGAGCAGCACTTCCTGACGATCTCGGATCTCTGCCTCGACCTCGGCGTCTCGTGCGGCCTGCTGACGAACGCGACGCCGAAGCGCGAGCGCGCCGCCGCGCTCGGCGCGGACGTCGTCGTCGGCACGCACGCGCTGATCCAGGAGGGCGTCGAGCTGCGCGACCTCGCGGTCGCAGTCGTCGACGAGCAGCATCGCTTCGGAGTTGCGCAACGGAGCGCTCTTGCGGAATCGCGTGGCGAGGTGGGTGTGATCGGCTCGCGGGCAAAGCCCGCGAGCCTCTTAGGCGGCACCGCAAGCGGTGCCGCAGGCGTCGAGCAGCGGAAGGCGATCGCGCAAGGTCGCGTGCCGCACGTGCTGCACATGACCGCGACGCCGATCCCACGCACGCTCGCACTCACGGTCTACGGCGACCTCGCGGTGAGCGAGATCGCGAAGCCGCCCGCATCGCGCAAGCCCGTCGTGACTCGCTGGATCCCGGAGGAGCGCGCGTCGGAGGCATACACGCGGCTGACCCGGCTGCTGACGGAGGGCCGGCAGGCGTACGTCGTGTGCCCGCTCGTCGAGGCGTCGGAGACGACGCTCGCGCGCGCGGCCGAGGAAGAGGCGGAGCGTCTCCGGCGCGCCGAGCTGCGCGAGTTCCGCGTCGGCTGCGTGCACGGGCGCTTGAAGCCGCCGGAGCGGCGCGAGCTGATGGCGCGCTTCCGTGCGCGCGAGCTCGACGTCCTCGTCGCGACGACGGTCATCGAGGTCGGCGTCGACGTTCCGAACGCGACGGTGATGATCGTGCAGGAGGCCGATCGCTTCGGGCTCGCTCAGCTCCATCAGCTGCGCGGCCGTGTCGGGCGCGGCGCGGAGCAGTCGTACTGCCTGCTCGTCTCTCGGGCCAAGGAGGAGCTGACCGAGACGGCGCAGGAGCGGCTACAGGCGCTCGTCGACACGACCGACGGCTTCGAGCTGGCCGAGGTCGACCTCGACCTGCGCGGCGGCGGTGCGTTGCGCGGCGTTCGCCAGTCGGGCGCGTCCGACTTCCGGTTCGCCGACTTCCGCCGCGACAAGGCGCTGCTCGAGCGGGCGCGCGACGCCGCGCGAACGCTCGGCTCGAACCTGCTCGACGACGACGAGAGCGAGATCGCTCTATAGGTCCTCGAGGCTCGGTGCCGCGCGCATCGCGGGGCTGAGCGTTCCCCACACGGCCATCGTCACGCCGAAGGCGGCGAGGACTGCGATCGTCGCCCGCGCGGAGATGCTCGCGAGAAGAAAGCCGGTGATCAGCGGCCCGAGCGCGTTTGTCCCGTTCGTGAGCGAGGTGATCGCCGCCGTCGTCCGTCCGATCAGCCGGTCCGGTGTGAGCGCCAACTGGTACGGCCAGACGATCGAGTCCGTCGTCGGTATCGCAAGCGCGGTCGGGACGATGCTCGCGGCGAGCACGTAGACGCTCGGCCAGATGACGAATGCCGCGCAGCCGGCCCAGGTCCAGAACTCGAGCGTGATGAGGACGCGCGTCGGCAGGAGCCTGCGCATGACCGGCGCGACGATCGAGCCCACGAGCAGCGCGACGCCGAACAACGCGACGAGTGCGCCGATCTCTCCGCTCGGCAGCCCTTGCCGCTTGCCGATGACGACAACCGCGAGCGTGATCCCGGGGAACACGATCTGCGCGAGCGTGAAGATGCCGACGACAGTGCGGAGAAACGGGTTGGCCCAGAGAAAGCGAAGCCCTTCGACGAGGCGCTGCCGGATCGGCGTGGTTTCGGGCTCGCGCTCCTCTTCGAACGGCGTTCGCATCGCCGCGAGCGAAGCGGTCGAAACCGCATACGACGCAGCGTCTCCGAAGAACGGCAGCGACCGGGCGATGCCAAAGAGCACGCCGCCAAGCGGCGGGCCGGCGAGCCGGACGACCGCTACGCGCGCCGTGAGGACGCTCGTCGCCATCGGCAGCTGATGCCTCGGAACGACCGCTCGCGTGGCGCCCTGCTGCGCACCGCCGAAGAGGACCGCGCCCGAGCCTTCGACGAACGAGACGACGATGATCTCCCAGAACGTGACGTGGCCTGCGACGAGCAGGACGCCGAGGAAGCCGACAGCGGCTGCCCGGACGACGTCGGCCGCGATCATCAGCCGCTTGCGGTTGTAGTGGTCGGCGGCGAGGCCGGCGGGCAGCGCGAGGATCCACAGCGGCAGCGCGCGGGCGAAGGCGACGATACCGGCCTTTGCCGGCGAGTGCGTGAGCGCGAGGACGAGCAGCGGGTAGGCGATCTGCGTCGTCTGGGTCCCGACGTTCGAGAACAGCTGCCCGCCTTGGAGCAGCACGAAGTCGCGGTTTCGGCGCAGGGGGACCGCGTTCACGGCGCCAAACGTAGTTACTAGGAGATGAACCGTCGCGACTTCCTGCTCGCCGCCGCGGCGGCGCCCGTCACGCTGCGTCGGCTCGCATCGACGTCTCCGCGCGCATACGCGACCGCGGACATCGAGTCGCACGTCGCCGTCGTCGACATGACGAGCGGCGCGATCGTCCGCCGCATCGAGACGCTGCCGTCGCCGTTCAGCATCGAGCGTGTCGGCGAGACCGCGGTGGTCGCGCACACCGTGAGCGGCCGTGTCACCGTGCTCGGACGGCATGTCGTCGAAGGGTTCGGCGAGCCGCGCTACGCCGCGGCCTCGCCGGACGGCCGCCACGCCTTCGTCAGCGACTCCGGGCACAAGGAGCTCGTCACCGTCGACGTCGTGCGCGGCGCGATCGTCGGGCGCGTGAAGCTCTCGCAGTGGCCGCGGCATCTCTCGCTCGCGCCGGACGGCCGCACGCTCTGGGTCTCGCTCGGCACCGCGTCCGACCGGATCGACGTCGTCGACGTCTCCGATCCGCTCCGGCCACGGCTTGTCCGCTCGGTGAAGCCGCCGTTCCTCGCGCACGACGTCGGCTTCGCCCCCAGCGGCCGCGTCTGGATCACGTCGGGTGCGTCGTCCTCCATCTCCGCGCACGGCCTTGTGTTGCCGGCGGGCCGCGCGCCGCAGCACGTCACTTTCCTGGGCGGCCGCGCATTCGTGACGAGCGGCGCCGACGGAACGCTGCGCGTCCACGACGAGCGCACCGCGAAGCTGCTCGCGACGACGAGCATCCCGGTCGGCTCGTACAACGTGCAGTTCGCCGCGGGGCGGATCCTCACGCCGTCGCTCGACCGCGGCACGCTGTGCGTGCTCGACGCCGCCGGGCACGTGCGCGAGGAAGTGCGCGTCGCGTCGTCGTCACACGACGCCTGTCTCGCGCCCTAGAGTCTTCGCCGGTGAGAATCATCGCCGGCGAAAAGCGGGGGCACACGATCCAGGCGCCGAAGGGGCGCGACACTCGACCGACCTCGGACCGGGTGCGGGAGAACGTCTTCAACCTCGTCGGGCCGGTCGACGGCGCGACCGTGCTCGACCTCTACGCCGGCTCCGGCGCCTATGGCCTCGAGGCGCTTTCGCGCGGCGCCGAGCGCGCGGTGTTCGTCGAGAACGACCGCGACGCGATTCGCGCGATCGAGCAGAACCTCGACAAGCTGCGCCTGAGCGGGACGGTGCTGCGCCAGGATGCGCTCACCACGCTGGCGGCCGAGGCCGGGAGGGGCAAGAAGTACGATCTCGTTCTCGTCGACCCCCCGTACGACATGTACCTCGACCTCCAGCCACAGCTCGCGCGCTATCTCCCCGCCGTCCTCGCGGACGACGGCGTCCTCGTCGTCGAGACGGGCGTGCGCATCGAGCCGGGGCTGCCGTTGACGCAACGGACGAGCCGCAAGTACGGACAGGCGCGCATCACGGTGTACGAACAATGATTACTGCGATCTGCCCGGGCTCGTACGACCCGGTGACGAACGGGCACGTCGACGTCATCGCGCGTGCGGCGGGGATCTTCGACCGCGTCGTCGTCGGCGTCGTCGGCCAGCCGCATCACAAGGAGCCGATGTTCCCGATCGACGAGCGGGTCGAGTTCCTGCGCGTCGCGCTCGGCCACCTTCCGAACGTCGAGATCGACGTGTTCCGCGAGCTCGTCGTCGAGTTCGCGCACAGGTGGGACGCGAAGGCGATCGTGAAAGGGTTGCGCGTCATCTCGGACTTCGAGTGGGAGTTCCAGATGAACCAGCTCAACCGGCACCTCGCGCCGGACGTCGAGACGGTCTACGTGATGGCCAGCCCGAGTGTGAGCTTTGTCTCGTCGAGCGGCGTCAAGGAGATCGCGGCGTTCGGCGGTGACGTCTCCGCGCTCGTGCCGGAGCCGGTCGCGCGGCGCTTCCGGGAGCTTTTCCCCGACGGCCGGCCCGGTACTCCCGAGAATCCCTCCGAGTGACTGGCTAGACTGCTCCCGGTGGACGTTCTCGTACTGATCGACAAGCTCGACGACCTCGTACACAACGCGAAGGCCGTTCCGCTCACCGACCAGGTGCGGATCGACCGCGAAGAGATCTACGACATCCTCGACCAGATGCGCGCGACGATCCCGGAAGAGATCAAGCAGGCGCGCTGGATCGTGAAGGAGCGCCAGGAGATGCTCGCCGAGGCGAAGCGCGAGGTCGACCGACTGCTCGCCGAGGCGCGCGAGCAGGCGGTGCGCGAAGCGTCCCAGACCGAGATCGTGAAGATCGCCGAGCATCAGGCCCAGGACATCGTCGACGACGCGCGCCGGCAGGCGCGGGAGACGCGACTCGAGATGGAGGATTGGGCGGACGGGATCCTCTCGACCCTCGAGGTCAACCTCGACAAGTTCCTCTCCGCGGTGAAGCGCGGCCGCGAGCGGCTGCATGAGCGCTCGCAGGAAACGGTCGTCGCGGGCGTCGGCCCGACCGACGGCCTCGGCGAAGATCTCGGCTACTAAGTCGGCGTGACCAGCTTCGACCTCCGCCGGCTGAAGCTGCGGACGGGGGAGCAGCTCAACGAGTCGCTCGACGTCGAGCTCGATCCGCTCGTGCTCGGCGGGCAGGAGTACGCCCCCGATACGCCCGTCCCGGCGGAGCTGACGATCACGAAGGCGAACACGGGGACGCTTTTCGAGCTCGGGTTCCGCGCGCACGTGCACGGCCCGTGCTTCCGCTGTCTTTGCGACACCTCGCTCGAGCTGTCGGTGCAGGGGCGCGAGTATCAGGCGACGAACCCTGGCGGCGACGAGGAGCTGAACTCGCCCTACGTCGAGGCGAACGTGCTCGAGCTGTCGCGCTGGGCGCAGGACGCGCTCGTCCTCGAGCTGCCGGACAAGATCCTGCACAGCCCCGACTGCGCGGGACTCTGCGCCGTCTGCGGCGTCGATCTCAACGTCGAGCCGCACACCCACGACGAGTTGGCGGCCGACCCGCGCTGGGCCGCGCTCGAGGACCTCCGCGGTCAGCTCTAGCTAGCGATTCACCGTCGACATGTCGGAGTAGCGGTTGCCCGCCGCCTCTCCGAGATCGTCGAGCTCCGCGAGCTCGTCCGCGGTCAGCTCGACATCGGCCGCCGCCGCGTTCTGCTCGAGGTACGTGCGCCGCTTCGTGCCTGGGATCGGGACGACGTCGTCGCCGCGCGAGAGCACCCACGCGAGCGCCAGCTGCGCCTGCGTGACGCCCTTCGACTCCGCGATCTCCTGCACACGCCCGGCGATCTGCGAGTTGCGCTCGAGGTTGTCGCCGGTGAAGCGCGGATGGTTGCGGCGGAAGTCGTCCTCCGCGAGATCGTCGGGGCCGCTGAAGCGGCCCGCGAGGAAGCCGCGCCCGAGCGGGCTGTACGACACGAAGCCGATGCCGAGCTCGCGGCAGGTGTCGAGGATCTCGCCTTCCGGGTCGCGCGTCCACAGCGAGTACTCGGTCTGCAGTGCGGTGATCGGATGGACGGCGTGGGCGCGGCGGATCGTCGCGGCGGACGCCTCCGAGAGGCCGAGGTGCTTCACCTTGCCGGCGGCGACGAGCTCCGCCATCGCGCCTACCGTCTCCTCGATCGGCGTCTGCGGGTCGACGCGATGCTGGTAGTAGAGGTCGACGTGGTCGGTGCCGAGCCGCTGCAGCGAGCCCTCGATCGCCTTCCGGATGTATTCCGGCCGGCCGTCAGGACGACGGTCGCTGAACGCACCGATGAACTTCGTCGCAATGACATATCGGTCGCGCTGACCCTTGATCGCGCGGCCGACGAGCTCCTCGTTTTTCCCGACGGCGTACATCTCCGCCGTGTCGAGAAAGTCGATGCCGAGCTCGAGCGCGCGGTGGATCGTCGCGATCGACTCCTGCTCGTCCGTCTCGCCGTACCAGGCCGACATGCCCATGCAGCCGAGCCCGAGCGCGGAGACCTCCAACCCCTGTCCAAGCGTGCGTCTCTCCATGCCTGGAACCTAGCGCGGCGTGGCTATACTGCGCCGCGCTCATGGCAGTCCCGAAGCGGAAAACCTCCAAGTCGCGCCGCGACAAGCGTCGCGCGACCCACGCGATCACCGCCGCGAAGGTGAACATCTGCCCGAACTGCGGGCAGGCGAAGCGGCCCCATCGCGTTTGCCTGAATTGCGGCCAGTACAAGGGCCGCGAGGTCGAGCCGCTCCGGATCGACGCCCCGTAGCACCGTAGAGTCTCAGGCGTGGCACGGATCGCGGTCGACGCGATGGGGGGAGACCGAGGCCCCGCGGAGATCATCGCGGGCGCAGCCGCTGCGCGCGGCGAAGGCCTGGAGCCGGTGCTGTTCGGCCCGGCCGACCTCGACACCCAAGGGCTCGAGCTGCACGGCGCGCCCGACTTCATCGGCATGCACGAGAAGCCGGCGGAGGCTGTACGCGCGAAGCCGAACAGCTCGCTCGTCGCGTCGGTGCGCGCAGTTTCCGAGGGAACGGCGGATGCCGTCGTCTCGGCCGGGAACACCGGCGCGATGCTCGCCGCGGGGCTGCTCGAGCTCCGTCGCATCCCCGGCGTCCTGCGCCCGGCGATCGCAGTGCCGATTCCTGCGAAGCGCGGGCCGTCCGTCCTCATCGACGCCGGCGCGAACGCCGACGCGCGGCCGGAGCACCTCCTGCAGTTCGCGACGATGGGAGCGGTCTTCGCCGAGGAGATCCTCGAGATCGAGAACCCGGAGGTGCGGCTGCTCTCGATCGGCGAGGAGCGCGAGAAGGGCAACCAGCTGACGCTCGAGGCGCACGAGCTGCTCGAGGCGAGCGACCTCAACTTCCTCGGCAACACCGAGGGCCGCGACCTGCTCGCCGGCGCCGCCGACGTCGTCGTAACCGACGGCTTCACCGGGAACGTCGCGCTCAAGCTGCTCGAGGGGACGATCCGCGTCCTCCTCGACGCGCTGCGCGAGGAGATCACGGCGACCCCCAGCGGCAAGCTCGGCGGGCTGCTCATCCGCCCGGCCTCCCGTCGTCTGCGCAGGCGGCTCGACCCCGACACCTACGGCGGCGCGTACCTCCTCGGCCTGCGCGGCCTCGCCGTCATCGCGCACGGCAACTCGACGAGCACGGCGATCACGAATGCGATCCGCCTGGCCGCCCGCGGGGTCGAGCACGACGTCGTCGGCCGGCTCGCAGCACGACTTCCCCAGCCTGCCGAGGCTGTATGATCGGCCGGCTTTTCGCACTGGCCCCCCGGACAAAGAATGAGGTGACATGGCAGCGTCGCGTGAAGAAGTCTTCGAGCGAGTCAAGGAAGTCCTGACCGAGCAGCTCGGGATCGAGGAAGGCGATATCACCGAAGAGGCGTCGTTCCAGGAGGATCTCGACGCCGATTCCCTCGACCTCGTCGAGCTGATCATGGAGCTCGAGGACCAGTTCGGGATCAAGATCTCGGACGAGGACGCCCAGAAGATCACGACCGTCGGCCAGGCCGTCGACTACGTCTCGTCGCACCAGTAAGCGCGACCTCCTGCGGCTGATCGACTCGTTGCCGCCCGAGCGGGCGGCGATCGCGTTCACGCACGCCTCGACGGTGTCCGAACGCACCATGTCGTACGAGCGGCTCGAGTTCCTCGGCGACAGCGTGCTCGAGCTGGCGACCGCGCACGAGCTCTACCGGCGCTTCCCCGACTTCTCCGAGGGGCGGCTCGCCAAGATCCGTTCGCACGTCGTCTCGCGTGCGAGCTGCGCCGTCGTCGCGCGCGAGCTGGACCTCGGCGCGCGGCTCGCCGAGCAGAACGAAGGCCTGCAGGGGGAGGAGCTCGAGCGCCTGTCGAAGAACCGGAATGTCCTCGCCGCGCTGCTCGAGGCGGCGCTCGGTGCGCTCTTCCTCGAGCACGGCTTCGCGCCGATCGAGGACGCGGTCGTCGCAGCGTTCTCGGACCGGATCGAGTACGCGGCGACTACGCACGTCGATCACAAGACGGAGCTGCAGGAGGCGCTCGCGCGCACTGGCCGTCACGTCGTGTACACGCTCGTATCCGCCGAGGGTCTACCGCATCAGCGTTACTTCACCTGCGCGGCGGTCGTCGACGGCGAACAGCTCGGCGTCGGCGAGGGCGCGACGAAGAAGGCGGCCGAGCAGGAAGCGGCGCGCGAGGCGCTCGCGAAGCTCTAAGCAATTGCGTGAAGCGCTTCGCGCTTCACGCAATGAGGAATCCCGCTCCGCGGGAGCGGACGACGGTCAAGCCGTCGTCCTCTTTGGAGCTGAGCGTCTGTCTTCGCGGCGCGGACAGTGGCGGCTACGCCGTCCCTGTCCGCGTGTGTTCGACTTTCGCTAACGCTTCGCGTTAGCTCCGGTCTTTGAAGCTCAGCTTTAGCTCGTCCGGACGGGGAAGCTGCGGCGCTCGGGGCCGTTGTACTCGGCCGACGGGCGGATGATCCGGTTGTCGAGCTGCTGTTCGAGCACGTGCGCCGCCTGGCCCGCGATACGGCTCGACGCGAAGAGCGGCGTGAACAGGTCGGTGGGAATGCCGAGATAGCGGTACACCGATGCCGAGTAGAGGTCGACGTTCGGGAAGAGCCCCTTTTCCTCGAAGACCGTTCGCTCGGCTGCCTCGGTGATCGCATACCAGTTCGGCTCTCCGGCGTCCTCCGAGAACTCGTGCGAGATGCGCTTGAGGATGATCGCGCGCGGGTCGTACGCGCGATAGAGCGGATGGCCGAAGCCGAAGAGCTTCTCCTTGCGCTCGAACATCTCATGAACGGCGGCCGGCGTGCGCTCGGCGCTGCCCCAGCGCTCGAAGAGCTTCATCGCGGCCTCGTTCGCGCCGCCGTGCAGAGGACCACTCAACGCGGCGATTCCGCCGACGATCGCCGCATGGAGATCGGCGCCCGTGCCGGCGACGACCCGCGCGGTGAACGTCGATGCATTCATCTCGTGCTCGGCATGCAGGATCATCGCGATGTCGAACGCCCGCGCGTGCCGCTCGCTCGGCTGCTCGCCGTGCAGCATCGCGAGATAGTTCTCCGCATAGCTCGATGCAGCGTCGGGCTCGATCGGATCGAGGCCCTGACGGCGGCGGTGGTAACGCGCGACGATCGTCGGCGCCTGCGCGATCAGCCGTGCAGCTTTGCGCCGGCCCGCGTCCGCGTCGTTTGCGGAACGGTCGGGGTCGTCGAATGCAAGCGCGGAGACGGCGGTGCGCAGCATGTCCATCGGCAGCGCGTCGGCGGCCGACGCGTCGACGATCGCGGCGACGTGCTCGGGGAGATCGCGCTGCGCGAGCTCGTCGCGGAAGGAGCCAAGCTCCTGACTCGACGGCAGCTCGCCGTGCAGGAGGAGGTACGCGACCTCCTCGTACGACGAGTGCTCCGCGAGCTCGGCGATGTCGTAGCCGCGGTACATGAGGACGCCTTCGTCGGGGTCGATCGAGGAGACCGCCGACTGGGCGACGACGATGCCGGAGAGCTGAACCGACTTCTTCGGTGCGGCCATACGGTTTCCACGATAGCCCGCGCGGGCATCCACCAGGTGTGACGAGCCGGAAGCTGAAGAACTCCGAGCGCAAGCTGAAGAAGATCGAGGAGGAGGAGGCCGAGCGCGAGGAGCGGGAGGGCATCCTCGAGCTCTTTCTGCGGCCCGAGGAGGAGCGCGACGAGGACGCTCCCCTGGCCCGCGACAACGGGTAAGCCGTCGACTCGGCGACCGCGCAAAAAGGCTGCGCGGCTTGGCCGCGCAGCCGCTCGCAGAGCCGTCCGTTCCGGTCGATAGCCTGCCCTCTACGTGCATCTCCGCGCGGTCAAAGTCCGTGGCTTCAAGTCGTTCCCTGACCCGGTCGAGGTCCGCCTCGAGCCGGGCGTGGGAGTGATCGTCGGCCCGAACGGGTCCGGCAAGTCGAACGTCGCCGACGCCATCCGCTGGGCGGCGGGCTCGCTCAGCCCGAACGAGCTGCGCGCCGAGAAGCCCGACGACGTCCTCTTCGCCGGCGCCGCGAACCGCGGCCAGGCCGACTTCTGCGAGGTCGAGCTGCTCTTCGACAACTCCGACGGCACGCTGCCGGTCGACTACGCCGAGCTCGCGATCACCCGCCGTCTCCACCGCGGAGGCGAGGGCCAGTACCTCGTGAACAAGACGGCCGTGCGGCGCCTCGACCTCGTCGAGCTGCTCGCCGACCTCGGGCTCGGCCAGGGCATGCACTCGATCATCGGCCAGGGGAAGGTCGAGGCGATCCTCGCGTCGCGTCCCGAAGAGCGCCGCGCGCTCATCGAGGAGGCCGCGGGTCTCGGTCGCTTCAAGGCGCGCCGTCATCGCGCCGAGCTGAAGCTCGCGCGCGTCGCGGTGCAGGTCGAGCGTGCGCGCGATCTCGAGGCCGAGGTGCGGAAGCGTTTGCGTCCGCTCGCGCTGCAGGCGACGGCGGCTGAACGCGCCGACAAGCTGCGCGGCGAGATCGCGAAGCTTCGCGCGCGCATCGCCGAGCTCGATCTCGAGACGCTCGACGAGCGGCTCGGGGAGGCCGGCGAACGGCGCTCGGCGGCAACGCTCGCGAAGCGCGCGGCCGAGGAGAGACTCGAAGCCGTGCTCGCGGAGCGCGGCAAGGCGGAGGAGGAGCTCGCGGACGCGGCCGGGAGCCGCGAGCAGGCGCTGCAGGCGCTCTATCGCTTGCGCAGCGCCGCCGAGCGCGTCGCGATGCGGCGCGAGTCGGCGCAGTCGCTCGTCGCGCGGTTGCGCAGCGAGCTCGAGCAGCCGAAGCGCATCCTCGACGAGCGCGTGCGCGCCGAGCGTGCAGCACTCGCCGATCAGGCCCGTTTGCTCGAAGAGCGTCTGCTCGTACTCGATCGCACGCTCGCCGAGCGCGAAGGATTGCCTCCCGCCGCGCGCGCGCTCGCGGAAGAAGGCGAGCGCATCGCGCTCTCGCTGCTCGACGTCGAGCCGGGCATGGAGCGCGCGGTCGTCGCGGCGTTGCGCCAACGCGCGTCTGCCCTGGTCGCCGACGATGCCCAGGCCGCGTTCGCGTTGCTCGAACGCGCTCGCTCGGCGGGGCTGGGCTCGCTCACGGTCGTGATCGGCCGCCGTGAGCCGGAGCTCCCCGTCGTCGCGAAGGAAGAGCTTCTCTCGTCGACGGTCGCAGCGGTTACACCCGAGGGCTTCGGCTACGACCCCCAGCGCGGCGAGCTCTGGTTCGCGGGCGAGACCGCGGAGGCCGTCCTGCTCGAGCTCCAAGCGCGGCGGCGGAAGCTCGCGGCCGAGCTCGATGAGCTGCGGTCGCGCACGTCCACGCCGATTCCCGACAACGCGTATTCGCTCGAGCGCGATCCGCGGCTGCAGCGGACGCTCGCACTGGCGGAGCGCGTCGTGCGCGCGCTCGACGTTCCAGATCGATTCGAGACTCCGCTGCGCGCACACGTCGACGCAGGCGCTTCGCGCACCGGCGAGCTCGGCGACGAGCTACGCCGGCTCGGCGCCGCCGAGGTCGAGCTGCGCCAGCAGCTGTCGCAGGCGTCCGAGCACGCGTCCGCGATCGACGTCGAGGTGGCGCGCATCGAGGCGGAAGCGGACGAAGCACGACGCCGGCTCGAGCAGGAAGGCACCGACGAGCGCGCGGAAGGCGACGATCGCGACGAGCTCGCCGAGCGCGCGGAGCGTCTCGACCGCCGGCGCGAGTCGCTCGGCCAGGTGAACCCGCTCGCGAAAGAGGAGTACGACGCCGAGAAGGAACGGCTCGACGAGCTGACGACGCAGCGCGCCGATCTCGAGGAGAGCCTGAAGGAGCTCGAGAAGCTGACTGAGGAACTGACCGAGACCGTCGAGCAGCGCTTCAACGAGACGTTCGATGCGGTGCAGCGCAACTTCGCCGAAGTCGCTGCGACGCTCTTTCCCGGCGGCGAGGGGCGGCTGCGGCTCACCGATCCGAGCGACGACGAGGAGCTGCCCGGCATCGAGGTCGAGCTGCGCCCGGCCGGCAAGCGTGTGCAGCGGTTGTCGCTCCTGTCGGGCGGCGAGAAGGCGCTCGGCGCGATCTCGTTCCTCTTTGCGCTCTTCCTCGCGCGGCCGTGCCCGTTCTATCTGCTGGACGAGGTCGAGGCGGCGCTCGACGACACGAACATCGGGCGCTTCGTCGCGCTGCTGCGGCAGTACGCGGACCGCGCGCAGTTCGTGGTCATCACACACCAGAAGCGCACGATGGAAGCCGCCGACGTGCTCTACGGCGTCACGATGGGCGGCGACGGCGTCTCGCAGATCGTCTCGCGCCGCCTGCCGCGCGACGAAGCCGAAGCCGTCAGCGCTGCGTAGCTGGGGGGAGCTGCTGGGCGAGGCGGACGCCGCGCCCGAGCCGGAGGCCG
>DATGEH010000067.1:0-13861 GCA_035310325.1 Gaiellaceae bacterium
CGTCGCCCTTTCCTGCCGGAATGGTGATCGCCGTCAGCAGCTCGCCCTGGCCGACCGCCGTCATGTACACGCCCAGGAAGAAGTCCTCTGCAGGGACGACGCGCTCGCCGCCGCGCCCCGTGATCGTCATCTGCGCGCCGATCGCCGAGAGCAGCGGTGGGAGATGATTCGTCGGGTCGTTCGCACAGACGTTGCCGCCGATCGTCCCGCGGTTGCGCACCTGCACATCCGCGATGTGCGCGCAAACCTGCCCGAGGATCGGCCGCGCTTTCGCCTCGGCGGAGGCGAGGATCTCCGAGTACGTCGTCATCGGCCCGATGGTCAGCGTTCCGTTGGAAGCGAGCTCGATCCCCTTCAGCTCGGCGATCCCGTTGAGGTCGACGAGCATGTCGGGGGAGGCTGCGCGGGCCTTCATGACGTTGATCAGGGTCTGGCCGCCGGCGAGCGCGCGGGCGCCCTCGTTCTCCGCCAGCAGCGCCACCGCCTCGGCAACCGCTGCCGGTTTCGCGTATTCGACCTCGCGGAGCAGCACGTGGCGATCCTACGCGACCGGACCCGCGTGGATGCGCGCCTTCGCCTCCTTCAGGCGGCCGCCGGAACGGCCGGCGCGCACGGCGAGCATCTCCGCCACCATCGAGAACGCGGTCTCCGCGGGCGAGTCGGCGCCGATGTCGAGGCCGGACGGGCCGGCAATCCGCTCGATGTCCTCGTCGGAGACGCCCGCCTCGCGGAGCAAATCGTTCCGACGTGCCTGGTTTTTCCGCGAGCCGAGCGCGCCCACGTAGAACGCGTCGCTCGCGAGGGCCGCCTGCAGCATCGGCAGGTCGAATTTGTCGTCGTGCGTGAGGACGACGATGGCGGTGCCCGCGTCCGGCACGACGATCTCCATCGCCTCCTCGGGCCAGACCACGAGCAGCTCATCCGCGTTCGGCATGCGCTCTGGCGTCGCAAAGCGGGCGCGCGCGTCGGCCACGATCGACTTCCAGCCGAGGATCTTCACCGCGGCGCAGAGCGCGTCGGCGGTGTCGACCGCGCCGTAGACGAGCAGGCGCGGCGGGCGCGCGAACACGTCGGCGAAGACGGTGCGTTCGTCGAGCTCGATGATGTGGCTCCGTCCACGACGGAGCGCTGCCGCGGCGAGCGCGTCGTCCGCGAGCGTCTCTCCGACACCCTCACCTGCAATCACGGTGAGCACAACTCCTTCAGCGGGCAGCTCGCGGAACGGCTCGACGAAGACGTCGATCTCGCCGCCGCACGGCAGTCCGACGCCCAGCGCCATGTCGTCGGTGATGCCGTACGTGACGAGGCGCGGCACACCGCTCTCCCGCACCTCTTGCGCCGCGGCGACGACGTCGCTCTCGACGCAGCCGCCGGAAACCGAGCCTTCGAGGCTGCCGTCCTCGCGGACGACGAGCTTCGAGCCGACCGGGCGGGGCGCCGACCGTCTCGTTGCCACCACGGTTGCGACGATGTCCTTCATCGACCCAAATATGCCTTGCGCAGGTCCTCGTGCGCGATGAGCTCGGCCGCCTTCCCCTCGAGCACCATGCGGCCGGTGGAGAGGACATACCCGCGGTCGGCGATCGAAAGCGAGACGTTCGCGTTCTGCTCGACGACGAGCATCGCGACGCCCGACGCATGCACCTGCTCGATGATCTCGAAGCTGCGCTCGACGAGGATCGGCGCGAGCCCCATCGACGGCTCGTCCATCAGGAGCAGCTTCGGCTTCGCCATCAGCGCGCGACCCATCGCGACCATCTGCTGCTCGCCGCCGGAGAGCGTGCCGGCGAGCTGCGTCCGCCGCTCGTGCAGGAGTGGGAACAGCTCGTAGACGCGGTCGAAGTCCTCCTTCGTCCCGCCGCCGTGGAGATACGCGCCCATCTGCAGATTCTCGAGCACGGTCATCGGCGCGAACAGGCGGCGGTTCTCGGGGACGATCGCCATCCCCTTGCGGATGCGATAGCTCGTCGAGCGCGAGGTCACATCCTCGCCGTCGAAGCGCACGGCGCCGTTGCGCGGCTGCACGATGCCGAGGATCGTCTTCAGCGTGGTCGACTTGCCCGACGCGTTGCCGCCCAGCAGGCAGACGAGCTCGCCCTTCTCGATCCTGATCGTCAGGCCCTGGAGGATGTGAATCGGTCCGTAAAAGGTGTCGACGGCGTCGAGCTCGAGCAGCGCGCTCATTTCGTCGACGCCGCCTTGGTGCCGAGGTAGGCCTCGACGACGCGCGCGTCCGTGGCGACCTGTTCGAACGTGCCCTCGGCGATCTTCACGCCGTGGTCGAGCGCGACCACCCGGTCGGAGATGCCCTCGACGACGTGCATGTCGTGCTCGATCACGAGAATCGTGTAGCCCGCCTCCGTGCGCAGCCGCCCGATGAGCTCGGTGATCTCGTGTGTCTCGACGGGATTCATCCCGGCGGCGGGCTCGTCGAGCAAGAGGAGCCGCGCTTTCGTCGCCGTCGCCCGCGCGATCTCGAGCCGGCGGCGATTCGCGTAGGAAAGGCTGAACGCCGGCTGATCCCAGCGATAGCCCACGAGCCGCTCGCCGAAGAAGGCGAGCCGCTCCTCTGCGAGACGCTCGATCTCCTGCTCCTCGCGGCGCATCGCGGGCGTGCGCAGGATCGACCGGAGGATGCCGGCGCGCGTGTGCGAATACGCGGCCGCCATGACGTTCTCCTTGACCGACATGTTGAGGAAGAGACGCAGCGTCTGGAACGTCCGCGCGATGCCGCGCGCGGTGATCTGGTGGGGCTCGAGGCCGAGCACCGTTTCGCCCTCGAAGCGGATGTCGCCCTCGTCGGGCGGGTACACGCCGGTGACGAGGTTGAAGAGCGTCGTCTTGCCCGCGCCGTTGGGACCGATGACGCTGACGATCTCGCCGCTGTCGACGTGCAGGTCGAGCTGCTGGATGCAGACCAGGCCGCCGAAGCTCTTCGAGACATGCGACAGCTCGAGCAGCCGCGTTGCCATCAGACGATCTCCACGCGCGACGTGCCGAGGAGCCCTTGCGGCCGCGCGTTCATGAGGACGATGAGGATCACGCCGATGAGAATGAGCCGTGTGATGCTCGGCTCGACGACGAGCCGGTTCTCCCACACGAACGCGGCGAGATAGAGCGTCGGGATCATCGCGAGACGCTGCACCCAGCCGTGCAAGAGCGTCAGCGCGAGGACCGCGAGCACGAGGCAGATGAACGCGACGTTCCCGATCGTCATCGGATTCGAGGGCAAGACGACCCAGTTCTTGAGGCCGCTTCCGAGCACGCCGCCGACCGCCGCCTGGCCGTGCACGCCGCGCGGCCACGTCGCGGAGACGATCGCGTGCACTGCGAAGCCGAAGCCCACGGTCCCCGCGGCGATCGTCGCGAGCCAGCGCCACGGCCGTATGCGCGCGACGAGGGTCGCCACGATGAGCGTGTAGAAGATCCACGTCGCATGACCGGGCGTGCGCAACACCTCGAGCGACACGTTGACGACGAGCGCGCCGAGGATCACACCGCCCAGGCTGCCCGCGCCGCCGAGGATGAGCATCGCGTAGACGATGACGAGCAGGCCGCTCGTGAAGTCGTACTCGGTCGCGAACACGGCGGTGTTGGCTGCCGCAAACACCGTGCCGGCGAGGCCGGCGATGCCCGCGCCGCAGGCGAACGCGATGAGCTTCAACCGGTTGACGGGCATCCCCATCAGCTCGGCGGCGAGCGGGTCCTCGCGCAGCGACTTCCACGCACGCCCCGTACGCGAGCGATCAACGAGAAACATCGCGAACAGCAGCACGAGGAAGAACGCGAGCGCGACGTAGTAGTAGGCCTTGTAGTTGAGCTGTCCGATGCGCGCGCCGAAGGCGTTGAACTGGTCGATGTCCGGGATGCCGTTCGGCCCACCGGTGACGTCGCGCGCGTGGCCGAATCCGAGGAGCGAGATGTGCTCGCCGTTCTGGTAGACGGTGAAGAACAGCTCTCCGAAGAAGAGCGTCACGATCGCGAGGTAGTCGCCGAGCAGCCGTCGCGACGGGAGAGCGACGAGGAACCCGAGGATCGCGGTCGCGATGACGACGACCGGGACGACCGCGAGCGTGTCCCAGTGGATGCCGAACTTCGGCGAGGCGAGCATCGCGAAGCCGTACGCGCCGAAGCCGTAGAACGCGACGTAGCCGAGATCGAGCAGCCCGGCGTAGCCGACCGTGATGTTGAGGCCGAGCGCGAGCAGCATGTACAGCAAGGTGTCGAGGCCGACCTTGATGATGTAACCGTTGGTCGTCAGCGCAGGAATGAGCCCGGCCGCAATACCGAACGCGAGGTAGAACGCCGGAGCCGGCACGCGTTCGAGCTCGCGCTGGACGAGGCCGGCGATGCCGCCGCGGCGCACCTGCCGTTGCTCGTGCGATGCGACCCATTCGTCGACGCCGACGCGCGGGGTGTTCGGGTCCTGGGCCATCAGTGGCCGCTCCGGGGGGCTTGGTGCCGCTCGGCCGAGCGAAAACCGGGCAGCGCAAGGACGCAGGGAGCGCCGATGGTCATGACCATCGGCGCGACCGAGGACGCAGCGATGCGACGCGTTTGCAGCCGGCCGAGCGGTGCCAATGTCCTCGGAGTGGCCACTAGACCTTGGTCACCGCCGCTTTGCCGAGCAGTCCGCTAGGGCGAACGAGCATGACCGCGATGAGGATCGCGAAGACGACCGCGTCCGAGAACGTCGACGAGATGTAGCCGATCGAGAACGACTGCGCGAGGCCGATGAGCAGGCCACCGAGGACGGCGCCGGGCAGGCTGCCGATGCCGCCGACCACGGCGGCAATGAAGGCGTACAGGCCGGCGACGAAGCCCATGTACGGCCACACCTGCTGGTACGCGAGCCCGTTGAATACGCCGGCTGCGCCGGCGAGCGCGGAGCCGATGAAGAACGTGGCGACGATGACGCGGTCGACGTCGATGCCCATCATCGCGGCCGCCTCGCGGTCGAATGACGTCGCGCGCATCGCCTTGCCGAGCTGCGACCGCTGAACGAACAGCGTGAGCCCGATCATCAGCACGATCGTCCCGACGACGACGATCACCTGCGCGATTCCGACGTGGACCCCGGCGGGGAGCGTGAAGCCCTTCACCCAGAGCTCGCCGTTGTGCCAGCCGTAGCTGTTGTAGCTCTGGTACTGCGCGCCGAGGATCAGCTGCGCTGCGTTCTCCAGAAAGAACGATACGCCGAGCGCGGTGATCAGAGGCGCAATCCGCGGCGCGTTACGGAGACGGCGGTAGGCGAAGCGCTCGATCATCACGCCGAGCAGCCCGCCGCCGAGCATCGCGCAGAAGAACATGACGAACAGGAGCACCCATACGGAGACCGTCAGGCTCTGCGCGCCGCCGAAGACGGTGACGATCCCGAAGCCGATGAACGAGCCGACCATGTACACGTCGCCGTGGGCGAAGTTGAGGAGCTTCAGGATCCCGTACACCATCGAGTAGCCGAGCGCGATGAGCGCGTACACGCTGCCGTGCGTGATCCCGGCGACAAGTTCGGTGACGAGAAGGTTCCAGTTCATCGCCGAAGTGGGGCGCGGCCGTGTGCGCGGCCGCGCCCCCGTTCGAGTGCTACGCGATCGTTACGTACTTGCCGTTAACGACCTTGAAGATGTGGAACTTCGCTCCGGCGACGTCACCCTTGGCCGTCAACTTGATCGGGCCGATGAGCGACGAGCTGAGCGCCACCTTCTGGACGTCGGCGCGAACTTCCGCCCGGCTGATCTTGCCGTCGGCGCACGCCTTTGTCACCGCGCTCGCGTACATCTGCGCGAGCACGTAGTTCGGAGCTCCGAACGGGCTGGTTGCGCCCGGGAACTGCTTGTGGAACGCCTTCACGATCGCGGCGTCTGCCTTGATCGTCGTGACGTCCGGGGCGAAGAACGAGATGAGCGCCCCTTCGGGATTGAACTTCGACACGTCGAACGTGCCGTCGCTGCCGAACACGATCGCCGTCTTGCCCTGCGCCTTGAGCTGCTGCGCGAAGAGCTGGGCCTCGGACGCGACCTGGAACGGCAGGAACACGACCTTGACGCTCGAGGTGACCTTCGCCACGAGCGAGGAGAAGTCGGTCGCCTTCTGGCTGACGGACTCGCGGTCGACCGTGACGCCCTTCGCCTTGAGCGATGCGCCGACGATGTCTGCGAGGCCGGTCGAGTACGACTCCTGGTCGTCGACGACCATGACCGTGTCGCCCGACTTCACGCCGAGCGTCGACGTCATGTACGCCGCGTCGGTCGGGCCCTGGACCCCGTCGTTCGGCACGTCGCGGAAGAAGAAGCCCTTCCACTTGCCGCTGGTCAACGAGACACGGGTCGCTGAGCCGGATGCGAACGCAAGGCCGGCCTTCTTGTAGATCGGTGCGGCGGCCTGAACCTGGTCGCTACCGGCAGGGCCGATGACACCCACGATTGCCGAGTTCGAAGCGAACGACTGCGCTCCCGTCGCCGCCTTCGCGGGGTCGAGCTGGTCGTCGAACTGGGTGAGCTTGATCTTCGGCTTGTGCGTCTTGTTCCACTGGGCGAAGAAGAACTGCGCCCAGTGCAGCTGGTCGCTGCCGATGGAGCCGGCAGGTCCGGTGATCGGCGCCGACATGCCGATCTGCACGTTCGAGCAGGACGCGGCGGATGCCGCGGCCGTCGCCGCAGGGCGAGCCATGGCTGACGCCACGATCGCGAGCGCGGCCGCAGCGGCCAATACCGCGATCACTCCGATGCTCCGTTTCTTCACTAGTGCCCTCCTTCTGAAAGCCCGCTGAATGCGGGCGACTCTATAGGGTGCGACCGATTTGAGGTACCTCTTGCACAGCTCCGACGCCCTGTTTGGGCCGGATACCGGTTGCGACGCCTTCGAGCAGCGTTTGTTGCGCTTCTCCGGGCCGTCGGACGAAAGCGGGGACGGCGAGAGCGACGAGGTGCTCTACGTCATCTCCGGTGGCGGCGCGATCTCGCTCGGCGGCGGGCGCTCCGAGGTCGCCGCGGGGAGCGCCGCCTATGTAGCGCGCGGAACGCCGTGGCGCGTCGAAGAGGCGGGCGAGCTCGTCGTCCTCTCCGTGCTCGTGCGCGACCCGCTCCCGGCCGACGGCCGCACGCACACCGTGCTCGACGCGGCCGCGACCGAGAACGCGACGGCCGGACGGCAGTTCCAGCTGCTCGCGACGCCGGCCGTCGGGTGCGCGAGCGTCACGCAGTTCATCGGGATCATCCCGGTGGGCCGCGCGCCAGATCATTTCCACACGTACGAGGAGGTCGTCTACGTGCTCGAGGGCACGGGCGCGCTGCACATCGACGGTGAGAGCGCCGAGATGCGCGCAGGCACATGTGTGCATCTGCCGGCGCGCCTCGTGCATTGCCTCGAGAACGTCGGGCCTGGCGAGATGCGCGTGCTCGGCGTCTTCCGTCCGGCCGGCTCGCCGGCCGAGGCGTATTACCCGGACGGAACCCTGGCGCAGTACTGATGCCGCGGATCGAGCGGACCGCCGACATCGCCTGGGAGGGGAATCTCGCCCGCGGCGCCGGCACGGTGAGCGCCGGAAGCGACGCCTTCAGCGGGCTCGGCTACTCGCTCGCAACCCGGATCGGCGCGCCCGAGGGAGAGACGAGCCCCGAAGAGCTCTTGGCGGCTGCGCACGGCGGCTGCCTGACGATGTCGCTCGCCGGCGAGCTGTCCGCGGTGGAGACGCCGCCCGGCCACATCGCCGCCACGTGCCGGATCGTGATGGACGAGGTGCCGGGCCAGGGGCACCAGATCGTCGCCTCGCACGTCGAGCTCGTGGTCACTGCGGACGGCGTCGACGAGGACGGCCTACGCGCCGCGCTCGCGAAGGCGGACGAAGGCTGTCCGTTCTCGGCGCTGCTCCGGCGCGCCGGCGCCGACGTGCAGTCGTCAGCTCGTCTGGGCTAGCGCCGGCCGCGACCGCAGATACAGGTACTCGTAGCCGAGGGCGGCGACGAGGCCGCCGAGCGCCGGGCCGACGTAATAGATCCAGTCGTCGTGCCACGAGTTGCCGACGAGCTGTGGGCCGAAGGCGCGGGCGGGGTTCATCGCCGCGCCGGTGATCGGCCCGCCGACGAAGACGTCGATCGTGATCGTCAGGCCGATGGCGAGGCCGGCGACGGCCTTGAACGCGCCGCGCGGGTCGACCGCGGTCGCGAACACGGCCCAGACGAGGAAGAACGTCAAGATCGCTTCGAGGACGAGGCCGCGCCCAGCGCCGACTCTCGCAACGTGCGGTACGGCGGCGAGGAACGCCGGCTTGTGGAACAGCCAGCGGAGAATGGCCGCGGCAGCGACGGCGCCGGCGAGCTGCGAGATCCAATAGACGATCGCGAGCCGCACGCTGATCCGGCGCGTCGCGAGAAAGCCGAGCGTGATCGCCGGGTTGAAGTGCCCGCCCGAGATGTGGCCGAGGTTCGTGACCATGATCCCGATCGCCAGCCCGTTCGCGAGCGCGACCGCGACGATGTCGTTGCCCGAGACGATGCCCGCTCCGCCACCGATGAAGATGAGCGTGAACGCGCCGATGAACTCGGCGGCAGCGCGGCGGCCGGTGGTCTCCTCCATCGCCTGAGGAGGCTAGGCCTCCGCTCGGACGGAATCGCTACGCTCGCTGCATGCCCGGCTTCGAGGTCGAGTGCCCGCACTGTCACAAGACGTTCTCAGCCGAGCTCCTCGAGGGAGCGGCCGAGCGCTACCGGGGCTTCAAGTGCCCGCACTGCAAGCTCTTCGTCCCGTACGAGCGGGCCGACGCAGAGCAGAGCGACCTGATCGAGCCCGTCAGCTGACGGCGTCTCGCAGCGCCTGCGCTTCCGGCAGGTGCTCGAGCTTCTTGAGCGTGTTGTTCTCGATCTGACGGATGCGCTCGCGTGTGACCCCAAATGCGCGCCCGACTTCCTCGAGCGTGCGCGGCGGGCCGCCGCAGAGGCCGAAGCGGAGCTCGATCACCTGGCGCTCGCGCTCGGGCAGCGCGCCCAGCGCGCTCTCGATGTCCTCGCGCCGGAGCGAGAGCTGCGCCGTGTCGAACGGCGACTCGGCGGTCTCGTCCTGCACGAAGTCCCCGAGCGCCGACTCCTCCTCCTCGCCGATCGGCTTCTCGAGCGACACGGGAAGCTGCGCCATGCGCAGGATCTCGCGCACTTCCTCCGGAGCGATCTCGAGCTCCTCGGCGATCTCCTCGGCGTTCGGCTCGCGCCCGAGCCGCTGCACGAGCTGGCGTTCGATGTGCACGACCTTGTTCAGCTTCTCCACCATGTGCACCGGAATGCGAATCGTGCGCGCCTTGTCGGCGATCGCGCGCGTCACCGCCTGGCGGATCCACCACGTCGCGTACGTCGAGAACTTGTAGCCCTTGCGGTAGTCGAACTTCTCGACCGCGCGGATGAGGCCGAGCGATCCCTCCTGAATGAGATCGAGGAACGACAGGCCGCGGCCGAGATATCCCTTCGCGATCGAGACGACGAGACGGAGGTTCGCCTCGATCATCTGGCGCTTGGCGCGCATGTCGCCGCGCTCGATGCGCTTCGCGAGCGACACCTCCTGGTCGGCGGTCAGCAGCGGCACCTTGCCGATCTCGCGGAGATAGAGGCGGAGCGAGTCGAGCGAGGGCTCGACGGTGAGGTCGAGCTTCGGCGTCGCAACGACCTTGTCGTCCTCCGGCACCGGCTGCTCGTGCGGCGGGCTCTTGTGCTGCTCGCCTTCGACGAGCTCGACGCCGTGCTCGATCAGGTACGTGTAGAAGTCTTCGACCTGCTCCTTGGTGAGCTCCACGTCCTCGAGTCCGTTGACGATCTCGTCATAGGTGAGGAATCCCTTCTCCTGTCCGTCGGCGACGAGCTTCTGCAGCTCCTCGACGTTCGGCGGTGGCGAGATGTCGACGGTGAGCACGTATGCGACCTCCGGCTGTTTGTCGTGACGACGGACGAACCAGATGCAACAGCCGGTGATACCCCCCTCCCCGGCCTCACCCTCAGAGTGGTGCGGATCTTAGTGACGGGTTACAGGTTCGTAAAGGAAACGACGCATTCGCCGACGCGCTCGCCTCGGCTGTTCAGGATCGGCGTGTCCGCGAGCTGCGCCAAATCGGGTGCAAACGGCGCACAAAATGCGGCAATTGCCGGGGCGAGCGGCCGTGAAGAGCCGTCGGCACATTTGAGCGCGACGCCGAGCCCGTCGGGGCCGCCGGCGCACAGCAGACCCTCCGCACCTCCCTTCGCGAACCAGTGGGAGGCGGCGCGCATGAGCATGACGTCGGCGCCGTCCTCGCCGCCGATGAGATTCGGATGCGCACGCATCGCAGTCGCGATACGCATGCCGGCCGGGAGTTGCTCGAAGCGCGAGAACGCGTGCGCCATGCGCTCGAGCGTGAGCGCGAACGTCACGACACCGCAGCCGTCGATGCCCGTGGCGAGCGTGTCGCCATCCACCTCGGCTGCTTCCGCATGCGCTGCGAGACATCCCTGCTGCACCGGATGTTTCGCCAGCCGGTAGCCCGTCGCGTCCCATCCTTGCGCGCGGCAGAGCGCGAGCATTCCGGCGTGCTTGCCGGAGCAGTTGTTGTAGATCGGCTGCGGCGGGCGGCCCTCCTGCGGCCCGACCTCGAGCTCGTCTTCGGTCGCCGGCGCTTTCGCGAGCAGCGCACGGACGGCAGCGATCTGCTCGTCGGTGGCCCGGTGCGAGGCGGAAGCGATGGCGAGGTCGCGGTCGTCCAGGTCCTCGCGCGCGCGCGCGAGCGGCAGCGCCTGGATCGGCTTCGACGCCGAGCGCATGAAGCAGGTGAGGCCGGCGTCGCCCGCGGCGGCGACGACCTGCCCATCGCGCACGGCGACCGCGTGCACCGTATGCCGCGCTTCGACCACGCCGTTGCGCCGCACCTCGACGACGATCGCCTCCACCGCCTGAGCCTAGACGGCGTAGCAGCTACCGTCACGCCCTCGTCAAGAAGCTTTGACGGACCGGGTTCCTCGTCGCTGCGATCGTCACCGCGTGCCCCATCAACCGCGCGACCTTGAAGCTGGAACCTTCCACGTCTTCACACATTGCGTTTGGGCGGCGCAAGCCCACTTTCGTGACGACATTGATCGAGTCGACTTCCTGCGCGAGCTCGCACGAGTTACCGCGAAGTCCGGGTGGAGATGCATCGCCTTCTGTCTGATGACGACGCACTACCACCTGATCGTGGAGGTCGAAGCCGGTGTACTTCCAAGAGCCATGCACGCTCTCAACCTGAGCTATTCGCGGAACTTCAACCGCAGGCATGCGCTCCGCGGCCACGTCCAGTTCCGCCGCTACGGGTCAAGGCGAATCGTCGACGACGCGGACCTGCTGAACGTCTTCAAGTACGTCGCTCGGAATCCCGTAGAGGCCGGGCTGGCAAAGGCACCCGGCGAGTGGCCGTGGAGCAGCTACGCCGGCACCATCGGCCTGACCGATCCGCATTCGTTCGTCGATCCCGCGCCTTCTCTTCGATGCTTCAAGTGGCCAGATGTCGACCCTGTCGCGGCGCTGCGCGCCCACGTTGAGGAGTCGTGACGAACTCTTGTGCGTAGCTGCTACCTGCCAGTTGTACCTGCCAGTTGCGAACGGACGGGAAATATCGTACATTCGGGAATCGTGGGACGTTCTGCAACGGCAGCGAGCTACAACGACCAGAGCTCGTTCAACCTGCCCGCCCCCGACTACGAGGCGGAGGACGTGCTCGTCGTCCGGGAGCCGGACCAGTTCAAGGCGCTCGGCGACGACCTACGCACGGAGATCGTGGTGCTGCTGCGCGACCACGCGTCGTCGACGACGGAGCTCGCGGAGAAGCTCGGCCTGCCGAAGGGAACCGTCGCCCACCACCTGAAGGTGCTCGAGAAGGCCGGCCTCGTGCGCGTCGTCCGCACGCGGAAGGTGCGCGCAGTGACCGAGAAGTACTTCGGCCGCACCGCGCGCCTGTTCGTCTTCAAGAGCACGACGGACGCAGACGGCGAGGACGTCCGGAACGTCGCCGCGGCCTCCCTTCGCCGCGCTGCCGAGGAGTTGCTCCCCATCGGCGACGACGGCCGGACGACCTTCGCCGTCGTGCGCGCACGTCTCAGCGACGCGGATGCGAAACGCTTCACGAAGCGGCTCGAGCGCCTCATCGACGACGTCCGCGTCGCCGACACGAAGAAGGGCCGCGAATACGGCCTCGCCGCCGCCCTCTACGACCGAGCACCCGATGCCTAGGCTCCGCCGCCCGACCGGCGGCCTCTGGAGCCACCCCGACTTCCTCAAGCTGTGGACCGGCCAGTCGATCAGCGAGCTCGGCTCGCAGGTCTCGCAGCTCGCGATCCCGTGGCTCGCCGCGTTCGGCCTGCACGCGAGCCCGATCGAGTTCTCGCTGCTCGGCGTGCTCGGCTTCCTGCCGTTCATCCTCTTCGCGCTGCCCGCAGGTGTCTGGGTCGACCGACTGCGGCGGCGGCAGATCCTCATCGCAGGCGACGCCTCGCGCGCTGTGCTCCTCTCCCTCATCCCGATCCTTTGGGCGGCCGGCGTGCTGCAGATCTGGCACTTGCTCGTCCTGCAGTTCGTCATCGGAGTCTTCACGGTCTTCTTCGACGTCGCCTATCAGTCGTACCTCCCTGCGCTCATCGAGCGAGATCACCTGATCGACGGGAACTCGAAGCTCCAGCTGACGGTCTCCGTCGCGCAGGTCGCGGGACCGAGCGCATCCGGTGGGCTGATCGCCGCGATCACCGCGCCGTACGCGATCGTCCTCGACGCCATCAGCTTCATCGCCTCGACCGTCTTCATGCTTCGAATGAAGCACCGAGAGGAGCTGCCTGAGCTGATCCCCGGCACGGCGCGCCCCAAGATGTGGCCGCAGGTGAAGGAGGGCCTCCGCTGGGTCGTCGGCAACCGCTACCTGCGTCCGATCGCGGCCTGCACGGGGACGTCGAACTTCTTCGGAAACATCCTCTTCTCGATCGCGCTCCTCTATATGGGGCGCTCCCTGCACCTGTCGGCGGTCGAAGTGGGTGCCGTCTTCGCCGTCGGATCAGCCGGCGCGATCGCCGGCGCGCTCACGGCCAATCGCCTGCAGAAGAGGATCGGTGTCGGGCCGGCGATCGTGTCGGTCGCGGTGGTCTTCTCGTTGAGCGGCATCGCCTTCCCGCTCGCTCCGCACTCGTTCCCGCTTCCGGTCTTGATGCTCGGCAGCGCCCTGGGCGGCTTCGGGGGCGTGATCTACAATATCACGCAGGTCAGCCTGCGGCAGGCGATCACGCCCGAGCGCCTGCAGGGCCGGATGAACGCGGCGATGCGGTGGATCGTCTGGGGGACGATCCCGCTCGGCGGGCTGCTCGGCGGCTCGATCGGGCAGTGGATCGACCTCCGCACGGCCCTCTGGGTAGGGGCGATCGGCAACATTCCGACCTCCCTCTGGGTGCTCCTCTCCCCGGTACGCTCGATCCGGGAGATGCCGGAGCCGTACACCGAACCGACGCCCGCGCAGGCCGAGCTCGAGGGCGGCCTGGTCGAAGGCGTGCCGCTGCCGGGCCCGGCCGCGGCCGATGCCTGAGCTACCGGAGATGGAGGCGTGGCGACGCGCCCTGAACGATCCGGTCTCGGCCTTTCCGGTCGCGAAGGCGGGGCCGGCGCACATCGCGACGCTGAAGACGTTCGACCCGCCGGTCGCGACGCTCGAGGGAAGACGGTTCAGCGGCGTCGAGCGGCGGGGCAAGCGGCTGCTGTTTCCGACCGACGACGGCGAGCTCGTCCTCCTCGTCCACTTGATGACGGCGGGACGGCTGAAGATGCTGCGCGCCGGCGACAAGGGGCCGAAGACGCCGGCGTTCGCGCTCGAGTTCGCCGGCGGCTCGAAGCTCGTGCT
>DATGEH010000068.1:0-2529 GCA_035310325.1 Gaiellaceae bacterium
CTCGCCGCCACGTACCTCGCCGACATCATCGTCGGCTTCACCGCGACGTACCCGCTCGTCCGGGTGGACTTCTCGCTGTCCAACGCGCTGGCCAACCTCGTCGGCGAGGGCTTCGACGTGGCCATCCGCGCCGCTCCCCGGCTCAGCGACTCGTCGCTCGTCGCCCGCAAGCTCGGGGAGGTCGAGCTCGGTCTGTACGCAGCGCCGTCCTACCTGAAGAAGCACGGCGCGCCCGGGTCGAAGGACGATCTCGCCCCGCACGCGTGTGTGGTCTTCCGCGGCGAGGAGCTGTCCCGCACGTGGCCGCTGATCGGTCCCGACGGGGACGCAAGCACGGCAGTGCAGGGGCACGTCGGCGGCGACGACATCACCTTCGTTCGCGGGATCGTGCTGGCGGGAGGGGGGATCGGGCTGCTGCCGAGCTTCAACTGCGCGGCGGACATGGCCGCGGGAAGACTCGTGCGTGTGCTGCCGAAGTGGCACGCGCGCGGGGCGACGCTGTACCTGCTGCACCCGCAGGCGAGGACCCTGCCGGCGCGCGTGACCGCGTTCCGCGACTACGTCGTCGAGGCGTTCGCGACGAGGCGAGTCTCCGCGAACGGCAGCTCCGAGTGACGTTCGAGCGCCCTTGCTTCTCCCGAAAGGCCGAGAGGCCCTCCTGCCACCGCGGCGTCGCGCGTCGCAGCGGGGAGAGCGCGCGCACATGGCGCCCCCGGCGAGGCCGAGCGCGGCCGTTCCGCTCTCAGCCGGTCGCCAACCGCTCGCTCATGACCCGCAGGAAGGCGTCGAGGTCGAAGGGCTTGTTGAGGCGCGGATTGTCGACCTCGCCCAGGAATTTCCGCGCTCGCTCGGTGAAGGCGCCCCCGGTCACGAAGATCATGCGCTCGGCCTGCGCGGGCGCCACGCTCCGGACGGCGTGAAAGAGGTCGACTCCGTCCATGCCCGCCATCATGACGTCGCAGACGAGGAGATCGTAGCGCTCGCCCGAGACGATCCGGGCCAGAGCCTCGCGCGCGTCGAGCAACGTCTCGACGTCGTGATCATCCTCGAGCACCCGCCGCAGCGCGAGACCGAAGTGGGCCTCGTCGTCGACGATCAGGACGCGCGCTCGCCTCGGCGAGGCGACGGGTACGGGTTCGCCCCGGGCAGCCACGTGGGTCCCGCTGCGCATGGCAGGGAGCTCGACCCGAAAGGTGCTCCCCTCGCCGAGCGCGCTGCGGACCGAGATCCTCCCGCCGTGGCCGGTGGCGATGCCGTGGCAGATGGCGAGCCCGAGGCCGGTGCCGCTCCCGACGGGCTTGGTCGTGAAGAACGGCTCGAAGATGCGACCCACGATCTCCGGCGCGATCCCGCTCCCGGTGTCCTCCACCTCGACGACCACCCACTCGCCTTCGCTGCGCACGGCGACCCGGATCTCCGGCTGGACGTCCGGCGTCGGCTCCGGGAGCGATTGCAGGGCGTTGAGCAGCAGGTTGAGGAACAGCTGCCCGAGGCGAGCGTCGTTGCCGACGACGCCGGGGATCTCGCCTTCGAAGTCCCTCACGAGGCGCGCTCGGTGACGGATCTCGTTGCCGAGCATGGCCATCGACGAGTCGAGCACCGCGCGGACGTCGAGCGGGGCGCGCGTCTCGACGTCGGGCCGTGAGAACGTGCGCAGGCCCCGCACGATGTCGCGAATGCGCTCGCCGCCGGTCCGGATACGCGCGAGCGATTCCCCGACGCGACGCGCGCGCTCGGCCCCGGCGCCTGACTGCGCCCACTCGGCGAGCTCGCCGAGCAGCTCGCGGTTCAGCGTCTCGACGTTGAGCAGGAGGAACGCGAGGGGGTTGTTGATCTCGTGCGCCATGCCGGCGGCCATGGTTCCCAGCGCGGACAGGCGACTGGCCTGCGCGAGCTGCGCCTGGAGCTCGCGGTGCTCGACCTGCACGATCAGGCGGTCGACCGCCACGGCCAGCGCGTCGCCGTCGACCGGTTTGTGCAGGTACGCGTGGGCGTCGATCGCCACCGCCTTGGCCGTGCCGTCGGCCGACAGCGCGAGCACCGGGATCGAGGCGAGCGCGGGATCCTTTCTTTGCTCGACGCGAAAGCGCCAGCCATCCATCACCGGCATCATGAGGTCGAGCACGATGACGTCGGGCCGGGGACCGCCGGCGCGCAGCCGCTCGAGGGCATGCGCTCCGTTTTCGCACTCGATGATCTCGTAGTCGCGGGCACGGAGCAGGACGCCGAGGAGCTCACGATTGCTCGTGTCGTCGTCGACGATCATCACCGAACGCCGCGCGCCGCGGCTGCGGGCGGCAGAAGCAGCCATCGCACGAGCATTGTGCCACGCGTCGCGCAGCCGTCCGGAGGTACCGTGCAAGAGATCGGCTCGGAATGAGTTGCGCTATCACGATCTGGATTGCACGCTGCATGGTGGACGATCCTCGTGCCCGGCGCCCCACCTCGGGAACGTCTCCGCGTGTGGGCCGCGTGCTGATCCTCGACGACGAGCTCCTCATCGGCGATTCGCTTCGGGAGCTGCTCGCG
>DATGEH010000069.1:0-3394 GCA_035310325.1 Gaiellaceae bacterium
CGTACTACCTCACCTACTCGGACAAGAGCTTCGACGACGTCGCGGCGGAGGACATGGACCCGCGGCCGCAGAGGTTCCGCACCGAGGAGGAGGTCGAGTTCGCGCTCGAGGCGAAGCAGATCCTGCTGCAGCAGCCGATCGAGTACCTGTGGGAGGGCGAGCTCATCGTCAGCACGCCGGGCCGCGTGATCTTCAACGCGGAGGTCGACCGTGCGTTGCGCGAGGCGGTCGGCGAGCTCGAGGGCGAGTACACCACCTACCACGACTACCTCAACCGCACGCTCTCGAAGAAGGAGCTCGGCGACTTCATCTCGACGCTCGTCGACACGTACGGCGCGCATGCCGTCGCGTCGGTGCTCGACACGATCAAGGAGCTCGGATTCATCTACGCGACTCGCGCCGGCGTGACGATCTCGAAGAACGACATCGTCATTCCGCCGGAGAAGGAGAAGATCCTCGGCGAGTACGAGGATCGTGTCGCGAAGGTCGAGCAGGCGTACGAGCACGGCCTCATCACCGAGTCCGAGCGGCACGAGTCGATCGTCGAGATCTGGACGGAGGCGACCGACACCGTCGCCGACGCGATGACTGCCAACCTGAACGAGTTGAACCCGATCTACATGATGGCCAACTCGGGTGCACGCGGCTCGTTCACGCAGCTGCGCCAGCTCGCCGGTATGCGCGGTCTCATGGCGAACCCGAAGGGCGAGATCATCGAGCGGCCGATCAAGGCGAACTTCATGGAGGGCCTGTCGGTGCTCGAGTACTTCATCTCGACGCACGGCGCCCGCAAGGGCCAGGCCGACACGGCGCTCCGCACGGCCGACTCGGGCTACCTGACGCGGCGTCTCGTCGACGTCTCGCAGGACGTGATCATCCGCGAAGCCGACTGCAAGTCGAAGGAGTACGTCGAGCTGCCGCTGTTCCTCGCGGACGGCCTGAACAAGAGCGTCACCGCGCGCATCCTTGCGGCCGACATCTACAAGCCGCTCGCGTCGGGCAAGCCGGGCAAGACCGTGATCGCCGAGAGAGGCGAGGAGATCACGAACTCACGCCTGCGCGAGATCGTCGAGGAGCTCGGCGATGCGGCGAAGGAGTTCGTCGTCCCTGTTCGCTCGGTGCTCAAGTGCAAGGCGGAGACCGGCGTGTGCCAGGCGTGCTACGGCACGTTCCTCGCGACGGGCGAGATGTGCGAGATCGGCGACGCGGTCGGCATCATCGCCGCGCAGTCGATCGGCGAGCCGGGCACGCAGCTGACGATGCGCACGTTCCACACGGGCGGCATCGCCGGCGCCGACATCACGCACGGCCTGCCGCGCGTCGTCGAGATCTTCGAGGCGCGGAATCCGAAGGGCGCCGCGCAGCTCGCCGAGATCGGCGGCACGGTCGGGATCGAGGAGACGGAGCGCCAGCTGAAGCTGACGATCCTGCCCGCGAGCGGCAAGGAGGAGGACGAGAAGTCGTACACCGTCCCGCGCCGCACGCGCCTGCTCGTCGCGAACGGGCAGGTCGTCGAGGCCGGCGACCCGCTGCACGACGGCTCGCTGAACCCTGCCGACCTGCTGCGCCTGAAGGGCTATACGTCGATCGAGCTCTATCTCGTCGGCGAGGTGCAGAAGGTGTACATGTCGCAGGGCGTCGAGATCCACGACAAGCACATCGAGCTCATCGTCCGGCAGATGTTGAAGAAGGTCCGCATCGAGAACGCGGGCCAGACCGATCTGCTTCCGGGCCAGCTCGTCGACAAGGTCGCGCTCGAGCGCGAGAACGTGCGCGTGAAGAAGGAGAAGAAGGAACAGGCGACGTCGGACCCGCTGATCCTCGGGATCACGAAGGCGTCGCTTGCGACCGAGTCCTTCCTCTCCGCCGCCTCGTTCCAGGAGACGACGAAGGTCCTCACGGACGCGGCGATCGAGGGCAAGGTCGACCGGTTGCTCGGCTTGAAGGAGAACGTGATCATCGGGAAGCTCATCCCGGCGGCCACGGGGCTGAAGCGGTACCGCAACATCGAGATCCGTCCGTCCGACGCGGTCCCGGTGAGCGCGTACACGCGGCCGCAGACCGAGGAGCAGCTGCTCGCAGCGCTCGAGGAGATCGACACCGACGGCGGCGAAGGTCTCGCCGGCCTCGGTCTCGACTTCGGTGACGACATCGCGGACGGCAACGGGGCCGAGCCCAAGTCGGACATCGAGGCTGAAGAGATCCCCGAGGTCGACACGCCGCTCGACAACGAGTAACGGACGGGGGTCAGACACCGGGACATGTCCGGGTGTCTGACCCCGCCGTTTCTCTGCTATCAAGGGGCGGGGTCGTGAAGAAGTTCCTCGCGCTATTCGTGCTCGTTGCTGCCTGGCCGGCGTCTGCGCACGCCGCCGCGCCGCCCGCGCCGTACGCAGGGCAATGCGGGCTGCCGGTGACGCAGCCGATCTGGGCGGAGTACGGCTGGACGACGCCCGAGTTCACGAACATCCTCGGCAAGCCGGGCCTCGTCGTCGCGGCCTCGAGCGGCGACTACCCCGCGCAGATGCGGGCGAAGGGCGCGGCGACGATCTACTTCGACCTCAACTTCAACAAACGCATCGGAACGACGACGGCACCGGCCGACCCGGCGACCATCCCCGACAAGGCGAAGAGGCTGTTCGACTTCGCCGTGCAGCAGATCGGGTGCACGACACCGGTCATCGTCTTGAACGAGCTTTCCGGGGCCGCGCTCGTCACGCCGTGGTCGGCGAACAACGCGCAGTACCGGCAGAACGCGCTCGCATTCGTGCAGAACCTCGCGATGCTCGGCGCGCATCCGGTGCTGCTCGTCGCCGCGCGGCCTTACACGGGCGGCGACGCCGCGGTGTGGTGGCAGCAGGCGGCCGCGTCCGCCGAGCTCGTGCGCGAGGACTACATCCCTGCGACGTCGACGTGGAATCTCGGTCCCATCCTCGGCAACCGCACGCTGCGCGCGTCGTACCGACAGGCGATCGCCGACTTCACCGGCCTCGGCATCGCACCCGACCGGCTCGGTCTCATGCTGAGCTTCGCGACGACGAAGGGCTTCGGCGGCCGAAACGGGCTCGAGCCCGATGCCGCCTGGTACCAGGTGGTGAAGTGGCAGGCGCTGGCCGTGCAGGAGGTCGCCGCCGAGACGGGCATCGCGTCGGTCTGGTCGTGGGGCTGGCCCGAGTGGACGGCGAGCGAGACGGATCCTGCGAAGCCGTACGCGTTGTGCGCGTGGTTGTGGGTGCGCTCCCTCTCGTACTGCAACGCGCCGAAAGCGATCGGGAAGGCATTCGTGACGTCGCGCACCGAGGGCCAGCTCAGCGTGCTCACACCGGGAACCCAGTGCCTCGTCGGCGCGCAGGCGCTCTCGAACGACGCGATCCAGGAGCTACAGCTGCTCACC
>DATGEH010000070.1:0-8576 GCA_035310325.1 Gaiellaceae bacterium
AGGACTTCGTCGCGCGCCATCCGTACTGGACCGGCGGCTGGACTGCATTCGAGGGCCCGCGGGCAGTCGCCGAACAGGTGCGGTTCGAGCGCGAGTGGAACGCCCTGCGCGCGTATGCGCGCGAGCGCGGCGTGCGGCTCATCGGCGACGTGCCGATCTACGTCTCCGACAGCGGCAGCGACGTGGAGGCGTGGCCCGAGCTCTTCGCGCACGCCGAGGTCGCGGGCGCGCCGCCCGACATGCTCTCCGCAGCCGGACAGCTTTGGGGCAATCCGCTGTACGCGTGGCCCGTGCATCGCGCGACCGGCTACCGGTGGTGGATCGAGCGCCTGCGGCGCACGTTCGAGCTCGTCGACGCCGCCCGGCTCGATCACTTCCGCGGGTTCGTCTCGTACTGGGCCGTGCCACAGAGGCACAAGACGGCGCGCCGCGGGCGGTGGCGGCGCGGGCCCGGACGCGAGCTCTTCGACGCCGTCGCGCACGAGCTCGGGGAGCTGCCGCTCGTCGCGGAGGATCTCGGCGTGATCACGCCGGCCGTCTACCGCCTGCGCGACGAGCTCGGGCTGCCGGGCATGGCCGTGCTCCACTGGGCGTTCGGAGGGCGGCGAGGCAATCCGCACGCACCGCAGAACCACCGGCGAAACGAGGTCGTCTGCACGGCGACGCATGACACCGACACGACGGTCGGCTGGTTCGCGAGCCTGACGGAGAAGCAGCGCGCGCGTACCGGTCTCGACCCGCGCGAGCCGAACTGGGGACTGATCGAGATCGCGATGAAATCACGCGCGTCGCTTGCGATCGTTCCCGTGCAGGACGTGCTCGGGCTCGGCAGCGACGCGCGCATGAACCGGCCGGGGGAGATTCACGGGAACTGGCAGTGGAGATTGCGGCGCGGCCAGCTCACGGAGGAGCTGGCCGCGCGTTTGCGTGAGGCGACCGTCAGTGGCCGACGATTGCCGCGAGCTGCTGCCGAGCCCGGAGAAGCTCGCTCTTCCGGTCGCCGAGCGCGGCAGCGCCGATCCCGTACGTCTTGAGCAAACGAAGCTCGCGTGTGCGCTCTCCGATTTGCTCGAGCAGCCGCTCGACTTGGTTCTGATGCTCGTGACGATCGGTCATGCGGCCTCCTCCAGTGCGGGCACGAGCCCGGTGACGTCCGCCGGCTCGGCGGGCCGCCGCTCGATCACGAGCGCGGAGAGCACCGCCGCGAGCAGCGAGATGCCGGCGAGCGCGTAGAACGCGATCTCGAATCCGTGCGTCAGCGCCGCCGGCGCGAGCGTGCCCAGCCCGTGCGCGTTTGCGTAGTGGGCGGTGTAGGTCGTCGCGATGGTGGTCGCGACCGCGACGCCGATGGCGCCGCCGATCTGCTGTGACGTGTTCAAGAGGCCCGATGCGACTCCAGCGTCACCCTGGTCGACGCCCGCGAGCGCGCCGATCGACATCGGCACGAACGCGAAGGCCATCCCGATCCCGCCGATGAGGAACGCTGGGAAGAGATCCCAGAAGTAGTGGCCGTGAACCGGGAGCCGCGTGTAAACGACGAGCCCGACCGTCGCGAGCGCGAGGCCCGCCGGAAGAACCGGGCGAATGCCGACCCGCGTCACGACCGCCTGCGCTACACCGGAGAACACGATGATCGCGAGCGTGAACGTGATGTACGCGGCGCCCGTCTGCAATGCGGAGTAGTGCAGGACCTGCTGCATGTACAGCGTCAACAGGAAGAACTGCGAGAAGATCGCGGCCCCGGAGAAGAGCGCCGCAATGTTCGACCCCGACAGCGTCCGCAGCCGGAAGATGCGCAGCGGCAGGAGCGGCGCCGGCGAGCGGGCTTCGACCGCGACGAACGCGGCGATCAGCGCGGCGGCGGCGGCGAGGTAGCCGACGGTCTGAGCGGTCGCCCAGCCGTGCTGGCTCGCGTGCGTGAGCCCGTAGACGAGGACCATGAGGCCGCCGGTGATCGATGCGGCGCCGGCCGCGTCGAAGTGGCGATGGTTGAGCTGCGCACGGCTCTCGCGCAGCAGCCACGGGCTGAGCCCGAGCACGAGCGCGCCGACCGGAACGTTGACGTAGAAGATCCACGACCAGTTCAAGGCGCTCGTCAGCAGGCCGCCGAGGAGCACGCCGGCCGCGGCGCCGCTTCCTGAGACGGCGCCCCAGATGCCGAGCGCGAGATTGCGCTCGCGTCCCTCGCTGAACGTGGTGGTGAGGATCGAGAGCGCGGCGGGCGCGAGCAGCGCGGCGCCGAGGCCCTGGAGCGAGCGGAACGCGATCAGCGAGCCCTCCGACCAGGCGAGGCCGTCGAGGAGCGAGCTCACCGTGAAGAGGGTGAGCCCGAGCATGAACATCCGCCGCCGGCCCAGGAGGTCGGCCATACGGCCGCCGAGCAGGAGGACGCCGCCGAAGAGGATGGAGTAGGCCGTGATGACCCACTGCAGGCTCTCCTGGCTGAAGTGCAGGTCGGTCTTGATCGTCGGGAGCGCGACGTTGACGATCGCGATGTCCAGGACGACCATGAACTGCGCGGCAACGAGGACGGCCAGGCCGAGCCAGCGCCGTCTGTCCGCGGTTGCTGCCATAGTGGATTCGCTCATTCGATAATCCCCCAGATCATTGGTTAACTCCACGATACACACAACCAACGATCCTGCGCTACACTAATTCCCGCATGACCGAAAATCCCTGTCTTCCGGAAGAGCTCGTCTCGAGCACCGTCTTCGTGCTCGGCCGGCTCGGCTACACGATCAAGACGGAGGCGATGGAGCAGTTCGAGCGCGCGGGCTTCAGCCCCTACGACTACGGCGTGCTCGCGCTGCTCGAGGAAGGCGCCCGCGAGACGCAGGCGACCATCGCCGACGCGCTCGCGATCGACCGCAGCCAGCTGGTCGGCCTCCTCGACGGCCTCGAAGAGCGGGCGCTCGTCGAGCGGCGGCGCGATCCGAACGACCGGCGGCGCCAGATGGTCAGCCTCACGGCGGCCGGACGCCGCGAGCTCGGGAAGCTCCGCAAGATGGTCAAGAGCCTCGAGGAGGAGTTCCTCGCACCACTCGACGATGCGGAACGCGAAACGCTCCACCGCCTCTTGCTCGAGATCGCCACGCACCGGGATCAGCGCTACGTGATCCCGGAGCGAGTGACCGTCGGCTGACATGCCCGTCCGCGCGGCGGGAGGCCTCGTGCGCCGCGACGGCACGGTGCTGCTCGTGCACAGGCCGCGCTACGACGATTGGACGTTCCCGAAAGGGAAAGCCGATGACGGCGAAAGCGACGAGGACTGTGCGCTCCGTGAGGTGCACGAGGAGACCGGGCTTCGCTGCGTGCTGGAGCAAGAGCTCGGCACAACCGAGCACGCCGCCGCACAGGGGCGGATGAAGCGCGTCCGCTGGTGGCTGATGCGGCCGCTGGCCGACGACGGGTTCGTGCCCGGCGACGAGGTGGACGAGCTGCGCTGGCTGCCGGCGACGGCGGCCGCCGAGCTGCTCACCTACGAGGGCGACCTCGCGTTGCTCGCCCGCCTGTAGAGCGATCCGACGAGCGGATCGCTCACGCGCTCGACGAGCCGGACGACGACGTCCACGTACCCGCGTGCGAGGCGGACGACGACGAAGGCTGCGACTCCCGCGACGAGCACGCTCGCGAGCACATCGCCTGGATAGTGCGCGCCGATCATTACGCGCCCGATCGCGATCAGCACGGCCGCGGCGAGTAGCACCGCACCGGCAACGCTGTCGAACGCAAGTACGGCGAACGCGATCGCGAGCGCGAGACTCGCATGATCGCTCGGGAACGACCCGTCCGTCGAGCTCGACCACGGATGGCGAATCGCGTGGCTCTCGTACGGGCGAGGCCGGTCCCAGATCGAGTGGATTGCGAAGTTCACGACGTACGCGACTGCGGCCGCGGCAAAACCATTCGCGGTCGCGAGCTTCCACCTGCGGTCGCCGCCGGGCCTGGACAGAAACCAGAGCACGCCCGTCGCAACGACCATGAACGGGATGCTCGCCGCCTCGATCGCATGAAACAGCGTGCCGAGCCAGTGATGATGAAGCGAGAGCGAGTAGATCGCGTGATACGCGCGCCAGTCCACGGGCGTAGAGCCTAAGGCTACGCCCGGTGGGAGGCGTCGGTGAACTCGCGGAACTCGGCCGTGAGCAGGTAGGCCGTCTGCTCGCCGATGTCCACGGCGCGGTCGCCGATGCGCTCGATCGTGCGCGCGACGACGACCATGCGCAGGCCCCACTCCCGCAGCTCGGGCTCGGCCATGACGTCGACGAGGCGCTCGACGAAACGGCGGTTTGCGCGGTCGATCAGCTCGTCGAGGTCGACGAGGCTCTCGGCGACCGCGAGATCGCGGTTCGCGAACGCATCGAGGGTGACGCGAAACATTTCCTCGGCCCGGTCGCCCATCTCGACGAGCACTGCCGCCAGCGTCGGGTCGGGATCGGTATCGGCGACGAGCTTCGAGAGCTTCGCGATCGTCACGCAGCTGTCGCCGCTGCGCTCGAGCAGGAGGTTGATGTGGAGCATCGCGAGGAGCAACCGCAGATCCCGTGCGACCGGTGTCTGGAGCGCGAGCAGGGCCTGGATCGAGCTCTCGATCCCGAGGAACAACCCGTCGATCTCGTCGTCGAAGGCGATGACCTCGTCCGCCAGCTCGACGTCCTGCTCCTGGAGGGCGCGGACTGCGCCCCGGACGGCGGAGAGGACACGCTCACCTTCTTTCTGGAGCTCGGCCTCGATCTGGTTCAGGGCTTCGTCGATCGCCATGTGAACCACACGGTACACGGCTCGGAAGGCCGGATTCGAGGGCATGCCACCACTTCGTCACCACATCGGCACAGGCCCGTATCCCACCCCTCGCCCCGCTCTTCGTACGTTGGCCTCGAATCCCCCAACGAGGAGACAACCAGATGCCGAAGCTCGGCTCTTTGACTCGAATCTCTGCCGTCGCCGCCGCCGCAGCGCTGCTCGCGGCGACCGCCGTCGGCACGGCAGGCGCTTCGCGCGCCTCGCATCACGCGACGACGATCTCGGGTGCGGGCAGCACCTTCGTCTCGCCGCTCGTCGCCCAGTGGGTCGCCGGCATCGGCGCCGCGTACGGCTACGAGCTGCAGTACAGCCCCATCGGCTCGGGAGGCGGCATCGCCGCGATCCAGGGCCGCACAGTCGACTTCGGTGCGAGCGATGCACCGCTCACATCCGATCAGTTCGCCGCGTGCAACGGCTGCCTGCAGATTCCATGGGCACTCGGCGGCACCGCGGTCATGTACAACGAGCCCAGCGTCCCGAACCTGCTGCACATGGACGGGCCGACGCTCGCAAAGATCTTCATGGGCCAGATCACGACATGGAACGATCCGGCCATCAAGAAGCTGAACCCGAAGGTCAGCCTGCCGAGCGACAAGATCACGATCGCGCACCGCTCGGACAACTCGGGCACGACGTACAACCTCAGCGACTACCTCTCGAGCGTCAGCTCGACATGGAAGAGCCGGTTCGGCACCGCAGTCGCCGTCAACTGGCCGGTGGGCGTCGGCGCCAAGGGCAGCTCCGGCGTGGCAGGCGTCGTCTCGTCGACGCAGGGCGCCATCGGCTATGCCGATGTCGCGTTCGCGCTTCAGGCCCATCTGAAGTACTTCGCGATGAAGAACCGCTCCGGCAAGTTCACGACGCCGGGCACGCGCGGGATCCTCGCGGCCGCTTCGAGCGACCAGAAGCCCGACGCGAACAACGCGCTCTCGATCGTGAACCCGCCGAAGAAGTACCCGGTGGCGTACCCCATCTCGACCTTCACGTACGTCATCGTCCCGAAGCAGACGGCAAAGGCCGCCGCCCTCCGGAAGTTCCTCTTCTGGGCGGTCACGAAGGGCCAGGCAGCGCAGTACACGGCGAGGCTCCGCTTCGTGCCCATCCCGAAGTCGGTCCTCGTCGTCGCAGAGAAGACGATCGCGAAGATTCACTCGTAAGATCGGCGCGTGTCCGCCGCCGATCTAGCTGAAGCAGCCCGCCGTCCCTTCACGGGGCGGCGGGTCCGCTTCGGGGACTTGCTCCTGCAGCTCGTCGCGGGGGCGGCCGCGCTGGCGACGACGGTCCTCGTCGGCCTGATCGTCTGGAAGGTGATCGACGGTGCGCACCTGTCGATCTCGAAGTTCGGGCTCGGGTTCGTCACGCGCATCGCGTGGAACCCCGTGCCGGGTCACGAGCTCTACGGCGCCGCGAGCTTCCTGTTCGGAACCGCGGTCACGTCGTTCTCGGCGCTCCTGCTCGCCACGCCGCTAGCCATCGGGATCGCGCTGTTCCTCACCGAGCTCGCGCCACGCTCCTTGCAGGCTCCGGTCACGGCACTCGTCGAGACCCTCGCCGCCATCCCGAGCGTCGTCGTCGGCCTCTGGGGGATCCTCGTGCTCGGCCCCACGCTTCGCGACCATGTCGAGCCGGCTCTGCACGGCGCCCTCGGCTTCATCCCGCTCTTCGGGCCGAAGGGCGCCGGAGCAAGCGTCTTCACGGCCATCGTCGTGCTGACGATCATGATCCTGCCGATCGTCGCGAGCATCTCGCGCGAGCTCTTCCTCAGCGTCCCGCGCGAGCTGAAGGAGGGCGCGCTCGCGCTCGGCACGACCCGCTGGGAGATGGTGCGGGGCGTCATGTTCCCGTACGCGCGTGGAGGAATCGCCGCAGCGCTCATCCTCGGGTTCGGCCGCGCGATCGGCGAGGCGATCGCCGTCACGCAGGTCATCGGCGGCGGAGTGTGGATCCACTGGAACCTGTTCGACACAGGCGACACGCTCGGCGCCAAGATCGCCGCGTCGTATCAGGGCGCGTCGACGAACCTGCAGGCCTCGTCGCTCATCTACCTCGGCCTCATCTTGCTCGCCTTCTCGCTCGTTGTGAATCTCGCGGCGCAATGGGTCGTGCGGAGAGCGGCCCGCAAGCAGGGAGCGACACGCGGAGGACGCGGATGAGCAGCGCAGGCTTCGAGCTCGGCGGCAATCGTCTCGCTCGGCGGCGCCGCGTGAACTTCGGCATGGAAGCGCTCGCCTGGGTTGCAGCGGCGCTGGCCGTCTCGGTGCTGGTGGTGATGGTGTACGCGGTCGCGAGGCGCGGCTGGAGCCAGCTGAACCTCGATTTGATCACGAAGCAACCGATCCCGTTCAGCTTCACGAACGCGCCGCAGGGGCTCTCGAACGCGTTCGCCGGAACGATCGTGCTCGTCGCCATCGCGACGTTGATGGCGCTGCCCGTCGGGATTCTCGTCGCTGTCTACCTCAACGAGTTCGCGCCGCCGACGATTCGCAGCGCCGTCACGCTCGTGCTCGACATCTTGAACGGCGTGCCCGCGATCGTCATCGGAATCTTCGTCTACGGGCTGGTGGTGCTGGGCCACGGGCAGAGCGGGTTCGCGGGCTCGTTTGCGCTTGCCTGTCTCATGCTTCCTCTCGTGGCGCGCGCGACCATGGAGGTTCTCGCGCTCGTTCCCAACTCGTTGCGCGAAGCTGCGCTCGGGCTCGGCGTCGCGCGCTGGCGGACAACGGTGAGCATCGTCCTGCCGCAGACGATCGGCGGCGTGCTGACCGGCACGGTGCTCGCGGTAGCGCGCGTCGCCGGCGAGACCGCGCCGCTGCTCTTCACGTCGTCGCTCGTCGGCAACCGGCCGAGCTGGAATCCGGGCCACGCTCTGCAGTCGATCCCGGTCGCGATCTTCGAGCTGTCGGAGTCGTCCGACCCGAAGGATCACGCGCGCGCATGGGCTGCGGCATTCGTCCTTCTGCTCTTCATCATGCTCGCCAGCCTCGGTGCGCGCTGGCTCGCCTTGCGCAGCCGTCGCAAGCTGACCGCCGGTTGACTCCGATGGAAAGCAACGAAGGCGTGTCCACTACGATCGGGCCGATCATGAGAGTCGAGGCGCGCCGTACCCCGATGCCGCCGCAAGAGCGGCTCGACGCGATCTTCGAGATCGAGAATCTCGACGCGCTGTACGGCGGCAAGCCTGCACTCAAGGGCCTCACGCTCAACGCGTACAAGAATCTCGTCACGGCGATCATCGGCCCGTCGGGCTGCGGCAAGAGCACCTTCATCCGCTGCCTCAACCGGATGAACGATCTCGTCCCGAGCTTCACGCAGACCGGGACGATCCGCTACCACGGACAGGACATCTCGGCTTCCGACGTCGACCCCGTCTCCGTGCGCAGGCACATCGGCATGGTCTTTCAGCGGCCGAATCCGTTCCCGAAGTCGATCTACGACAACGTCGCCTGGGGCTGCCGGGTACTCGGGTTGAAGGACGACCTCGACGGGCGCGTCGAGCGCGCGCTCACGCAGGCCGCGCTCTGGGAAGAGGTCAAGGACCGGCTGAAGGCGAGCGCGCTCTCGCTCTCGGGCGGTCAGCAGCAGCGTCTCTGCATCGCGCGCGCAATCGCCGTCGAGCCGGACGTCGTGCTGATGGACGAGCCGGCGTCGGCACTCGATCCGATCGCGACCGCAGCGATCGAAGAGCTCATGAGCACGCTCAAGAGCGAGTACACGTTCATCATCGTCACGCACAACATGCAGCAGGCTGCGCGCGTCGCAGACATGACGGCGTT
>DATGEH010000071.1:0-4021 GCA_035310325.1 Gaiellaceae bacterium
CCGCTCTTCGCGGTGGTTCGCGTGCATCTGGAGGATGCGGCTGACGCGCTCGGTCTTGCCGGTCGTCGTGTTGAGGACGCGGTCGCCCGCCTTGATCTTCCCGGAGTAGACGCGGAAGTACGTCAGCTTGCCGACGTACGGATCGGACATGACCTTGAAGGCGAGCGCCGAGAACGGCTCCTCGATCGACGCATGGCGCTCCACGTCCGCGCCGGTCTTCGGGTCGATCCCGATCATCGGCGGCACGTCGAGCGGGCTCGGCAGGTAGTCGATGACCGCGTCGAGCAGCGGCTGCACGCCCTTGTTCTTGAAGGCGGAGCCGAGCAGCACCGGCGTGATCTCGTCGGCGAGCGTGCCAGCGCGGACCGCGCGGCGAATCATGTCCGGCGTCACCGAGGACTCGTCCTCGATGTACGCCTCGAGCACCTCGTCGTCGAAGTGCGAGATCGCGTCGATCAGCTGGTGGTGGTACTCGTGCGCCTGCTCGGCGAGCTCGACGGGGATCTCGACCGTGTCGAACTCCTGTCCGAGGTCGTCCTTGTAGACGATCGCCTGCATCTCGACGAGGTCGACGACGCCGCGGAAGGCGTCCTCGGCGCCGATCGGGATCTGTACCGGCACCGGGTTCGCGGCGAGGCGGTCGCGCATCGACTGCACCGAGGCGAAGAAGTTCGCGCCCGTGCGGTCCATCTTGTTGATGAACGCGATGCGCGGAACCTTGTACTTGTCGGCCTGGCGCCAGACGGTCTCGGACTGCGGCTGCACGCCGGCGACGGCGTCGAAGACGGCGACGGCGCCGTCGAGGACGCGGAGGCTCCGCTCCACCTCGACGGTGAAGTCCACGTGCCCGGGCGTATCGATGATGTTGATGCGATGGTCACGCCAGAACGCCGTCGTCGCCGCCGACGTGATCGTGATGCCCCGCTCCTGCTCCTGGGCCATCCAGTCCATCGTCGCGGCGCCCTCGTGTACCTCGCCCATCTTGTGGGTGCGGCCGGTGTAGTAGAGGATCCGCTCGGTCGTCGTCGTCTTGCCCGCGTCGATGTGGGCCATGATCCCGATGTTGCGGACGCGGTCGAGCGCGACGGGTGTCTCGGTCGTCGCCATCGCTACCACCTGTAGTGCGCGAAGGCCTTGTTGGCCTGCGCCATCCGGTAGACGTCGTCCTTGCGCTTGAACGCGCCGCCCTGCTGGTTCAGCGCGTCGAGAATCTCGTTGGCGAGCTTCGTGCTCATGCCCTTCTCGCGCCGCTCGCGCGCGTACGTCACGAGCCAGCGCACGGCGAGGGTGCGCGCGCGGCGCTGCGGCACCTCGACGGGCACCTGGTAGTTCGCGCCGCCGACGCGGCGGCCGCGGACCTCGAGGACCGGCGTGACCGTCTTCACGGCCTGCTCGAGCACCTCGACCGGCGGGCGGCCGGTCTTCGTGCCCACGGTCTCGAGGGCTTCGTAGACGATCTGCTCGGCGACGGACTTCTTGCCGTCGAGCATGATCTTGTGGATGACCTGGGCGACGAGCTGCGAGCCGTAGACGGAGTCCGCCTCGACCGTGCGCGCCTGCACCTCTGCACGGCGCGGCATTACGAGCCCTTCTTCGCGCCGTACTTCGAGCGCGCCTGCTTGCGGTCGGCGACGCCGCCCGCGTCGAGCGCGGCGCGGATGATCTTGTAGCGATAGCCCGGGAGGTCCTTCACGCGGCCGCCGCGGACGAGCACGACCGAGTGCTCCTGCAGGTTGTGGCCCTCGCCCGGGATGTAGGCGTTGACCTCCTGCCCGTTCGTCAGCCGGACGCGCGCGACCTTCCGCAGCGCCGAGTTCGGCTTCTTCGGGGTGACCGTGGAAACGCGCGTGCAGACGCCCCGCTTCTGCGGGGATCCGCCCAGATGGGGCGTCTTCGTCTTCACCTTGACCGTCTTGCGGCCATGGCGCACGAGTTGATTGACGGTCGGCATGACTTAGAGAAGTGCTCCCTTCACAAAGAGACGGTCGGCGGGGCGGATTGCCCCTGCCAACCGGCCCGCGGCATGGTAGCGGAGCCCATAACCCCCGTCAAAAGGCGTCGCTTGCGACGCCGACCAAAAAAGGCGCGCCGGCTTTGCCGGCGCGCCGCTCGACCTGTAATCAAGCGGCAATGAGCCATACTGAGGTGGTCCGCAGGGACCCCGCGTGAACCAGGCTCTCATCGCCATCTCGGCCGGGCTCGGCGCCCTCTCGATCGCGCTGTTCATGCTCCTTGCCCTCTCCGGCCGGCGGTCGAGCCGGAAGGCCGACTCGCGGGTCGACGAAACGGTTCGCACGCTCGAGCTGCGGATGGAGGAGCTGGCCTCCGAGCTCGCCGGTGCGGTCGAGCGAGCCGAGGAGGAGACCCGCCGGAGCCGGATCCTGGCCGATCTGGCGAGCTCGATCGACCTCGACGAGGTGCTTGCGAGGACGCTCGACGCTGCGGGCGCCCTCCCCGGGGTCGACGCGGCGATGGTGCGGCTGGAGACGAACGACGGCCCGCCCCTGGTCGCGACCCTCGGGCTCGCCGAGGACGAGGCCGGCCGCCACGCCGTCTCGGGCCCGCCGGATGGAAACCGGGTGCGCTCGATCGAGATCGGGTACCGCTACGCCGAGGGCGAGGGCGAATCGCTCATCCGTTCGGGGGTCGCGGTGCCGCTCGCCGACGAGGCAGGAAGCCTCGGCCACCTCACCGTGTTCACGCGCGATCCCGGCCGCAGCTTCGACGACGCCGACCTCGGCCGCCTCGAGGAGCTCGCGCAGCGGGCCGCTCCGGCGATCGAGAACGCGCGCCGCTTCCGTGAGGCGAGGCGTCTCGCCGACCTCGACGCGCTCACCGGCCTGCACAATCGCCGCTACTTCCACGAGACGCTTGCGCGCGAGGCCGCGCGGGCGCATCGCTATGCGCGCAAGCTCGCGCTGATCGTCTTCGATCTCGACGACTTCAAGGACGTCAACGACCGCATCGGGCATCTCGCCGGCGATTCCGCGCTCTCAGAGGCCGCCGAGCGGCTACGCACAGCGGTGCGCACCGCCGACGTCCCCTGCCGGGTCGGCGGCGACGAGTTCGCCGTCATCCTTCCCGAGTCGGGGATCGGGGACGGCGAGCAGCTCTTCGCGCGCATCCAGCGCGCGATCTCGACCGAGCCGATCGGTCCGGCCGGACGCCTGCATCTCTCGGCCGGTGTCGCCGAGCTCATGCAGGAAGACGACTCGATCTCGCTCTTCGAGCGCGCCGACAACGCTCTCTATCGCGCGAAGGAAGCCGGCAAGGGCCGCGCCGTCTCCGCCGACGACCGCCGGGCGGTCTAGCCCAGCCGGAGGAACGGCAGGAACGACGTGAGGTCGACCGCCGCCGGCTGCGGCAGGTCGTCACGTGCGCAGATCGCCTTGTTCAGCGCCGAGCGCTGCAGGCGGACGGTCCAGCTCTCGTACGCCTGGCCGCGCTCGAAGGAGCGCAACGCGGCGACGATCGCCGGGCGCACGTTGCCGAGCGGAACGGCGCCGAGCGACAGCGCGTCGCGGAGCGGCTTCACCGAGAACGTTCCGTCACCCGTGCGCACGGTCGCGGACTGACCCGTCGGGAGACTGAAGAGCCGGTCGGGCGCAACTTCGCCGAGCGCGAGCCCGCGCGTCTTGCTGCCGAGCCACTGCGGTGCGGGCTTCGCCTGCACGAGCCGCACGGGGAGATCCGGATACGACGTGTAGAACGTCTGCACGTCGGCCGCGGACGGCGTCGCCGACGAAAGCGACGCCTCGACCTTCGCACGGCGCAGCTGGTCGGCGAGGATGCCGCGCGCGATCGCGACGGTCGCGTTTGCGCGCGCGAGCGCGGCGATGTAGGCGCCGCGGCTGCCACGGAAGCTCTGCGTGATCACGGCACGTTCGGCTGCGAGCACGTCGCGCTGCGCCACCGGCTCCTGCCCGCTCTCGATGAGGCGCTGGAAGAGGGCGCTGTACGCCGTCTCACGATCGCCGGTGAGCAGCTGCAGCTCCTGGATCGCGTCGTTCGAGAGAGCCTG
>DATGEH010000072.1:0-7312 GCA_035310325.1 Gaiellaceae bacterium
GAAGTCGCAGCGGGGACGGCGCGCGTCGTCGATCCCGCGCCACGCCGGCCTGCCCGCGCCGGAGGTGCCGGAGGAGCTGAGGCGCGCGGAGCCGCCGCGCCTGCCCGAGGTGCCGGAGTTCGAGCTCGTCCGCCATTTCACCGAGCTGTCCACGCGCAACTTCGGCGTAGACACCGGCTTCTATCCGCTCGGCTCCTGCACGATGAAGTACAACCCGCGCGTCAACGAGCGACTCGTCGGCCTGCCGGGCTTCGCGCAGCTCCATCCGCACCAGGACGAGGACGGCGCGCAGGGCGCACTCGAGCTCGAGTGGCGCTTGCAGGAGATCCTCGCCGAGGTCACCGGTCTCGATGCCGTCTCGCTGCAACCCGCGGCCGGGAGCCAGGGCGAGCTGACCGGCCTGATGCTCGTGCGTGCGTACTTCGCCGACCGCGGCGAGTCGGAGCAGCGGCGGAAGGTCGTCATCCCGGACACGGCGCACGGAACGAATCCCGCGTCGGTGACGATGGCGGGCTACGAGCTGACGCCGGTGCGCACGGACGTCCGCGGCAACATCGACGTCGAGGACCTGCGCACGAAGGTCGACGAGCACACGGCCGCGCTGATGCTGACCAACCCGTCGACGCTCGGCCTGTTCGACGAGAACATCGAGGAGATCGAGCGCATCTTCCACGGCGCGGGCGCGCTCATGTACTACGACGGCGCGAACCTCAACGCCGTGTGCGGGATCTCACGGCCGGGCGACATGGGCTTCGACATCGTCCACATCAACCTGCACAAGACGTTCTCGCAGCCGCACGGAGGCGGGGGCCCGGGCGGCGGGCCGATTGCCGTGCGCAAGAGCCTCGAGCCGTTCCTCCCCGTGCCGGCGGTCGTGCGTACGGGGGACACGTATGCGCTCGACTTCGACCGGCCGAAGTCGATCGGCAAGGTGCGTGGCTTCACAGGGCCATTCGGCGTCTTCGTTCGCTCGTACGCGTACATCCGCCAGTACGGGCCGCGCCTGCGCGAGATGTCGGAGGTCGCGGTGCTGAACGCGAACTACGTGCTCGCGCGCCTGAAGGACGCGTACGACCTTCCCTTCGACCGCCTCTGCATGCACGAGTTCGTGCTCTCGGCGCGGACACTGAAGCGCGACCACGGCGTCACGGCGCTCGACGTCGCGAAGCGGTTGATGGACTACGGCTTCCATCCGCCGACGATCTATTTCCCGCTGATCGTCTCAGAGGCGCTGATGATCGAGCCGACGGAGTCCGAGTTGAAGGAGACCCTCGATGCGTTCTGCGACGCGATGCTCGCGATCGCCCGCGAGGCGGCCGACAGTCCCGAGCTCTTGAAGGAGGCGCCGCACGACCGTCCGGTGCGGCGGCTCGACGAGGTGAGAGCGGCGAAGAAGCCGGTCGTCAAGTATGGCTTCGAGCAGCACCCGGCGCTCGAGCCGCAGTCGGTCTAGGGCCAGAGCCGTACGGGCTGGGCCGCGGCGAGGATCGGAGCCGCGTCGAGCTCCGTGCGCGTGAGTTCGATGTCGAGAGCCGGCCACTCAACGAAGACCTGGACGGCCCCTTCCGGCGGCAAGGGCCAGAGCCAATACGCGGGCCGCATCGTGAGACGCCCGCCTCCGGACGATCCGCCGCCTCCGCCATGGTGAACGAGTACCGCTGCATCCGGCTCATCTTGCGAGAACCGACGGTGATGACCCTCGAGATTCGAGACCCTCGTCCCGTCCGTGAGCTCGAGCCCGAAACGGAGGAACGCCGGCGCGAGTGGCTCTTCGGGGTCGATCATGTGCTGCTCGTGGAAGAAGCGGTTCGAGTCCCTGTCGCGAAGACCTCGCGCGGCGGCGGCAAGGTGCAGCACGACCCCGGTTGAGTACGCGACTGCACCGGCCAGCGCGACCGCAGCGCGATCCGAGCGGGCGATCACGATGGACAGCGGCACGTATGTTCCGAGTTCGTCCTCCGATGGGCCGTGCCACGGCGGCATCACCTGCGGGACAGAGCGCTCGTCGTCCCGTTCGATGCGGCGAAACGAGAACATCTCGCTGAACCCGCTCACGAGCGGCCCCTGACAAGAGAAGGACGCGGCGCAGCGGCCAGCTGACCGCACGCGGCTTCGATGTCGCGCCCGCGCGTGAGCCGGACCGTAGCCGGCACGCGACCGCGGGCAAGCTGCGTCTTAAACGCGGCAATGCGCTCGCGTGAGGAGCCGTCGTACATCCCCGTCGGGTTGTACGGGATGAGGTTGACCTTGAAGTGGTCGGGGCCGAGGAGCGCGGCGAGTGCCCGTCCCTGCTCGGGCGCGTCGTTGACGCCGGCGAGCATGACGTACTCGACGTAGACGCGGCGGTTGCGCAGGGCGACGTAACGGCGGCACTCGGCGAGGATGTCCGCGAGCGGATACCGGTCGTTCACCGGCATGAGCTGCGACCGCAGCTCGTCGTCCGGGGCGTGCAGCGACAGCGCGAGCCGGATCGGCTCCTCGACCTCGTCGACGAAGCGGCGAAGACCGGGGAGCCAGCCGACGGTCGAGATCGTCGTGCGGCGCGGCGTGATGCCGACGTCGGGAAGGCGGCGCGCCGCACCGAGCACGGCGTCGAGGTTGAGCATCGGCTCGCCCATCCCCATGAAGACCGCGTGGTCGACCGGCGTCCGGCGGCGGAAGTGGAGCGCCTGGTCGACGATCTCGGAAGACGTGAGGTTGCGGCCGAACGCCATCTGGCCGGTCGCGCAGAACGAGCACGTGAGCGGACAGCCCGACTGCGACGACAAGCAGACCGAGCGGCGGCCGTCGCGATAGCGCATGAGCACCGCCTCCACCGGATGGCCGTCGGCGGTGCGGAAGAGCGCCTTGACGGTGCCGTCCCGCGCCTCGCGCTCGGTCTCGAGCGTGAGCGTCGAGAACGGCACGGCCGCGGTCAGATCGGCGCGCAGCACGCGCGGCAGATTCGACATTTCTTGGTAGCTCGGCACGCCCTGCGCCGTCCACTCCCACACCTGCGCGGTGCGGTACGACGGCTCGCCGCGGTCGGCGAGCGTCTGCTCCAGCAGGTCGAGATCCACGCGCGCACGGTAGCGTGAGCCTTCGTGATCGACCTTCGCTCCGACACCGTGACGAAGCCGACCGCCGGCATGCGCGCCGCGATGGCCGCCGCCGAGGTCGGCGACGAGCAGTTCAAAGAGGACCCGACGACGAACGAGCTCCAGCGGCGGATCGCGGAGCTGCTCGGCCACGAGGCGGCGCTCTTCCTACCGACCGCGACGATGGCGAACGAGATCGCGCTGCGCATCCTGACGCGACCGGGCGGGCTCTTGCTCGCGGAAGAGCGCACGCACGTGCTCGTCTACGAGTTCGGTGGTCCTGCCGTGCACTCCGGGCTGATCATGCAGGGCCTCGTCGCCGCGGCCGGCCGTCCGAGCCTCGAGCAGATCCGCACGGCGGTCGCTGCATCGGATGTGCCGCGCGATGCGAGCGTGCTCGTGCTCGAGAACACGCACCGGAGCTCGGGTGCTCGCGTCTGGCCGCTCGACGAGTTCACCAAGACCGTTGCGCTCGCGCGCGAGCTGGGCCTCGCCGTGCATCTCGACGGCGCGCGCCTCTTCAACGCATCGGTTGCCGCCGAGCTGCCGCCCGCGGCCTGGGCGAAGCAGGCTGACACGGTGACGGTGTGCTTCTCGAAGGGGCTCGGCTGCCCCACCGGCGCGATCATTGCGGGCTCCGCCGAGCTGATGGAGAGGGCGTGGGAGGCAAAGTTCCTCTTCGGCGGCGCACTGCGGCAGAGCGGCGTCATCGCCGCGGCGATGCTCTACGCGCTCGATCACCACATCGAGCGGCTCGCCGAAGATCACGCCCGTGCGCGCCGGCTCGCGGAAGGTCTCGCCGCCGCGGGCATGGACATCGACGTCGACGCCGTCGAGACGAACTTCATCTCGATTCCCTTTGCGCCGCTCGGTCTCGACGAGCCCGAGGCCGAGCAACGCCTCCTTGCGCACGGCGTGCTGCTCGGGCACATGCGGCCCGGGATCCTCCGCGCCGCGACGCATCTCGATGTCTCGGACGAGGACATCGACCAGGCGATCGAGTCGATCCCCGCCGCGCTCGGCGTCCGCGCCCGCGTCGCGACCTAAACTGAGGGCATGCGCCGGGAACGCGCGAGCTGCAGGCGGCCGGGCCTCTTCAGGCGGATTCTGGCCGCGTTCTTCGGGCGCGAGCTTCCTCGCTTCGAGGACCGCCGCGGCTGGGGCGACCCGCCGCCGGACAGCGGGGTGCGCGAGCCTCGGCGTCCCCACCCGCGCGGATCTGCCGGCGCAGCTGTTCTCGAACCGCCCGTCGAGCTGAACTGACGACGAAGTCGCGACGGACTCGTCGCAGTTTTCGAAATACGATCGAAGGTGGGTAAGGGGGGACGGGTCGGGACCCGTGTTTGACGCGTGCTACTCGTACTGCAGGGCTTCGAGCACGTTCAAGCGCCCGGCGCGGCGGGCGGGGAAGATCGCCGCGACGATCCCCGCGAGGATCGCGGCGACGACGAAGGCGAGCAGCGTCCGGACCGGAATCGTGAACGCCGCGAACTTGATCGCGCGGCCCACCATCAGCGCGAGCAGGATCCCCACCGGGATCCCGAGCGCCGCGCCGATCAGGGCCGTGACGATGCTCTCGTGCCGGATCATCCGGCGCACCTGCCGCCTCGTCATCCCGACCGCGCGCAGCATCCCGAGCTCTCGTGTGCGTTCGAACACGGTGAGGATGAGCGTGTTCACGATCCCGAACAGGCTGATGATGATCGAGAGCGACAGCAGCACGTAGAGCAGGTTGAGGAGCGTGTTGATCCCCTGCTCCTGGTTCCTCTTGAACTGCGACTCCGTTGCGATCTTCGCCTCGGGGAACTTCGCGAGCGCGCGCTCGAGCGTCGCCGTATTCGCCGCCGTGACGCCGCCGGCGACATTGACGAAGGTGAAGACGTTCTGCGGATTCGGATACTCGGCGTCGAACCGCGTCGTCGAGATCGTCACGTCGCCGTAGGGTGAGCCGCCCTTCGGCGGCGCGAAGATGCCGCGCAGCGTGAGGTGCATCGTCGTGCCGGACGGCGTCTCGACGTTGATGGGCGAGCCGACGCTCAGGTGGTGTTTCTTCGCATAGGCCTTCGCGACGAAGGCTCCGTCCCGCCCCAGTTGGGACGGAACCGCCGGGCTCCCGTCCTGCCATTTCACGTCGATGGCGCGGCTGACATTGCCGGCGACGCCGGTGACGCCGATCTGGTGCCCGAAGGCCCGTCCTCGGCCGGCGCGGACGCCGGTGACGAGCGTGACGCCCCGAACGTGCTCGAGCGCGTTCGCCGACGCGATCGAGATGGGCGAGAAGTTGTCGGTCGCCGTCAGCGCGTAGTCGCCTTTGAAGAGTGAGTTGACGGCGCTCTCGAACGAGGTCTTCAGCCCCGCGGCGAGCACCGAAACGAGGGTGACGAGCGCGAGACCGATCATGAGTGCGGACGCCGTCGAGGCCGTGCGCTGCGGATTGCGCATCGCATTGGAACGGGCGAGCGATCCGGCGGCGCCGCCGATCCTCGTCGCCGGCCACCCGAGCCAGCGAGCGAGCGGCGGTACCAGGGTCTTCGCGAGCATGGCGACGCCGACGAAGATCGCCGCCGCCCCAAGGCCGATCGCGAGCAGTCGGTCGGTGGTCGAGATCCCGCCCACGAACAATCCGACGAGCATGAGTGCGACGGCGCCGCCGATCGTCATGAGCGCAACGTGAACGCCGAACCGCGCGAACCGCGACGGCGGCAGCATTGCACCTTCACGAACAGCGGAGATCGGCGGCACGCGCGTCGCGCGAAATGCGGGGCGCATGGCAGCGACGAGCGTGATGACCACGCCGACGACGAGCGAGATGACGATCGTGCGCGTGGCGAAGACCGTTCCCGCCTGCGGCAGGTCGATTCCGAACGAGACGAAGAGCTTGTTGAGCCCCTTGGCCAGGGCGAGCCCGAGGAACAGCCCGGTGACCGAGGCAAGCAGGCCGATGACGAACGCCTCGACGAGAACGGAACGCATCACCTGCCGGCGCGTCGCACCGAGCGTCCGCAGCGTTGCGAGCTCGCGCGTTCGTTGCGCGATCGTGATCGACAGGGTGTTGGCGATGACGAACGCGCCCACGAAGAGAGCGACGCCGCCGAACGCGAGCAGGAAGTCCTGGATGATCGAGAGGAAGCTGTTCGTGTCCTTCGTCGCCTGCTGTGCCTGCGCCTGGCCGGTCCGTACCTGGGCGTTGACCGGCAAGATCGGCCGGATCTGTGCAACGAGCTGTGCGGGCGTGACGCCAGGCTTCGTTGCGACGTCGATCGCGTCGAGCTTCCCGACCTTGTTGAACAGACGCTGCGCGGTGGGGAAGTCGAAGATCGCCATGGTCGCGCCGCCGAGCGAGGAGACGCCGCCGATCTTCACGGTGCCCGCAATCCGGAACTGCTGCTCGGGGCCGCGTGTCACGACGCCGATCGTGTCGCCGACCGCGTAGTGCTTCTTGCTCGCGGTGTTGGCGTCGATCGCAACCTCGTGCGCGCCCGAAGGCCATGTGCCCGTGACGAGCGTGAGCGGGTTGAAGTGCTGGTCTCCGTGCGGATGGATGCTGAAGGCCAGCGGTGGAGCGCCGTGTCCGGAGATCACCTTGCCGTCGCGGCCGACGAGGTAGGCGAAGTCGCTGACGCCGCCGGTTGCCTCGGCGACCCCGGGAAGCGCCTGCACCTTCGGGAGGAGCGACTCGGAGAAGGATGGGGGCAGGCCGTTGTTGTTGTTGTTGCTGATCGCGTTCTTCGCAGTGATGACCGCGTCTGTGTTCTTGTAGACCTGCGTGAAAACGGTGCCGAACGCTGCCTTGATCGTGTCGGTGAGAACGTAGGTGCCGCTGATCATCGCGACGCCGAGGACGATTGCGACCGCGGTCAGGATGGCGCGCAGCTTGCGCCCGAGCAGGCCCCTCAGTGCGACGCGGATCACGCGCTGAGGCTGCTCATCACGGCGAGCACGTCTTCGGCCGAGGCGTTCGTCAGCTCCTTGACGATCAAGCCGTCAGCGAGGAAGAGGATCCGGTCGGCAATCGACGCAGCGCGCGCCTCGTGGGTGACCATCACCGTCGTCTGGCCGAAGGTGTCGACCGAGTCGCGCAGCAGCTCCAGGATCTCGCCGCCCGTCTTCGAGTCGAGGTTGCCGGTCGGCTCGTCGGCGAAGAGGATCGTCGGCTTCGTGACGAGCGCGCGTGCGATCGCGACGCGCTGCTGCTGACCGCCGGAGAGCTCGGAGGGTCGATGCGCCCGGCGCTC
>DATGEH010000073.1:0-3950 GCA_035310325.1 Gaiellaceae bacterium
GTCGTCCGCGCCGGCTACGGCGACCTCGTCGCCTACGTCCGCCGCGTGTCCGACGCCGACTGGCCGAGGGTGTGGAGCTTCTTCTCGAACGGGATGCTGCTCAACGTCCTCGCGTCGATGCAGATCAACGACAACCCGGAGTCCTGGATGCAGGAGCTCCTCGACGGCTGCGGCAGGGAATAGGCCCTCTCTTTTTTCACCTTGGAGGAAGTGATGACTCACACACAAAAGCGCTCGATGATCTGGACGCTCGCGATCACCTCGGTCGCGCTCTTCATGGTCTCGCTCGACAACCTCGTCGTGACGACCGCGATCCCCGTGATCCGCCGCGACCTGCACGCCACCATCTCGCAGCTCGAGTGGACGGTGAACGCGTACACGCTCACCTTCGCCGTGCTGCTGCTCACCGGCGCCGCGCTCGGCGACCGGTTCGGCCGCCGGCGCCTGTTCGCGTTCGGCCTGCTCCTCTTCACCGGCGCATCCGCCGCCGCGGCGCTGTCGACGTCGGCGAACAGCCTCGATCTCGCGCGCGCCCTGCAGGGCGTCGGCGGCGCGATCGTCACGCCGCTCACGCTCACGATCTTGTCGGCCGCCGTGCCGCGCAACCGGCGCGGCCTCGCGCTTGGCATCTGGGGCGGCGTCGGGGGCCTCGCGATCGCGCTCGGCCCGCTCGTCGGCGGCGCGATCGTCGACGGCATCTCGTGGCACTGGATCTTCTGGGTGAACGTGCCCATCGGCCTCGTGCTCGCGCCGCTCGCGCTTGCACGCCTCGAGGAGACGCGCGGCGTCGACAGCAGCCTCGACCTGCGCGGGCTCGTGCTCGCCAGCAGCGGTCTGCTCGGGATCGTCTGGGGGCTCGTGCGCGGGAACGCACACGGGTGGACGAGTGCCGGCGTCGTCGTGCCGATCGTGATCGGAGCGCTCCTCGTCGCCGCGTTCGTCGTCTGGGAGACGCGCGCAGTGTCGCCGATGCTGCCGATGCAGTTCTTCCGCGACCGAACGTTCGCGCTCACGAACGTCGCGTCGCTCCTGATGTTCTTCGGGATGTTCGGCTCGATCTTCCTGCTCGCGCAGTTCTTCCAGACCGTGCAGGGGATGTCGCCGCTGCAGTCGGGGCTGCGCATCCTGCCGTGGACGGCGAAGCCGATCTTCGTCGCGCCGATCGCGGGCGCGCTCTCCGATCGCATCGGCGGGCAGCGGCTCATGACCGCGGGGCTCGTGCTGCAGTCTGCGGGCCTCATCTGGATCGCCGCAGTGACGGGGATCACGACGCCGTACTCGAGCCTCGTCCTCCCGTTCATCCTCTCCGGCGGCGGCATGGCGCTCTTCTTCGCGCCCGTCGCGAACGTCGTGCTCTCGTCCGTTCGCCCGGAGCACGAGGGCAAGGCGTCGGGTGCGAACAACGCGATCCGCGAGCTCGGCGGCGTCTTCGGCGTCGCGGTCCTCGCGTCGGTGTTCGCGCACCTCGGCGGTTATCGCACCGCTGCGACGTTCGTGCACGGGACGTCGACCGCCGTCTACGTCGGCGGTGGGATCGTCGCGCTCGCGGCTGTGGCGTCGTCGCTCATCCGGTCGCGGCCGCCCGTCGCGGTCGCCGCCGAGGAGGGGCTCGCGCAGGCGGCTTGAGGCTAGATGCGAACTTCGCCGCCGGGCTGCGGTCGCTCAAGGCGTCCGCCTCGCGCTCAGCCATCTGAACGCCGCTCGGTAGGCGCGCCTAACGTGTGACGGTGACCGGTGTGCCCGGCCCGATCCGCGTGACGAGCCAGCGCATCATCGCGTCGGCGAGGCGCACGCAGCCGTGAGATACGGCAGTGCCGAGCGTGCCCCCGACGTTGTCGAGGCCGTGCAAGGCGATCTGACCGGGCCCGCCGTCGAACTCTTGCAACACCTCGGAGCGGGCACTCAATGCGAGAGCGAAGGGGGCGCCTGCGTCCGAGGCCCGCAACGCAATCGACTCTTCGACGAAGAACCGGCCAAGCGGTGTCGGCGTCGACGGCTTGCCGACGACTGCTCTGGCAGTGCGCATAGGACGTCCGTTCCAGTAGACGATCACTCGGCGGGCGGCGAGCTCGACGACGGTGTGCCGCTCAACACCGGCAGCACGGTTTGCACTCCGGTGAGCGGTCGCTCAGCCTGCACGACGCGGAGCGGAGTGGAGCTCCGGGACGGCTTCGAGAACGCCTCGTGCGTGCTCAACAGCGCGGCGAGCTTCTGCGTTGGCTGAACGGCCGCCGGTCGCGCGGAGGCAGTCGAGGCAGCAGAGAAGAGCGCGAGGGCGAGAACGAGCGTGAGCCGGCCGCGGTTGCGGCCGGCTCCGCCGCTCACTCGCTCAGCCCGTGAGGCCCACATGGCGTTGGGCCGGACGTGCCTTGGTGTGGTGCTTTGCGTGCGTGACGGTCTTCTTCGCCGCCGCGACTACAGCCGGCGTGGTCTTCGCCGGCGTGGTCGTTGTGGCGGGCGTCGTCGTCGTGGCGGCGGGCGCCGTCGTTGTGGCGGCCGTCGTCGTTGTTGTGGCGGCCGTCGTCGTTGTTGTGGCTGCGGTCGTCGTTGTGGCTGCGGTCGTCGTCGGCGCGGTCGTCGTCGCCGCGGTGGTTGCGGTTGTGGTCACTGGTGCGGCACACGACGACTTAGTGATCGTGTCGGTGTCGAGCGTGACCGCACCGTTGCGAGCCAGCACGCGGCCGTCGATGGTGACGCCGGTCGTGACGGTGATGCTCGTCAACGCGAGGATGGTCCCCTTGAAGCTGGAGCCTGTGCCGAGCGTCGCGGAGCTGCCGACCTGCCAGTAGACGTTGCAGGACTGGGCGCCGTTGATCAGCAAGACATTGCTTGCCGACGCGGTGGTGAGTGTCGAGCCCGCCTGGAAGACGAACACGGCGTTCGGGTTGCCTCCACCGTCGAGCGTGAGCACTCCGGTGAGCCCGATCGAGGACGCCGAGTTGTAGACGCCCGCCTTCAGGGTCTGGCCGGCGAGATCGGCGACGATCGGCGTTGTCGGCCCTTCCCCGGCGGCCGCGTTGTACGCGGTGACCAGATCGGTCTTCGCGCCCTGGGTGACGGCATCGCCGCCATGGTTCGTGCCGGTCACGGTCAGCGACGCGCTGCCGGTGATCGAGGTGGTCGGATAGGTGCCGACGTCACCGTTGACGGTGGTGGGGCCGGTGTTCGTGATCCCCGACCCCGCCAGGATCGCAAAACTGTCTGCCGTGCCCAGCGGGACGGCCGTCGCCGCGGCTGCGGCGCCGCCGACGAGTGTGACGAGTAAGCCGAGTGCGAACACGGCGCACAGGGCGGTACCCCACGTGGCGCGCGAACGCACGCTTCTCGGCTTGAACGTGGAAAGAGTCATCTGGATCTCCTCAGCTGAGCTTCGGTGCCGACGGAGGTGCCTTGTCGGCTTGCTCCGACCTGCTCTGCTGAGGGCGGACCTTCGCGCGGCGGCCGATGAATGAGGCCGGCGCAACTGGAGCCGTGGCGCCGATTAGTTGGGCGCCGCGCACTCAGATTGTAGCACGGATAACTAGTTCTGAACGGGCTCGGACGGCTGCGTTGCAAGCAGGAGATGGCTGTCGACGATCGCCGCCGCAACTTCGGCGAGCTTCTGACCGCCGCGCTGCGAATGCGTGCGAAGCATCTCGAAGGCTTTGTCGCCGTCGATCGAGTGGCGTGCCATCAGAATCCCCTTCGCCTGCTCGATGACGGCGCGCCGTCCGAATGCGCCTTGCAAGCTGTGATACTCGGTGAAGCGCTGCAGCGTGATATCGATCGCGCTTTGCAGCTCTTCGGGCGTGGTATCGACGATGTACGCGAAGACGCCGCGCTTGGCAGCCTCTTTGACATACGCGGGGTCACGTGCGTGGAGTAACGCGATCACCGGGCACGACGCCTCGTGGACGATCTCGCCGATCAAGTCGAGCGCGTGGTCGGAGGAGAGGCCGAGCCCGACGAGG
>DATGEH010000074.1:0-4168 GCA_035310325.1 Gaiellaceae bacterium
CGTCGCCCGCACGAACCGTCACTTCGACGCGCGGCAGGCTGTCCTCGAAGGAGCGTGACCACTCCTCCCAGAACGCGCCGAGGTCGAATCCGCTCGGCCGCTCGAACTCCTCCTCCAGCGCGCGCACCGAAGCGACGCGCGACACGCGGTAGACGCGCATTCCGGCCGAGCGATGCGCAACGAGGTACCACGCGCCTCCCTTCAGGACGAGCCCGAGAGGGTCGACGGTGCGCCCGACCGTCTTCGGGCCTTCCCGGTAGCGCATGCGCACGCGGCAGCCGCGCCAGACGGCGGCGGAGAGCTCGGGCAGGTGCGGAACGCGGTCCTCGGTGCGGAACCAGCCGCGGGTATCGAGGTGGAAGAGCCGCTGCGAGCGCTCCGCGCGCTCCTGCAGCTCGGCCGGAAGGGCCGCGAGCAGCTTCAGCCGGGCGGCGGCGAGCTCGTGGCCGAGCCCGAGCTCGGCCGCCGGGCCGGGCGTCCCGGCCGCGAACAGTGCATCCGCCTCGTCGGCGGTGAGGCCCGTCAGCCGCGTGCGGTAGCCGCCGGGCAGCCGGTAGCCGCCCGCGGGGCCGCGCACCGTCTCGACCGGGACGCCCGCTGCCGCGAGCGAGCCGACGTCGCGATGAACGGTGCGCACCGATACCTCGAGCCGCTCTGCGATGTCGGCCGCAGTGAGCTGCCCACGGGTCTGCAGGAGCAGCAGGAGCTGGACGAGACGCGCGGCGCGCATCTCGCGGAGCCTATTTCACAAACAGGCCAGAAGATGGCCTCTTTATCTGTCAGTGTCCGGGACATGAGCGACCAAGAAGAGACAACGACGACGGTCTTCGAGCTGCTCCTGCGCGAGCCGGAGATCGTCGCGTGGCTGAACGACTACCGGCCCGAGCCCGAAGAGCCGGACGACGACCTGGATCCGGCCGCCGCGTGAACATCTGGGACGACGCGTGGGGCGAGCAGGCGGAGGACTGGTCGGGCGGCGGTGGGCTGGCAAAGCGGCTCGTCGAGCGCGGGCCGTTGCTCGGTGCGTCGCTGTACGAGCTCGAGCGGGGCAACTTCATGATCTATCACGCGCATCATGGCTCTGAAGAGCTCCTCATCGTGCTGCGCGGGAAGCCGACGCTGCGCACGCCGGACGGCGAGCGCCAGCTCGACGAAGGCGACGTCGTGCACTTTCCGACCGGGCCGGACGGTGCGCACGGAATCAAGAACGACACCGACGAACCGGTGCGCTACATCGTCGCGGGCATCCGGCAATCGCCGGAGGTCGTCGAGTACCCCGACCTCGGCAAGGTCACGGGACAGTCGAAGCACGGCATCTTCTTCATCCACGATTTGACGCCGACCGAATGAGCGCCTATCTTTCCCGGGCCATGTTGCGCACGAACGTGATGTACAGGTCTCCGATGGGCCGACACGCCGGCCTCATCGGTCCGCGCGGACGTTAGGTCCGCGCACCGCCGTCCCGGCGGTTTCCTGTTCTCCGTTCCCTTTTTGAAGTTCAAAGGAGCAGCATGTCCACGCTTGCAGTACCCAATTCATTGAGCACGTCCGTCCGCCGGGACGTTCCTGCCGTCGATGTCGAGCACTTGACGAAGGTCTTCCGGCGACGTGACAAGAACGCCGGCAAGCTCTCGCGGCGACGCCGCAGCATGCCCGCGCTGAAGGACGTCACGTTCACGATCGCCCGCGGCGAGTGCGTCGCCATCCTCGGCCAGAACGGCTCGGGGAAGTCAACGCTCGTCCGTCTGCTGTCGACGCTCCTCATCGACGACGGCGGCTCGGCGCGCGTGTTCGGCTACGACGTCGTCGACGACGCCAAGATGATCAGGCGTCTCGTCAACCGCGTGTCGGTGGAGGCGAGCTTCTTCAAGAAGATGTCCGCGGACGAGAACCTCTCGTACGCGGCCCGCTTCTACGGCATGCCGCCGTCGGTGACACGCACCGCGATCCCCAAGATCCTGGAGAAGGTCGGCTTCCCGCCGGACCGGCGCAGCGAGTCGATGCAGAACCTATCCCGCGGAATGCAGCAGAAGGTCGCGCTCGCGCGCGCATTGCTGACGTCACCGGTCCTGCTGCTGCTCGACGAGCCGACGACGGGTCTCGACCCGCGCTCGAAGCTCGAGGTGCAGGACTTCATCCGCGACGTCCGTGCGACGCACGACGCGACGATCCTCCTCTGCACGCACGACATGGCGGAGGCGGAGGCGCTCGCCGACCGGATCGGCCTGCTCGACCGCGGCGAGCTGCTGTTCCTCGAGCCTGTCGCAGACGTGAAGCGGCGCTACGGCGTCGAGACGCTCGAGGAGGCGTTTTTCGCCGCTACGGGCCGTTCGTTCGAAGAGGAGCACGACGAAGACGACGAGTACAGGGAGGTGTACGGATGACAGCCATCGGAGCAACGATGCGCAGCGAGCTCATTGGGCTCGGCGGCATCGTCGAACGAAACGTCTATCTCACGAAGCGCTACTTCCTCTGGGACGTTGCCTTCATGATCTGGACGATCGCGAACACGCTCACGATCGTGTTCATCGCACGGTCCGTTCGCCTCACCGTCGCCGCGGAGAACACACTCGCTGCGAAGCTGCTCGTCGGTGCCGTCATCTGGGCGTTCCTCGGGATCATCTTCGAGTTCATGACGGAGACGGTCGCGTGGGAGCGTTGGGAAGGAACGATCGAGTACACGTTCATGGCGCCGATCTCGCGCCTCATGCATCTCGGCGGCCAGGGAGCGTACGCGGTGCTGTATGGATTGATCCGCGCGACGATCCTGTTCTTCGCCGTGGTGCTCTTCATCGGCATCCACATCCCGCACGCGAACTTCGGCGCCGCCTTCGCGCTGCTCGCGATCGCGTCGCTTTCGTTCATCGGCATCGGGATGATGACGTCGGTGCTGCCGCTCGTCTCGCCGGAGAAGGGCGCACAGCTCGGCTTCGTCGCGCAGGGCCTGATGCTCGTCGTGTCGGGCGTCTACTACCCCGTGTCGGTGATGCCGCACTGGATGCAGCTGATCTCGAAGGTGTCGCCGGCGACATACGCCATCCGCGGCGACCGCGCGTCGATCGTCAATGGCACCGGTCTCGTCTGGGCGGACGTGTGGCCGCTGCTGATCATCGCCGTCGCGGCAACGCCGATCGGGCTCGCGATCTTCCACCGCGGCGAGCAGTACGCGAAGAAGCACGGAAAGCTGAAGAGGTCGGGATGAAGGACTGGTTCGCCGGCTCGGTCGCCGAACACTATGACGAAGACACCGTGCACCTCCCCGTCGAGCCCGTGGTCGATGCTCTCGTCGAGCTCGCGCGGGGAGGTGCGGCGCTCGAGCTGGCGATCGGAACTGGCCGGCTCGCGTTGCCGCTCGCACAACGAGGCGTGCCCGTCTCGGGCATCGAGCTGTCTTCCGACATGGTCGCTCAGCTACGGCGCAAGCCGGGCGGATCGGAGATCCACGTCGCGATCGGTGACATGACGAGCACGCGCGTCGAGGGATCGTTCTCGCTCGTGTATCTCGTCCGGAACACGATCCTGAACCTCACGACGCAGGAGGCGCAGGTTGCATGCTTCGCGAACGCGGCAGCGCACCTCGAACCCGGTGGCTGCTTCGTCGTCGAGTCCGTCGTGCCGAACACGCAGAGACTCGAGGTCTTCAACCTGAGCGACACGCACGTCGGCGTCGACGAGTACGACGCCGACACCCAGCATCTCGTCTCGCACCACTTCAGGCTCCGTGGAGATCGCTGGGAACGGATCTCGATGCCGTTTCGCGCCGTCTCGCCGGCCGAGCTCGACCTCATGGCGCAGCTCGCCGGCCTACGGCTCCGAGAACGGCGGAGCGAGTGGCGAGGCGAGCCGTTCACCGCCGACAGCACGAAGCACGTGTCCGTCTGGGAGAAACCGTGATTCCGCTCGACCTCGGCTGCGTCATCGCGAAGGACCGGCGGCGTCGCGGCTACGCGACCGAGGCGTCGCGGGCCGTGCTGGAGGCGGCGTTCGCCGCCGGATACACCAGCGTCACCGCGATGACCGAGCCCACCAATACGGCGGCGCTCGGTGCGCTCGACCGGTTGGGGCTCTACACGCTCTACGTGCTAGAGCAACCTGTCGAGACACTCGCGTAGACCCTTGCGCCAGTGGGGCAGGCGCGGGGCGTCCGGCCGCTCGCTGCGGAGCACCG
>DATGEH010000075.1:0-24380 GCA_035310325.1 Gaiellaceae bacterium
CCCTCGCCGCGTGAAGCGTGATGCCACGCGCCTCGATCTCGCTCCGGGCGCGCTCGCCGAGCTCGTCATCGCTGAGCTCGGTGAAGAAGTGCACGGAGCCGTTCAGGTTCGCCAGCTGCGCCGCCGCGACCGCACCGCCTCCCGCCGCCTCCTCCCACGTCTCGAGGGCGTGCACGATCTCCCCCGGGGCGGGCACGTGCTCGACGCGGGCGAACTCGACCCACTCGACGTGACCGACGACCGCGAGCTTCACGCCTCACATCTTCGCGCCCGAGTACGTTTCACGTATCGATGGCAGTCGCGGTACCGCCCTTCGAGACGTTCTACGAGACCCACCGGGACGAGGTTCTGCGCTTTCTCGGACGCCGCCTCGGGCGGGAACGAGCCGAGGACGCCTTCCAGGACACGTTCCTCCGGGCACTGCGCGCCTACGACCGGCTCGAGCACGGCGACCACCTGCGGGCTTGGGTGCTGACGATCGCGAGCCGGATCGTCATCGACACGGGGCGCCGGCAGCGTCCGCAGGGCGAGATGCCCGAGCTCGTCACCGAGGACGGGCGGCCCGCATTCGAAGAACTTGCACCGCTGACGGACGGGCTGCCGCCGAAGGAGCGTGCGGCGGTCGTGCTCCGCTACGGCTACGACCTCGACTACGAGGAAATCGGCGACGCGCTCGGTTCGACCGAGTCAGCGGCGCGTCAAGCGGCGTCGGCGGGAGTCAGGCGAATTCGATCGCACGCCGGTGCCAGGCCCCAGTCGTTCGACCCTCGCTTCGGGTCCGCGAAAGACGGGGGCCTGGCACCGGACAACAAAAAGGAGAAGCACCAGTGACGACGACCTTCCCTTCCGAGCTCGACGAGCGCTTTCGCGCGGCCGCGGCGGCCGAGGGCCTGCTCGACGTCGCCTTCGATGTCCTCGACACCGACATCGGCCCGCTGCTCGTCGGCGTGAGCGACCACGGCCTGTGCCGCATCCACTTCGATCCGGAGCCCGAGCGCGACATCGAGGAGCTGGCACGCGTCTATGGATCGCGGGTGCTGCGTGCCTCGAAGCCGGTCGACCGCGTGCGCATCGAGCTCGACGAGTATCTCGCCGGCAAGCGCCGCGTCTTCGATCTCGATCTCGACGTGCGCTTCGTGCCGGAGTATCACCGGCGCGTGCTGGCCGAGCTCGCGCGCGTCGGCTACGGCGAGACGACGACGTACGGCACGCTCGCGGCGAAGACGGGGAACCCGCGCGCAGCGCGCGCGATCGGCACGGTGATGAATCGCAATCCGATTCCGATCGTGCTGCCGTGCCATCGCGTTGTCGGTGCGAACGGCAGCCTGACGGGGTACGGCGGCGGCCTCGACCGGAAGGAGCACCTCCTCCGGCTCGAGGGCGCGATCTTGTAGCTAGTGAGCGCCCCAGTGGAGGGCGACGACCCAGAGCACGCCGGCGGCGGCCAGCGCGAGTCCGGCCAGGCTGCGACCGCCGAGCAGACCCACCGGAGCGAGCATGACCGCGCCGGCGATGGCGGTCAGAGCGCCGGCGAGCTCCTCGAGCCGGATCGTCGTGTGGCCCTTAATGGTGACTGCGAGTGTGTACATGCGCACATGGTCAGGCCCCCGCCGGACGGAGCTTGTACCCCACGCCCCAGACGTTCACGACCCAGCCGGGTAGCCCCGCCTCGGCGAGCTTGCAGCGGATCCGGGAGGCGTGCGACTCGAGCGTGCGGGTCGGAACGACCGTGCGGTAGTCCCACACGTCGCGGAGCAGGTGCTCGCGGGTGAACACGCGGTCGGGCTCGCACGCCAGCTGGACGAGGAGCGCGTACTCCTTCTGGGACAGAGGCATCTCGCGCCCATGGACGAGCACGCGGCGGGCGCCGCGGTCGATGACGAGCGGGCCGACGTCGAGGACCTCCCCGCGTGGCGGCCGGCGGCGGAGCACGGCACGGATGCGCGCGACGAGCTCCTCGTAGACGAACGGGCGCGTCAGGTAGTCGTCGCACCGCTCGAGCGCGCGAACGCGACCGAGCGGATCGGCGTCGCCGAGGACGATGACCGGGCAGTCGCTCACGCGGCAGCGGTCGAGAGCGTTCGGATCGCCGAGCACGAGCACGTCGGGATCGGCCGCGCGCGGCAGGTCGTCTGGATCGCCGAACGCGAGGACGTCGAAGCCGTCGCTCGTGAGCTGGCGCGCGAGGAAGCCGCGCACCGTCGGTTCCGGTTCGGCGAGCAGGAGTGCGGTCATGCGTCGAACGTAGCGCCGCCCGCGCGCCGCCACCAGATGTCCATTCGCGCGAGAGTGTGACTTCTTCTCTACAGACGTCCCGCCCGGACTTGGACGCTCCGAATACCTCATCCACTTGGGGCGGTCGCGAACCACGTTCGCGACCGCCGAAGTCATGCGCTTCCCCAATCGCCGACGGCCCTAGGAGGTCGGCGGCTTTGCCGCCGACCGTTTCGCGAAGCGAATCCTTACCGGCTGGAAGTGCGGAGCACTTACAGCCGACCCGATCTGACGACGCCCCAGAGGAGCCAGAGGCCGAGCACGGTCGAGAGCGCGAAGCCGACGACCGAGATCGCGTTCACTCCGAGGAGCTGCGGGCCTTTCTTCGCGAAGATGCCGATGAGGCTCGAGCCGATCAGGCCGCCGGTGACGACGAGCGCGATGACGAGCCGGTTGAAGACGCGCTGCATCGTCTCGATGACGTCTTCGAGCCCTTTGTGCACGAAGCCGACCTCGATCTGGCCGTCGCGGATCTGCTCCATGAAGTCGTGCCACTGGAGCGGCGCCTCGCGCAGGATGTGCGCATACCGCGTCGCGTCGCGGCGCGCACGGCGCGCGACGCGCTCGGGCGTGAACCGGTCGAGCAAGAGGCCGCGCGCATACGGCTGGGCGACCTCGAAGACGTTGAAGTCGGGATAGAGCTCGACCCCGACCGAGCCGACCGTCGCGATCGCCCGATCGAGCAGCAGGAACCGCGTGGGCAGGTGCAGGTTCATCGTGTAGATGAGCTGGAACGCCTCGCGGATGACCTGGATCGGGTCGATCTCGCGGAGACTGGCGCCGTAGTAGCGGTAGTACAGCTCGCGCAGCTCGACGAGGAACTCGGCCTCGCGCTTCTTCGGATAACGGACGCCGAGATCGGCGAGGCGCTTCGGCAGCACGTCGATGTTCTCCGCCGCGGCGTCGATGAACAGGCGCGTGAGCTTCGACATGTCGTCGTCGCTGAGCTTGCCCGCCGCGCCGAAGTCGACGAGCCCGATCGTTCCCGCTTCCTCGAGCACGAGGATGTTCGCCGGATGCGGGTCGCCGTGGAAGAAGCCGTTGCGGAAGATCATCGTCATCCACGTCTCTGCGATGAGGTACGCAAGGTCTCGCCGCTCGTCGAGCGTCATCCCCGTCTGGTCGATGTCGGCGACGTGCACGCCCTCCAGCCACTCGAGAGTGAGTACACGCGCGCGCGTATAGGACCAGTACACACGTGGTACATGCACATGGGGGTCGCCGGCGAAGTCGCGGTGGAATGCCTGGGCGTTGCGCGCCTCGAGCCGATAGTCCAGCTCTTGCCTGATCTCGCGGGCGAACTCGTCGATGAGGGCCTCGGCGTCGATGAAGTCGAGCGCGTGCACGCGTTCCTTGAGGAGCCGCGCCGCCTGGTAGAGCAGTGTCAGGTCGGCCTCGATCTGGCGCGGAGCGCCGGGCCGCTGCACCTTCACCGCAACATGCTTTCCGTTCGGGAGCGTCGCGCGGTGCACTTGACCGATCGATGCGGCCGCGACCGGCTCCTGCTCGAAGTCGAGGAACAGCCGCTCGATCGAGTTGCCGAGGTCCTCCTCGATCACGCGCTGGGCGAGCTCGAACGGGAACGGCCGCACGTCGTCCTGCAGCGGCCGCAGCTCGGCGATGATGTCGGGCGGCACGACGTCTGGTCGTGTCGACAGCAGCTGACCGAACTTCACGAAGGTCGGTCCGAGCTCATCGAACAGCTCGCGCAGATGCTGGCCGCGTGACGAATGCGCGCCCGCCGCTTCGGCGAGCCGCACCTCGGCCGAGCGTCCCGGCAGCAGGTCGGTGAGCTTGTGCGCCTCGAGGAAGTAGCCGAAGCCGTGACGGACCATCACCTGCGCGATCTCCGACAGACGCCCCAGGCTGCGGGTGGCGGGCTGCGCCATCTCCCTCAGTGTGACACGACGGCGCGAGTCTTACGCTCACGGCGCGTCCACGGCCCGGGCGGAACAAGCAGTTGCTCGACATGGAGGTACGCAAGGCCGACATGCGGCAGGTCGGTGAGCTTCTCGACGCACAGGTAGCGCGGCCGCCAGTCGGGGAAGAACTTCCGGTTGAACGCGTACAGCCGCTCGAGCTGGAAGACGTTGTCGGCTGCGAGGAGGACGCGGCGCAGCAACCGGCGCAGGAGCGTGTTCGCGCGCTCCGGGCAGATCAGCTCGGTGAACGCGCAGAAGTTGAGCGACAGCTCGCGCGCGCCTTCCTCCTTCGCCCACGCAAGCGTTTCGACGATGAGGAATTCGGTCAGGCCGTTCGGCGTGTGCGGACGCCGTCGCATCGTGCTGAGCGACCAGCCGCCGCCGGCAGGCGTCGGCGCGAGATGGAGGAAGCCGCCGACCCGGCCGTCTTCGTCCTCGGCGAGCGCGAACACGGTGTCGGGCACGTACAGCTCGTCGATCGCCATCGAGAAGCCGCGCTCCGGCTGGTTGCCGCGCCACGCTTCCGACACTTCGTCGAGCTCGGCGCGCAGCGCCTCGTCGGTCTCGTCTGCGGCGACGACACGCAGGCGGTAGCCCGCCTTCGACAGCCGCGACACCGACTGGCGCACCTTCCGGATCGCCCGGCCTTCGAGCGAGAACTCGGCGGGATCCATCACCGCCTCCTCTCCGATCGGGATCGCACGCAGCCCCAGCCGGCGGTAGCGCTCGAGCTGCGCGTCGGACGCGCCGAGAATGCCGAAGCGCCAGCCGTTCGCGCGCGCGACGCGCCGGAACGCGCCGAGCAGCGCGTCGAACTCCTCCTCCTCGCCGACCGGGTCGCCGCTGATGAGCGCAGTGCCGGCGACCACGCGATATGCGAGGAAGGCGCGCCGCGTCGGCGAGAAGAAGTAGCTCTTGTCGCGCCGCAGCGCGAAGAAGGAAAGGCTGTCATACCCATACGCGTCGACGAGAGCGCGTGCGACGCGCCGCTCACCCACCGTCTGCACGACGACCTGCGTGAGCGGCCGCAGCCAGAGATACAGCGCGACGAAGCCGAGCAGAAGGCCGGCCGCAGTCGCTACGTCGGAGAGCCGGGCGGGCAACTCGCCGCCGTGCAGCTCGACGCCCAGCGCGACGGCGCCGACCGCAGCGAGCCCCGCCATGAGCGCGAGCAGCGGCCGCATCGCTGCCCGGTCGCCGGGGACGTCGAACCGCGTGCGATAACGGACGAGCGCGACGAGCAGTGCAAGCGAGATGCCTGCCTCTTCGAAGTCGAGGCCCTTGGCGAAGTGCGCCGCCGCCGAGGCGACGACCACACCCACCGCGAGCTGCCACGCCCGGCGGCGGCGGCGCGCGAGCGAGCGCGACAACCAGATGAGCGCGAGCCCGAACGCCAGTGCACCGACGCGCGCGGCCGCGATCCCGCCCGGCGGCAGCACACCGCGAACGAGGTCGAAGCGGTCGCGGAACTCGGGTGTGAGCGCGGAGACGACGCCGATCACGCCGACCGCCGCGGCCGCCCACGCCAGCAGCGATTCCGCCTTTGGTCCACGCAGCGTCACGCAGCCAGGGTACAACCCGCATATGCCGTCCGAGCCCGTCCTACCGCGCTGGCTTCCGCGGCTGCTGGCGCTCGTCGCGATCGGCCTCGTGCCGTGGACGCTCTGGCTGACGTTCTCGCTGCCCTCGCGCCACATCACAGAGGACTACGACCTCGCCTGGGTCGGCTTCGACATCGCGCTCGCCGTGGCGTTCGGCGCCACCGCATGGGCGACGCTGCGCTACTCGCGCTGGCTCGTGCCCCTTGCCGCCGTCACCGGAACGATGCTCGTCTGCGACGCGTGGTTCGACATCGTCACCGCGTCCGGGGGAAGCGACCGGCTCGAGGCCATCGTCGAGGCGGCTTTTGCGGAGCTCCCGCTCGCGGCGCTCTGCGGCTACATCGTCTACGACGTCGCGCGTTTCCGCACGACGGTCGAACGGCTTCGCGGGCCGAGCACTGCCGCGCGGCGCGCCGCACTGCGCGCGCTCGCCGAAGACGAGCGCCGCTAGAGACTGTCCTAGGCGGCCGGCGGCAGGTCGTGCGGGCCTTCGAGCAGCCGCAGCCGGTGCTCGAGCTGCGCGACGCGAAGCTCGAGCTCGTCGAGCTCGTCGCGCGTGACGAGGTTCAGCTCTTCGACGAGCGTGCGCAGCGCGCCCAGCGCCTGTTCCGAGAACTTGGCCCGTGTCCCACGCAGACGGGCCGGCAGCTCCGCGAGAAGCTCCTCGATCGCCTCCGTCAGCTTGACGTCAGCGGGCACGGCCGTGCGGCCTCGAACGCCGCCGCTGCTTTCGCTTCTCGCGACGATCCTGGGCCGCCGCCTCGGACGTCGTCGCTGTGACGACGTCGACGAGCTCCGGCGTCGGCTCGGCGGAAAGCGCCTGCTCCGACGCCTGCAGTGCGGCTGTGCCGGCGTCCACCCTGCCGCGCCGCTTGCCGCCGTCGACGAGCGAAGCCGCGTCGTCGCCGCCGAACTGCTTGCGCTTCCTGTACTCGGGCTCACGCTCCTTCCACATGGTGAGCAGCGGCGCCGCGATGAAGATCGAGGAGTACGCGCCCGACGTGACTCCGACAATGAGCGCGAATGCGAAGTCCTTCAGCGTCGCGCCGCCGAAGACCTCGAGCGCTCCGATCGGCAGCAGGGTGATGAACGTCGTCGCCAGCGAGCGCCTGATCGTCTCCCAGATCGAGACGTTCGCGATCGTGGCGAACGGCTGCTTGCGCATCAGCGGAACGTTTTCGCGCAGGCGGTCGAAGATGATGATCGTGTCGTAGATCGAGTAGCCGAGGACGGTCAGCACCGCGGCCACGGTGTCGACCGTGACCTCCTTGTAGACGAGCGAGTACACGCCGACCGTGATCGCGATGTCGTGGAGCATCGCGAGGATCACCGGAATCGCGAACTTGAAGTCGAACCGCAGCGTGATGTAGATGATGATCAAGAGGAGCGAGACGAAGATCCCGAGGATCGCGTCCCTCGTGATCTGACGGCCGAAGCTCGCCGACACGTTCTTCGCGCCGCTGCCGAACGCGCCGAGCTGACGCCCGAGCTGCTCTTCGAGCTGGGACTGCTGCGCGCGGCCGAGCGCCTTCGTGCGCACCTGCCAGCCGGTGTACTTCCCGTTCACCGCCTTGCCGGTGCCTTGCACGATCGCGTCGCTGCGGTGGATGGCCGCATTCGCGACGTCGCGCACGTGGTTCGTCGTCTGCGCAACGTGCGTCTTGAAGTTGACCTGCGTCCCGCCCTTGAAGTCGATCCCGAGGTTCAGGCCGCGGGCGCCGAGCGAGACCGCGCCGGCGACGATGATCACGCCCGAGAGCGCAAACCACACGTAGCGGCGGCGCATGAAGTCGATCTGGAGCCACTTCGCCGTCTGCTGGCCGTGTGCGCCCATGAACCGCGGGTTGTCGAACCAGCGGAAGCCGCTGAGCAAGCCGAGCAGCGCGCGCGTCGCGGCGACCGCCGTGAGCAGCGAGATGAGCGTGCCGAGCAGCAGCATGAGCGCGAAGCCCTTCACCGACGCGACGGCGATGAGGAACAGCACGAGCGCAGTGATCGCCGTCACGACGTTCGCGTCGAGAATGGTGTGGAAGCCTTTCCCGTAGCCGGCGGCTATCGCCGCGCGCACCGATCGGCCGGCGCGCACCTCTTCCTTGATGCGCTCGAAGACGACGACGTTCGCGTCGGCGGCGACGCCGATGGTGAGGATGAGTCCGGCGAAGCCCGGCAGCGTGAGCGTGACGCCGAAGAGGAGCACCGCCGCGTAGTAGAGAGCGGCGTAGATCGCGAGCCCGAGGACGGCGACGAGGCCGAGGAAGCGGTAGAGCAGCAGCAGGAAGAGCGCGACGACGAGGAAGCCGACGAGCGCTGCGTGCCACGCCTGCGTGAGCGACTCCTTGCCGAGCGTCGCCGAGACGTCGGTGCGCTCGATCTGGTGGAAGCTCACGGGCAGCGCACCGGTCTGCAGCACGAGCGCGAGGTTCTTCGCGTCGCTGAACGGCGCGCCGGGCGGCAGGTCGATCTCGGCGTTGTTGCCGACGATGCCGTCGGGGAGCTTCTGGAAGTCGATGTACGGCGTCGACTCGAGCTGGCCGTCGAGCACGATCGCGAAGTTCTGCGTGTAGTTGAGGTAGTTCCCCTGCTTTCCGGCCGCCTGGTACGCGATCGCGCCGCGCTGCGCCTCGGCCGCGGTGACCTTGTGGAACTCCTTCGCGCCATGGTTCGTGAACTGCAGGAGGACGACCGGCGACCCGTTCTGGCCGAAGTCGGCGCGCGTGCCCGAGAGCACGAGGTCGCCGCCGGTCATCTCCGGAATCGGCCCCGCGCCCGTCTTGCGGTCGGGGAAGTACTTCATGAGGTAGTAGAAGGTCCCCGTCGCCGCCGTGGCGCCCGGGCAGCCGGTCGCCGCCGGGCAGCTGACGACGAGCGTGTGCGCAGGGACCTTCAGCACCTCGCTGCGCGCGGGCATCTTGCCGTTGTACGGCGCGAGCAGCTGTTTCAGCGTGTTCGCCGGTCCTTGCAGCAGCGAGTGCTTGACGGTCGTCGTCGGCTTCTTCTTCACGACCTGCGTGACCGTCTTCGAGCGGAAGAGGTAGTACGCCTGCGGCTCGCCCTTCGCCGCCTGCGCCTGGACCTGCGTGAGCAGCCCGTAGAGCGTCGGCGTCGCGACGACGTTGCCGTTCAGACCCGCGGACGGACCGGTGACGTCGGCCTGCAGGTCGAAGAGCTGCAGCTGTGCCGTCTTGCCGATGAGGTCCGCGGCCTTCGCCGCATCGTGCACGCCGGCGAGCTGGATGACGATCTGGTTCGAGCCCTGCTTGCGGATCTCGGGCGACGCGACGCCGATCTTGTCGACGCGGCTCTGCATGATGTCGATCGACCGCTGCAGGTCGTCCGCCGTCAGTTGCTGGCCCTTCGGCGGCACCGCCTGCAGCACGACCTCGAGGCCGCCCTGCAGGTCGAGGCCGAGCGTCGGCTTCTTGTGGATCGGAGAGCCGGGAACGGCGAGCAGGATCGCGCCGGTGACCGCCGCGAGGATCGCGGTCATGAGGATCAGGTACTTGCGCCGTTCGGTCACGCCTGGTCGAACAGGGTAGCCACTAGGTTCCGGGAGTTGGCCCTTCCTCGGGCTCGTCGCTGGCCTCTTCGGGCTCGTCCTGCGGAACGATCGCGCCGATCGCACGGCGTGCGATCCGCACCTCGACCTCGGGCGCGATGCGAACCTTCACGTCTTCGTCGCCGAGCTCGGTGATCGTCCCGTACACGCCGCCCGACGTGACGACCTCGTCGCCCACGGCGAGGCTCGACAGCAGGCGCTGTGCAGCGATCTGGCGCTTCTTCTGAGGACGGATGAGGACGAAGTACAGGAACGCGAACGCGATCACGATCAGGAGAAAGCCGGAACTGCCCATGCGTATCCCTTCAGGTGGGCCGCGCGAGCCGGTCGAGCGCATCCGCCTTCCAGCTCGAGAAGGCGCCACGCTCGATCGCCTGCCGCGCGGCGGCGACGAGATCGAGCAAGAAGCGCAGATTATGCAGGCTCAGCAGCCGCAGGCCGAGAATCTCCTGCTGGTTGACGAGATGGCGGATGTACGCGCGCGTGAACTGTGCGCACGCCGGGCACCCGCAGTCGGCGTCGAGCGGGCCCTGGTCGTGCGCGAAACGCGCGTTCCGGAGATTGAGCCGTCCCTCCCACGTCAGCGCGCTGCCGGTGCGCGCCGTCCGCGTCGGCAGCACGCAGTCGAACATGTCGACGCCGCGCGCGACGACCTCGAGCACGCCCTCCGGATCGCCGATGCCCATGAAGTACCGCGCCTTCTCTCGCGGCAAGAACGATGCAGCCTGCGCGGTCGCATCGAACATCGGCCCGCGGTGCTCGCCGACGCTGAGCCCGCCGATCGCGTAGCCGTCGAAGTCGAGCGCAACGAGATCCTCCGACGAGCGGCGGCGCAGCTCGTCGTCGAGCCCGCCCTGCGTGATCGCGAAGCGCAGCTGGCCCGGCGCGCGCGGCAGGTCGCGCTGCCGTTTCGCCCACAACGTCGTGCGGCGTACCGCCTGCTCGAGCTCGGCTCCCGGCACGCCGGCGGGCGGGCAGATGTCGAGGCACATGGCGACGTCGGAGCCGAGCAGCTCCTGGATGCGCGCGGCGAGCTCGGGCGTGAAGCGCGCGGGCGCACCGTCGTACACCGAGCGGAACGTCACGCCGTCGTCGTCGGAGCCGAGCAGCGTGTCGCGCAGCGAGAACACCTGGAAGCCGCCGGAGTCGGTGAGGATCGGCCCGTCCCAGGCCATGAACGCGTGCAGCCCTCCGAGCTCGGCGACGAGCTCCTCGCCCGGCCGGAAGTGCAGGTGGTACGAGTTGCCGAGCAGGATCGTCGTGCCGAGCGCACGCAGCTCGTCTGGCGCGACGCCCTTGACGGTGCCTTTCGTGCCGACCGGCATGAACGCCGGCGTGGGCACGTCGCCGTGCCCGGTGTGCAGCACGCCGGCGCGCGCGTCGCCGTCGGTCGACTGCAGCGTGAAGCTCATCGGTGCCGAGCGTAGTGCTCTCTAGCGTTCCTCGGGCGACGCTGGCAAAGGAGGCAAGCGAGCGACGCGAAGGGCAGTACAGCGAGTACGACCGAGCGTCGCGAGCGCAGCATCCTGCAGCCAGCGTCGTCAGCCGTCGGCGAAGCCGGGCCTCGCCCGGCGGGAGCCGACGGCGGCGAGGGACGCTAGAGGATCAGCATTGCATCGCCGAAGGAGTAGAAGCGGTAGCGCTCGGCGATCGCGAGCTCGTACAGGCGGCGCGTCTCCTCAACTCCGGCGAACGCCATGACGAGCGCGAGCAGCGTCGAGCGGGGCAGGTGGAAGTTGGTGAGCAACGCGTCGACGCGGCGGAACTCGAAGCCCGGCGTGATGAACAGCTCCGTGCGGCCGGCGAGCGGGCCGCGCCGTGCGAGTGTCTCGAGGACGCGCACCGTGGTCGTGCCGACCGCGAGCACGCGTGTTGCGGAACGGATGCGCTCCCACGCTGCCGGCTCGACGGAGTAGCGCTCGCCGTGAATGGCGTGCTCCTCCAGCGTGGCTTCTGTGACGGGACGAAACGTGTCCAGGCCGACGTGCAGCGTGACGCGCTCGACGTCGAGCGCGGCGAGCAGCTCGGGCGTGAAGTGCAGCCCCGCGGTCGGAGCCGCCGCCGATCCGGGATCGCGCGCGTACACGGTCTGGTAGCGGGACGGATCGCCGAGCGGCTCGGTGATGTACGGCGGCAGCGGCGTCTCCCCCGCCGGCTCGCCCTCGAGCCGCAGCCGCCAGCGCCCCTCGCCGAGATGCTCGATCAGCTCGACCGCCCCGTACCGGCGGCCCGGCTTCAACCGGCGCGTCGGCCGCGCGAGCCCCTCCCAGACGTCTCCCTCGACCCGCTCGAGCAGCAGCACCTCGCCGCGCGGCGACGCGATCGGGATGCGCGCAGGCACGACCTTCGAGTCGTTCACGACCACGAGCTCGCCGTGCAGCTCCTCCGGCAGCCCGGCGAACGTTCGGTGGCGGACGGTGCCGCCGGCGCGCTCGACCACGAGCAGCCTCGACTCGTCCCGCCGGGCGGCCGGATGCTGCGCGATCAGCTCCGGTGGGAGGTCGTAGTCGAGCTCGTCGAGTTCCATCCGGCGGCCACCGTAACGTTGCGCGGGATGGTCGACCCGGAAGCAATCGCCCGCGCGCAGGAACGCATCGAGCAGGCTGCCGCCGTGCGCGTGCAGCCGGCGCAGGTCGACGCTGCGCTCGAGCGCGCGCGCGACCAGATCGAGGCGCTCGCCGCGACCGCAGCGGAGCTACAGGTCGGCCTGCCCGAGGCGATCCAGGACGGGCTGAAGGAGCATTTCCGCCCGAGCGCGCGGCATCTCGCCGAGGTGCGCGGCCTCCTGAACCAGCTGATCCGCCGGCTCGAGCACGTCGAAGGCGACCTCCTCGCCGAGCGGCATGCGCGCGTCGACGACCTCGCCTTGCTCGTCGACCTCGTCGCGTCGGGCTGGCGCGCGGTCAACGAGCGGCTGGCCGCGATCGAGACGTCGCTGCAACAGAGCGGCGGCGCCGTCGTCTACCGCATGGAAGACCGCCAGGCGGGCTAGAAGTCCCGACGGGGCGTGTCGGGGAACGCCCCGATGCGACCTCGAAGTCGGGTGGCGACGATACGCCTGTGAGAGCGAGCGCTCTCGTCTTCGGTTGCGTCGCCACCGCGCTCGGCTGGGTCTTCGTCGCCGGCGAGACCCTGTCGGACCCGGGCGGCTGGACGGGCGCCGGTCTCGTCATGCTCTGGACCGTGCCGCTCGCCGGGCTCGCCGCACTCGCGTGGTATCGAGTGCCCGACGGGGCGATCGTGCTCGGCGCACTCGCCGGCGTCGTGATCGCCGCAGCGCTGTGGTTCGCCGCTGATCCCCACGGATGGCTCTCGTTCGAGGACGCGCACGGACCGGTTCGAGCGATCGGGTCATTCGTGCTCCTCCTACCCCTCGCCCTCCTCGCCTGGCGTCGACCGCTCCTCGGAGGCTCGCTGCTGCTGGCCGTCGGCCTAGTGCCGATCGTCGCCGCGACCTGGTCGGGATCGCGCGGTCTCTCCTCGACGACCGCAGCCGGGCTGCCCGCGGCGATCGACGGAGCTCTGTTCCTGCTCTCCGCGACCCCGTTCTCTAGAAGGCATCCGGCGCGTGCGCCGGCAGCACGAGCATGAACGTGCTGCCGAGGCCGCGCTCACTGCGCAGATCGATTCGCCCGCCGAGCGCCGTCGCGAGCTCGCGTGCGATCGCAAGCCCGAGCCCGGTCCCGCTGCCGTCGCGCGACCAGAACGGCCGGAAGATCCGCTCCACCTCGTCGTCCGCGATCCCGGGCCCACTGTCCGACACGACCACCGACACCGAGCCGTTCTCCGACGACAAGGCAAGCGAGATGCGGCCGCCTTCGGGCGTCCAGCGGAACGCATTCGACAGCAGGTTCGTGATGATCTGGAACACACGGTCGCCGTCGGTGACGATCACGGCGTCCGAAGCAAAGTCGCGGCGGTAGTCGATCGCGCGCCGGCGCGCGACCTCGCCGAACGACGTGTACGCGCGGTCGCACAGCCGCTGCATGTCGACCTCCTCCTGCAGCACCGTGAACCGGTGCGCATCGAGCTTCGCGAGATCGAGGACGTCGCCGACGAGCCGCTCGAGCTGCAGGGCCTCCTCGCCGATCACCGCGAGCGACGCCTCGCGGGCCGCGGGGTCGTCGATCACGCCTTCGCGCAGTGCGGAGACGTGGCCGCGGATCGCGGTCAGCGGCGTGCGCAGCTCGTGCGACACGGACATGAGGAAGTTCCGCGAGAGCTGCTCCGACTCGGCGAGCTTCGCCGCCATGTCGCTGAACCGGGTCGAGAGGTGCGCGATCTCGTCCGTCCCCCGCGGCTCCGGCACCTCGACCTCGTAGTTCCCGGCTGCAACCTCGTCGGCGGCGGCCGACAGACCGAGCAGCGGACGCGTGATGCGCCGCGAGAGATAGATGCCGAGCAGGCTCGCGACGACGACTCCGCCGCCGAATGCGATCCCGAGCTGCTCGGCGAGCGTCAGCCAGCGGCTGCGCAGCTGCGACGTCGGCTTCGCTACGACGAGCGCGCCTGCGAGGTTGTCGCCCAGCTTCACCGGCTGCGCGACGGCGAGATAGCTCTTGTGCTTCCAGTGGAGGTCGAAGGTGAGCGCACCCGTACGCTCGAGTCCGCGCACGTCGATCGTCTGCAGCGGAAGCGTCGGGATGTTCTGGATCAGAGACGCGCCGCGGACGACGGGGACGTAGAAGATCTGGTCGCCGCCGATCGCACGTACGAGCGTCGCCGTGTCGACTGTCGCGGCGCCGGCGTTGCGCGCCTCGAGCTGGACGATGCCCGGCGCCTCCGCCCGCAGCTCGTCGATCGCGCGTTGGTGCGCATAGCTCTGGAAGAAGCGGATGGCGATCAACGCCGTGACGACACCGGAGAGGACGATGCCGAGCAGGAAGAGCGCCGGGAGGCGGAAGCGCAGCGACCCGAGCATGAGGGCGAGCCTACTCCGCTAGGAGGCCGGCTGGGGCTCGCGCGCCGGGCTCACCTTGTAGCCCACGCCCCACACCGTCACGATCGGCGACGCATCGCCGAGCTTGCGCCGCAGCTGCCGCACGTGCACGTCGACCGTGCGCGTGTCTCCGGCGAACGTGTAGCCCCACACGCGCTCGAGCAACTGGTCGCGCGTGAGCACGAGGCCGCGATGGTCGAGCAGCTCCCAGAGCAGGTCGAACTCCTTCGGCGCGAGCTGGATCTCCTCCTCGCCGACCTTCGCCTCGCGGCGACCGGCGTCGACGGTGAGGTCGCCGTGGACGATGACCGCGCTCTCGCGGTCCGCGGAGTGCGGCGCCGAACGGCGCAGGATCGCGCGCACGCGCGCTACGAGCTCACGCGGGTTGAACGGCTTCGTCATGTAGTCGTCCGCGCCGACTTCGAGGCCGATGATCTTGTCGACGTCTTCGTCGCGCGCGGTCAACATCAGGACCGGCAGGTCCCCGCTCTGCCGGATTTGCTTGCAGACCTCGACCCCGTCGATGTCCGGCAGCATCAAGTCGAGCACGACGAGCGCCGGCTTCTCCGATGCGACGAGTCGGAGCGCTTCGGCTCCGCTCGATGTCGTGCGCACCGCGTAGCCGGCGTTCTTCAGGTACGCGGCGACGAACGACGCGATCGACGCCTCATCCTCGACGACGAGCACGCTCTGGGGTTTCGAGCTCACGGCCTAGCCGATCGGCAGGCCGATGAGGAGCGGCTTCGATGGAACGCCCGGAAGCGAATGGAAGTCGCCGCCGTTGAGCGAGTACGAGCCGTCATCCAACGGGTCGCTCGGAGAGCCGGAGAGAATCGCCTTGCCCTGGCCGATGGCCAGCAAGTAGACGCCCGAGCCGTAAACCGTGATCGCGTACGTGTCTTGGACTGCGCGGAACCGAAAGTCGTTGCCGGTGCAGAGGATCGCGCTTCCGTAGATCTGGCGCGGATCGTCCTTGCCGAGGTTCTTGCAGCCATCCGCATTGGTCACCTCGGGGTTCGAGCTGGCGGTCGCGTTGTCGATGACGATCTTGCCGAGCCCGCGGACGCGTCCGATCGCGCTGCCGGTGATGACGAGCTGGACGACCGCCTGCCCCTTCGGCGCGGCTCCGTCCTTGACGACGAGGGTGCCGTCGCCGGGCGTCGCATGCAGCGCAAACGCCGCCGCCGGAACGGCGAGCACAAGCACGAACACACCGAAGAAGCCGAGTCGCCGCATCTGCGCCAGAGTATGCCCCGCAACTCGTATCCTGCTCTTGATCGGACCGTAAAGGTTCTGTGAGGCCGCTGAATTAGCCAAAAACGCCTTGCACGCCGGCGAACGCGACCCACGAGCCGACGAACAGCGCGCCGACGCGCCGGCCGGCGCCTCCGTTCCACGACATCAGCACCGTGGCGACGCCGGTGGCGGCCAGCAGCCACACGACGTCGGCGATCTCGAGCCCGGAGAAGCCGTACGACACGACGAGCGCCGGGACGGCGACGCCGCCGACGAGGTTGATCGTGTTCGAGTTCGTCGTCTCGCTCAGCAGCGCCTCGCCCCGGCCGCGGCGTCCGAGCCTGATGCCGGTGTACGCGTTCGGCAGGCTCGCGAGCACGGCGAGGAGGAGGGTCCCAGCGAGAACGTCGGAGAGGCCCGCGCGATGCGCGATGCTCAACGCCGAGTGCACCATGCCGATGCTGCCGAGCACGATCACGGCGACCGCGGGCGGGATCTCGAGCAGCGTGCGGGTGAGCTCGTGCGGGACTTCCGCGCGCGGATGCCGCGGCCCGCGGGCGAGCGCGACGAGGTACGGAACGACGACCGCGGCGCACGCGAGAACGAGCGCCCAGGCGGGAATGACGCTCGTCGCGTAGAGCAGGACGGCGGCGATGACCGCGAACGACACGCCGCCCTCGACCGCGGCAGCCCTGCGCGGCACGACGATCGCGCCGGCGAGCAGCGCCGACAGCCCCAGCATCGTCGCGATGTTGAAGACGCTTGCACCGACGACGACTCCGAAGCTCGCTTCGTGCGCGCCGCGCACGAGCGCGACGACGGCGGTGGCCAGCTCGGGTGCGTCGGCGCCCGCCGCCGTGAGCAGGCCGACGATGCCGTCGGGCAGGCCGAGGTGCTCGCCGAGCCGGTCGAGACGGCTCGCGAAGATCGCCGCGGCGTACAGCGTGACCGCGAGCGAGACGACGAAGAGCACGACGTCCACAAGATCGATCGTAAGCGGCCGGAGCCAGTGTTAGGTTCGTGCGATGCGCCTCGCGGCCGCGCTGCCTCTCGTCGCGCTGCTCGTTCTCGCGGGGCATCCCGCTGCGCGCGGCGCGGCCCTCGACGCACCGCGCCTGCTGAACCTGCGCGTGACGAACGGGTCGACGCCGTTCTCGGGCGACAACACGCTGTTGACGACCGTGAGCCCGAACGGCGACAAGTTCCGCGACGCCGCCCACGTGCTCTTCACGCTCAGCGCGCCGGCGACGGTCGCGATCGACGTCGTGCAGACCGACACCTTGAGCGCCGATCCGGAGCAGTCCGCGCTGCACATCGTCGACTCGGTTGCGCCGAAGTCGCTGCGCGCGGGCCCGGCCAAGTCGTCTGGACGCCCGCGCCGGGGATGACCCCGCGCTCATACGTCCTCGATCTCACCGTCATCGGCCGCGACGGTTCGCGCCGCGTGTACGCGGTCGGCAAGCCGGGCGCGAAGCCGCAGGCCCCCCGTCGTGCGCGTGCAAGGCATCGATGCCGGGTTCCCGCAGCCGAGCTTCGCGCCGGGGCAGCCGGCGCAAGTCACTGTCGCGACCGATGCGCGGTCGCTCACGTTCCAGGTCTTCGCGTACAACGGCGGCACGTTCCCGACCGATCGCGACACGCGCACGAACTCCGAGGCGCTGACGTCGCCCGCGCACGTCGACTGGTCGATGCATCGCAGTGCCCCCGCACCGATCCAGATCGGACGGCCGGGCAACTGGCCGAGCGGGCTCTACTTCCTCCGCATCAGCGCCGACGACGGCCGCGTGGGTTACGCGCCGTTCGTCCTGCGGCCGAAGACTCTCGGTCACCGTCGTGTCGCAGTCGTGCTCGCCACGCAGACATGGCAGGCATACAACCTCGAGGACGCGAACGGCGACGGCTGGGGCGACTCGTGGTACGTCAACGGCGGACAGCACACGGTCGACCTGACGCGGCCGTTCCGCGACTTCGGTCTCCCGTACCGTTTCGGCGACTGGGACCTCGCGTTCCTCACGTGTCTGCAGCAGAACGGGAAGCAGGTCGACTTCCTCACCGACGCCGACCTGCAGACCGCGACGGGCGACCAGCTCGCGAAGGCGTATTCGCTCGTCATCTTCCCCGGGCACGAGGAGTACGTCAGCGCGCACGAGCTCGGCGTCATCCAGCGCTACAAGGCCCTCGGCGGGAACATGGCGTTCCTCGCTGCGAACCACCTGTTCTGGAAGGTGGAGATCGACGGGTCGAAGATGAAGAAGATCAGGCTCTGGCGCGATGCCGGCACACCGGAGGCGGCGGTCGTCGGCGCGCAGTACGCCGGCTCGAACCACGGTGCGGTGCAGGCGCCGTACGTCGTCAGCGGCGCGGCGAAGGCGCCGTGGCTCTTCGCGGGCACCGGGCTCACGGACGGCTCGCAGTTCGGCAGCTACGGGATCGAGATCGACGCGACGACGGCCGAGTCGCCGCCGGGCACGATCGTGCTCGCGACGATCCCGGATCTCCTGGGTCCCGGCAGGTCGGCGCAGATGACGTACTACGAGACTCCCGCGGGCGCGAAGGTCTTCGACGCCGGCGCGCTCGATCTCGCAGCCTCGGCGAACGACCAACCCGTCTCGACGCTGCTGTAAAACCTCTGGGCGAGGCTCTCCGCTCCGTAGGAATGTCCGAGGCGGGCGCGAAGCTGTCCGCATGGACACGACCGCCGCACGCCTCGGCGACCGCATCGAGGCGCTTGCCGTCGCGCTCGAGAACGCCGGCGTGCCGCCCGAACGGAGCGCGGCGCTGCTCGGCTCCGCCTCGGCCGCCACGTTGCACGCACTGACGCTCGTGGCGCTGCGGCAGCCGCCGGCTCCCGCCGGCCCTCGCCGCCTAGCTGTCGTAGCTGAAGAAGCCGTGCCCGCTCTTGCGGCCTAGCTGACCCGCCTTCGCCATCTCGACCAGCTGCTCGGGCGGCGCCATACGGGGCTCGCGCAGCTTCTCGAACATCGCCTCGCTCGCGTGCACATGGACGTCGATGCCGACGAGGTCGAGCAGCTCGCATGGTCCCATCGGCCAGCCGGCGCCGAACTTCATCCCGGCGTCGAGGTCTTCCGGCGTCACGTTCGCCTCGTCGAGCACGCGCACGCAGTCGTTCAGCAGCGGGATGAGCACGCGGTTGACGACGAAGCCCGGTGTGTCGTGACAGCGGATCGGATGCTTGCCGAGCTTCTCGCCGAGCGCGTAGGCGGTCTCGAACGCGTCGTCACGCGTCTGCTCGGTGCGCACGATCTCGACGAGCGGCATCAACGGCGCCGGATTGAAGAAGTGCATGCCGACGACACGCTCCGCCGACGACATCTTCGATGCGATGTCCGTGACCGACAGCGCAGATGTATTCGTCGCGAGCACCGCGTCCGGTCGGCAGATGCGCTCGAGCTCGACGAAGAGCTCCTGCTTCGGACCGAGCTCCTCGACGATCGCCTCGATGACGAGGTCGCAGTCGGCGAGATCCGACAAATCGGTCGTCGTCGTGAGCAGCGCGATGTCGAACGACTCGATCTGCCCCTTCTCGACCTTGCGCGTCAGGAAGTGCGCGATGCGGTCGCGCGCCTTCTCGCCGAGCTCGGCGGTCACCTCGCGGCCGACCGTGTCGACGCCGGCCTCGACGCAGAGCTGGGCGATGCCTGCGCCCATTGCACCCAGTCCGACGACGCCTACCTTCATGTCGAGGACCCTAACCGCGGACCGAGCAGCGCGATCAGCGCAGATGCGCCCGCGACGAGGCCGAGCGCGCCGCTCAGCCCCACGCCGCGCGCGAGGAACCCGATCGCGGGACCGTTCACGAGCCCGCCCGCGTAGCCCGCCGTCCCGACCGCAGCGATGCCCGCGCCCCGCGCGATGCCCGGCGCCGATCCGCCCACGCGGAACAGGGCCGGGACGATCGCCGCGCAACCGACGCCGACGAGCGCGAAGCCGACGAGCGCCGGAACCGGTGACCGCGTCGCGATCGCGAGCAGCATCCCCGCGCACGAGAGCGAGCCGCTGCGCAGTGCCAGCCCGCCGATCCCCCAGTGGGCGAGGATCCGGTCGCCGAAGAGCCGGGCGACGCCCATCGCGGCCGCGTAACAGACGACCGCACTCACAGCGACCGCCGCTCCCGCGCCCGCCGGCCCGCTGAGGAACACCGCGCTCCAGTTCATCGCCGCCGACTCGACGAAGAACGCGCAGAACATGAGCAGCGCAGGAAGCGCCAGCGCGCCGCGCGGGAGCGTCAGATGGGCGCTCTCGACGGCGGCCTTCGTTCCCGCCAGCAGCTGCGGCGCCGCGACGAGCACGACGACGCTGAGCGCGACGGCGACGGCGGGCAGCTGCACGCGGATGCCGACGCCGGCCGCCGCCGCGACCGCGGTGACGGCCGACCCGCCGAGCAGGCCGAAGCTCCAGGCCGCGTGCAGCGGCGAGAGCACCGTCCGCCCGAGGCGATGCTCGAGCTCGACGCCGTGCGCGTTCACGGCGAGGTCGGTCATGCCGAGCCCGATGCCTAGCACGCACGCGACGGCGACGAGCGCGGCGAGCGACGGCGCGAACGCCGCCACCGCCAGCGCGGCGAGCGCGAGCAAGAGCCCGAGCCCCGCAGGCCCGCGGCTGCCGTAGCGCGCGGCGAGCCAGCCGGAGAACGGAAGCGCGAGCGTCGCCATCAGCGTGACGGCGAAGATGACGATGCCGAGACGGCCGCTGTCGAGCGAGAGGTGACGCTGCAGCGCCGGCAGGCGCGCGACCCAGACGCCGTCGACGGCGCCGAGGACGACGAACGCCGCCGCTAGCGCGACGTGGGCTGATCTACAAACGTTCGACGACGCCGGCAATCGCCTGGCCGAAGCCGATGCACATTGCGGCGATACCGTAGCGCGCGTTGCGACGCTCGAGCTCGGAGACGAGCGTCGCGGTGATGCGGGCGCCGGTGGCGCCGAGCGGATGCCCGAGCGAGATGCCGCCGCCGTTCGGATTGACGTCGCCGGCCTCGTAGCGCTCCCCGAGGCCCGTGTCGGCGAGGAACTGCAGGACGACCGACGCGAATGCCTCGTTCACCTCGATCACCTCGATGTCGTCCCACGTGAGCCCGGCCTTCGCGAGCGCGCGGTCGCACGCCTGCGGGTTGCCGTGGAGCATCAGGTGCGGGTCGACGCCCGCGAGGCCGAAGCCGAGGAACCGGGCGCGCGGTCGCACGCCGAGCTCGCCCGCCTTCTGCTCGGACGCGATGAGCACCGCGGCAGAGCCGTCGACGATCTGGCTCGAGTTGCCTGCGGTGACCTTGCCCTCGGGGATGAAGGCCGGCTGCAGCTCGGCGAGCTTCTCGAGCGTCGTCCCGCGCCGGACCGCCTCGTCGACCGCAAAGCGTGTGCGCGCCATCGTTGCCGTGCCGCCGTCGCCGTCGCCCGGATCGGGGACGTCGAGGTCGATCGGGATGATCTCCTTCTCGAACCGCCCCTCGTCGATCGCGCGCGCGGCGCGCATGTGCGACTCGTAGGAGTACCGGTCTAGGTCCTCGCGCGCGAGATCCCATTTCGCGGCAATCTCCTCGGCGGAGATCCCCTGCATGACGATGTCGTACTTGTCGGTCACGGCGTCGGACATCGAGCCGTTGTTCGACCCCATCGGAACGCGCGACATCATCTCGACGCCGCCTGAGATGACGAGGTCGAGCTGGCCCGACCAGACCGCTGCCGCCGCGTTGAAGTTCGTCTGCATCGACGAGCCGCACTGCCGGTCGACCGTCGTGCCGCAGACCGAGACCGGCCAGCCGGCGGTCAGCGCGACGTTGCGGCCGATGTTCCACGCCTGCTCGTTGACCTGCGTGACGCAGCCCCACTGCAGGTCCTCGACCTCCTTGGGGTCGAGGTCGTTCCGCGCGATCAGACCGTTCAGCACCTGGGCCGACAGGTCGTCGCCGCGGATGTGCGACAGGGTGCCGTTCTTGCGCCCGATCGGGGCGCGGACGGCGTCGATGATGAGGGCGTCTGTACTGCGGTCGGCCACGGGTTTACTGTATCTGCCGACGTGCTCCAGAAGAACAAGAAGATCGAGCTCCTCCGGCGGGTGCCGCTCTTCGAGCGCTGCTCCCAGAAGGAGCTGGCCGAGATCGCCCAGGTCGCGGACGAGCTCGCGCTGCCCGCCGGCCGCAAGCTCACCGCCGAGGGCGCGCGCGGCAGGGAGTTCGTGATCCTCGTCGAGGGGGCAGCCGAGGTGCGGCGCAAGGGCCGCAAGGTGAACGACCTGCGCACCGGCGACTTCCTCGGCGAGATCGCCCTCGTCACGGGCGCGCCGCGGACGGCGACGGTGACGACGACGAAGCCGTCGCGGCTGCTCGTCGTCACGGCGCAGTCGTTCCGGATGCTGCTGCGCGACGTGCCGTCGCTGCAGCTGAAGGTGCTCGACGCGCTCGCCGAGCGCCTGCCGCTCGACTAGAACGCGGATCGGGATGACGCCCGTCGGCTGGGCGCTCCGGCGGGATGCGAGGCAAGGACGCAGGGAGCGGCGATAGCTCTAGCTATCGCCGCGACCGAGGACGCCGCATCGCGCCCGCCCGGTGCGACCAGACGACACCGCGTTCATTCCGATTCGCGTTCTCAGTTCCGGCGCGGGACCTTCGGTCGCTCGACGTGCGAGAGCCACGTGAGGGCGCCGAGGTCGAGCACGCGCCGCCGTCCCACCGTGTCCCCCTGGCCGAGCTCACGGAAGCTGTCCGCGACATCGCCTCCGAGCACCTGGGTGCCGTCCGGCGTGTCGACGACGACCGACTGGTGCCCCTCGGTGTGACCGGGCGTCGGCAGCAGCCGGATCCCCGGTAGCACCTCGGCCTCGCCGTCGTGCTCGACGTAGTTCGCGCCGGGAAAGTCGACCCACGCGCGGATCGTGTCCTCGTTCGCGAGCTCGATCGCTTGCACATGGATCGGTACGCCGGGGAAGAGCCGGTTGCCGCCGCAGTGGTCGAAGTGCATGTGCGTGTTGACGACGCATACGACGTCGCGGGGAATGTTCTCCGGATGAGGCTCCGGCTCCCACTCTTCGTCGAGCTCCGGCGTCGAGTCGATCATTCCCGTGTCGACGAGGACACGCCCCGCCGGGTGGTCGATCGTCCAGACGTAGACCGGGAACCCCTTCACCTCGGCCGCAAGATGAGCCGTGATCACGTGCGTAGACTCTCACGCCGTGCTCGAAGTTCGCTCCCCGTACTCCGGCAACGTCGTCGGAACCGTCAAGACGAGCGGCGCCGAGGAGACGCGCGCGGCGATCGACGCGGCGGAACGCGCCCTCGCCGACCCGCTGCCTGCGCACAAGCGGGCCGAGATCCTCGTCAGGACGGCCGGGCTCATCGGCCGGCGCCACGAAGAGGTCGCGCGCACGATCTGCGAGGAGGCGGGCAAGCCGATCAAGACTGCGCGCGTCGAGGCCTCCCGCGCGATGTCGACGTACACGTTCGCAGCCGTGGAGGCCCGCAAGCTCGCCGGCGAAATGATCCCGATGGAAAGCGCCCAGGCCGGCGAAGGGAAGCTCGGGTTCACGTTGCGGAAGCCGATCGGGGTCGTCGGCGCGATCTCGCCGTTCAACTTTCCGTGCAACCTCGTCGCGCACAAGATCGCTCCCGCGCTCGCCGCCGGCTGCCCGGTGGTGCTGAAGCCGGCGAGCCAGACGCCGTTGTCGGCGCTCCTGCTCGCGGAGCTCGAGCAGGAAGCGGGCCTGCCGGAGGGCTGGCTGAGCGTCGTCGTCGGGCGCGCGTCCGAGATCGGCGACGTGCTCGTCGAGGACGAGCGCGTGAAGCTCATCACGTTCACCGGCTCGGGTGAGGTCGGCTGGGGACTGCAGGAGCGCGCGCCCCGCAAGCGAGTGAAGCTCGAGCTCGGGAACTCGACGCCGGTCATCGTCGCGGCGGATGCCGACCTCGACGAGGCCGCGGCGAAGCTCGCCGGCAACGCGTTCGCCTTCGCCGGCCAGAGCTGCATCAGCGTGCAGCGCATCTACGTCGAGCGGTCGGCCTTCGACGCGTTCGTGGCTGCGTTCGTTCCGAAGGTGGACGCGTTGAAGGTCGGCGATCCCGCCAACGACGACACCGACGTCGGCCCGGTGATCGACGAGGACGCGCGCACACGCATTCGCGCGTGGATCGAGGAAGCCGACGGATCCGTCCTCACCGGCGGCGAGCACGAGGGCCTCATCCGCCCGACGGTGCTCGCGAACGTCTCGGACGACCGGAAGGTCAGCTGCGAAGAGGTGTTCGGCCCGGTCGTCGTCGTCAATCCCGTCGATTCCGTCGACGAGGCGATCGAGCGTGCGAACGGGACGCGCTACGGGCTCCAGGCGGGCGTCTTCACCTCCTCAATCGACACCGCCTTGCGGGCGGCCGACGGGCTCGAGTTCGGCGGCGTGATCGTGAACGAGGCGCCGACCTTCCGCTCCGACCAGATGCCGTACGGGGGCGTGAAGGCCTCCGGGAACACGAAAGAGGGCCCGGCGTCTGCCGTCCGAGAGCTCACGGAGGAGCGCCTCGTCGTCATCCAGCGCCGGTAAAGTCGCGGGTTGATGTCGCGCCTGATCCCGCGCCTGACGGGCTTCCGTCGCGCCTCGGACGCAAGCGAGCCGCTGCAACGCGAAGGGGCGACGCAACCCCTCCGGAGGTCTCTCCCGCCCGTGGGCCGGCTGCGCCGCGAGCGCCGCGCGCTCCTGAGCCTGCGCGAGGACCGGCTCCGCGACCTCGGCGGCCTCATGCTCGAGATGTTTCGGCGCGATCGCTTCCGGCAGGACCTGCTCCTGGAGCGGTGCACCGAGCTGGCTGCGGTCGAGGACCGCCTGGGCGAGCTCGAAGCCCTGCTCGGCGCCGC
>DATGEH010000076.1:0-15739 GCA_035310325.1 Gaiellaceae bacterium
CGGCGATCAGGCGCTCGGTGGCGGAGGGGCCGGTCAGCTCGTCGAGGAACTGCGCGACCGCGGCGGGCGGGAGCGCGCCGACGAACTCGCGCACAACCTCTTCGTCGCGGAAGGCCTTCACGGCCGGGATCCCTTGGATCTGGTAGCGGAGCGCCAGCTCGGGGTTGGCGTCGACGTCGACCTTCACCAGCTCGAACTCGCCTTCGCGTTCCTCGGCTTGCCGCTCGAGCGTCGGGCCGAGCGCCCGGCAGGGGCCACACCAGGCGGCCCAGAAGTCGACCACCACCGGCAGCTCGCGCGAGCGCTCGAGCACATCTTGCTCGAAGGTCTCGGTTGTTACATCCATCTCGTCCTCTCTTTCTGGGTCAGTGAGGCAGCAGGGTGCGGCCGCGACCGTCGAGGTGCAGCAGCCGGTAGAGCGGGCAGAAGCCGACCGCGCTCGTCGCGAGCATCACGGCCGCGAGCGCGAACAGCACGATCGCGCCGGCCGAGCCGGCGCCGACGACAAACGCGATCGCGATGGCAGCCGGTGCGATGACGACGCCGCGCAGCGCGCGATCGAGGGTGCTCATGTTGCGAGACATCGTTGCCTCCTTGCGGTTGTCGACCATCTCGTGCTATACAACTATACAACTATTTCGTTTATTCTCGGAGGAGACGATATATGAAGCTGCCGCATCCGCTGCCCGACGACCTCGTCGAGCTGATCGCACGCCGCTTCCGCGTCCTCGGCGAGCCGATGCGGATCCGCCTGCTCGACCAACTTCGCGACGGCGAAGCCACCGTCGGCGAGCTCTCCGAGGCGCTCGACGCCTCGCAGCAGAACGTCTCCAAGCACCTCGCCGTGCTCAGCGACGCCGGCATCCTCGGCCGGCGGAAGGGCGGGAACTACGTCTACTACCGGATCGTCGACGAGGGCGTCTTCACCCTCTGCGAAGACGTCTGCGGCTCCGTCCAAGAGCAACTCCGGACGCTGAGCAAACTCGTGAGCGGACGCGCACGTTGATGCTCGAGCTCTGGCAGACCGAGTGGTGCCCCGCCTCGCAACGGATCCGCGAGCGGCTCACCGAGCTCGGCGTCGACTACGTCACCCGGCAGGTGCCCGTCGACAAGACGCAGCGCGCCGCGCTCCGGGAGAAGACCGGCAGCGACATGATCCCCGCGCTCGTGCCAGACCACGGCAGCGCCCTGATCGGCGAGAGCGAGATCTGCCGCTACCTCGACGACCATTTTCCCGTCCCGGCCGAGGCGGAGGCGCACCGATTGAAGGCGGCCAAGGCTCGCCGCCGCTACCTCGAGGAGGAATGCAAATGCTTGCAACCAGCTACACACTGAGCGCGACGACCGAGCTCGGCTTCACCGAAGCGGCAGACCGTGTCCGCGAAGAGCTCAAGACCGAAGGCTTCGGCGTCCTCTGCGAGATCGACGTCCAGGCGACACTGAAAGCGAAGCTCGGCGTCGAGAGCGAGCCCTACGTGATCCTCGGCGCCTGCAACCCACCGCTCGCCCACCAAGCACTCGAGACAGAGCCCGAGCTCGGCGTCCTGCTGCCGTGCAACGTCGTCGTCTACACCCGTGGCGGGGCGACGCACATCTCGGCGATAGACGCCGAACGAATGCTCTCCATCGTCGGCAACGACGACCTCGTGCCGCTCGCCACCGACGTACGCAACAAGCTCGCGCGTGTCGTCGAGCGCGCCGCCAAGGCCTGAGCCGTGAGCCTCTTCACACGGACCGCGCACGTCGACGCGGGCAGCGTCGCCGAACGGCTCGCCGACCGCAACGTGCTCGTGATCGACGTCCGCCAACCCGCCGAATGGCGCGGCGGCCACATCGACGGCTCTCTCAACCTGCCGCTCATCCAGCTCGCATGCCGCCTACACCGGCTCCCGAACGACAGAACCATCGTCACCGTCTGCGCGAGCGGCCACCGCAGCGCCGTCGCCGCCCGCATGCTGCACCGCGCGGGCTATCAGGCCGAGAACCTGAAAGGCGGCACGCGAGCCTGGACACGCGCCGGACTGGCGCTCCACCGAGCACGCAACAAGCCGCGCTGAAAGCCCGGAACACTGGAGCTACTCGAACCGCTGCGGGCGCGCCCGATGCTTCGCACCGGACGCGCCCGCATTCGTCAGTGAAGGACGATCGAGCGGGCCGCGAGCTTGCTGAGCGCACCCGCGGAGTCAGCCGCACGAAGCGTCACGAGGAACCGCCCCGGCGAGCGGAAGCGCGAGAGCAGGAGCCATTCCTTGTGGAACGCCCCGCAGCCCACGACGCGCACCGAGAAGTGACGCACGTATGGCAGCGCCTTCGCCTTCTGATCACGCTCGGTGATCTTGATCAGGCCGGGCGATTGGCCGCAGACACGGAACCCGGCGATGATGTGGTTCCCGACGCGACGCAGCGACAGGAACACGATCGTCGGCGGATGGTGTCCAGGAAGCGTGACGGTCGACGTAGTCGTCGTCGTGTTCGTCACGGTCGTCGTTGTCGCCGACACGACCGCGCTCATATTCGAGGAAAGCACGGTCGTCTGACCACTCGACGTATGCGCCGTCAGGAGCGCGCGCAGCCGGTGGCCGGAGTCGGCCGAGCGGACGCCGTAGGTCTGCCCGGTCGCACCCGAGATGTTCAGGCAGTCCGTGCCGGTGGAGCTGCACCGCTGCCACTGCCTCGTGAACGACGTCGGCGTCGGCGTCCAGCTGCCGTTGCTGACCTGCAGGGCGTCGCCGACGATCGCCGAGCCGGAGACGGCCGGCTTGACGGTGTTCGTCGGGCCGTTCGTCGAACCGACGACATCAGTCGGATCCGACGTCGCGGAGGCCTTGCCGTCAGCGTTCGACGCGGTCACGACGACGCGCACCGCGTGGCCGACATCGCCGCTGACGAGCACATATGTCTTGCTCGTCGCCCCGGTGATGTCGCCGCAACCGGTGCCGTCGCTTGCGCACCGGCGCCATTGATACGTGAACGACGTCGGGCCGTTCGCCCAGGTGCCGTCGGCCGCCGTCAGCGTGGAGCCGGCCTTCGCCGTTCCGCCGATCGACGGTGGAGACGTGTTTGTCGGAGCCGCAGCGGAGGCGACACCGGCGAACGCCAATGTCGCGATTCCGACCGCAGCCGAAATGAGCATGCGAGCCTTCATTCAGCATCAACTCCCTTCTCACAAGAAGGGATCACCGTCTCGTCGGAGGAAATGCCTCTGAGAACGACCTTTAACGAAGCCCTTACTCGACCGTCATACGACCTATACAGCCGATTCGCGTTGCGTCACGGGCCGGCGCGCTTGATCAGTGCGGCGAGCGTCTTTGGGCCGAGCACTCCGTCGGGCGTCAGGCCGGCGGCCTGCTGGAAGCGCGTCAGTGCGCTCGTCGTCGCGGGGCCATACGTGCCGTCCACGGCTCCCGGCCCCAAGCCGAGCGACGTGAGCGCCCTCTGTAGCGCGCGCACTTGCGCACCCGTGTCTCCGGGCTTGAGCGTCTGGGTCGGCACCGAGCTCGCCGACGCCGTTGGAGAGGGCGCGGTCGTCGTCGCGGCCGTCGTGGCTCCGGTCGTCGTAGGCGTCGTGGCCGCGGTCGGTTGCCGCGAGTTGGTGTGACCGCCGAAGACGCCTCCGAGCGCAAGGCCGAGCAGCAGGCCGACGAAGGCGAGACCACCTGCGATCCATGCCAGTACGGCGCCCGGGAACGAGCGAGCATGTTCGGGTGGCGGCGCTTCGAGGAGCCAGTCTTCGACGACGGGCTCCTCGCCGTCGCCGGTGTCCCCGGTCCGGACGTCGTTGGCCGGCCAGTCGGGTTCACCGAACCAATCGTCCGCGTCGCCGTTCCCCGTCGGACCTCGTGCGCCCACGTTTCCTGGACGCTAGCGCGGCATGGGCGCCGGCTGCGTTACGAGATCGCGGTCGAGGTCGGACGTTCGTCTCACGCCCAGCAACCTCAGCGTGCGCACGTAGTCGTCACGCAGCAGCGACATCAGATGGTCGACACCGGACTCGCCGCCCGCCATGAGTGCGTACAGGTACGGGCGGCCGACAAACGCGGCCCGCGCTCCGGACGCGACGGCAACAGCCACGTCGGCGCCCGAGCGGACACCACCGTCGAGGTAGACCTCCACGGTGTCGCCGACTGCATCGACGACGCGTGGGAGAAGCTCGAGCGGAGTCACCGCCCGATCCAGCTGCCGCCCGCCGTGGTTGGAGACGGCGAGACCGTCGACGCCCGCTGACGCGATCTCCTTCGCGTCGTCCACCCGCTGCACTCCTTTGACGACTATCGACCCGTTCCACTCCGAGCGAAGCCACTCGATGTCGGCCGTCGTCATCGTCGGATCGAACACGGTGTTGATCAACGCCATCACGTCACCGCCCCCACCGAGCGTTTCGAATGCGATCGGCTCGGTCGTGAGCGCGTCATAGAGCCAGCGCGGCTTCCGCAGCATCCCCAAGAGCGTCCGGGACGTCAGCGTCGGCGGTAGCGTCAGCCCGTTGTAGATGTCACGGTTGCGCGCTCCGGCCACAGGCACGTCCACCGTCAACACGAGCGTCGTGTATCCGTGCGCGCGTGCACGCGCCACGAGCTCGCGGCTGCGTGCCCGGTCCCTCGACACGTACAGCTGAAACCAGCGCTCGGTCGTCGCCGCCTCGTCCGCGAGCCGCTCCACCGACGTCGTGCCGAGTGTCGACAGGACGTAGGGAACTCCAGCGCGACCCGCGGCGCGCGCGACCGCGGACTCTCCGGCGGCGTGCATCATCCGCGTGAACCCAGTCGGGCCCAAGACCACCGGCAGAGTTGCAGCGCGACCGAGGATGGTCGTCGTCGCATCGACGGTCGACACGTCACGTAGGACGTGCGGATGGAACACCGCGTGCTCGAACGCCGCCACCGCGCGGTCGCGGCTCAGCTCCCCCTCGGCTGCGCCTTCCACGTAGTCGAACACAGACCGCGGCGTGCGCGCCCGCGCAAGACGCTCGAAGTCGGCGACCGTCCGCACGCGACTCCACCGGTCGCCGCGGCGGCGGCGGAACGTCGGCCCGACGAAGCCCGCGAACTCCGACGGCCGCGGGAAGCGGCGCGCGAGCCGGCTCATGCCGCCGTCGCTGTTGCGCCTTCCGCCACGAGTGCCTCACGCAGCCGGGCGACGCGTTCGCGGTAGCGCGAAACGCTGTCGAGCTTGATCTGCTCGTAGCCGCGGACGATGTCCGGCGCCGAGGCGAGCTGCACGAGCTGGTCGTGCCGCTCCGCCGAGAGGAGCGGCAGCGCCGCCTCGACGAAGCCGCGGTACTCGGCGACGAGCTCCCGCTCGAGCCGGCGGATGCGGCTGTAGCCGAAGACGTCGAGGCGCGTGCCGCGCAGCCGTCGCATCGCGCGCAGCAGCCGCAGGAACGGCGTCACCCAGCGGCCGAGCGAGAGCTTCCGCTTCAGGCCGAGCGCGCGCAGGATCGGCGGATGCAGCTGATAGGCGATGCGCGCGCCCTCTCCGAACTCCCGCTCGATCCGCGCCTGGAACGCCGGATCGAGATGCAGGCGCGCCACCTCGTACTCGTCCTTGAAGGCCATCAGCTTGTAGAGATTGAACGCGACCGCCTCCGCGAGCGCGCTCCCGAGGCCTGCGTCAGCCTCCGCCGCGCGCACGCGCTCGACGAGCTCGGCGTAGCGGCGCGCATATGCGGCGTCTTGATAGCGAACGAGGTCGGAGACGCGCATGTCGACGAGCCGGCGCAGCTCGCTGTCCTCTTCCGCGCGCACGAGCTCGACGAGCTCGCGCTCGGCGGGCGTCGCGCCCGCTGCGGCCGGCGGCGGCTCGAGCGCCTCCAGCTCGCGCTGCACGGCTTCGGGATCCGCGACGACCTGCCGGCCGCGGCGAAACGCCTGCAGGTTGGCTGCGACCGCGACGCGGTTCAGCTCGATCGCACGCTCGATCGCGTCGGCGCTGACCGGGAGCGCGCCCGTCTGGTACGCCGCGCCGAGGAGCAGCACGTTCGCGCTCTGGTCGGAGCCGAGCAGCCGCCGCGTGAGACCCTGCGCGTCGACGCTCACCGACGCGTCCCCGCGCGTGCGCGACTGGATCTGCCGGAGCATGAGCTCAGCCTCGGGGAACGTCGCGGCCACGTCGGCGACCATTTGGCCCGTCGGGATCTTCGTCGTCGAGACGACGGCGACCGTTCGCTCCGGATCCGCGACCGACAACTGGCGCGGATCGGCTCCGACGATCAGGTCGGCGACGAGGTAGAGATCGCATTCGGCCGTCGTCGCCTTGCCCGCCCAATCGAGCGGCTCGGCAAAAAGCTTCACGTCGGAGACGACCCCACCGCCTTTCTGCGCCAGACCCGTCTGGTCGAGGCCGCGCACCGAAAGCCCGTCCAGGAGCGCGGCAGTCGCGACGAGCTGCGACACCGTGACGACGCCGGTGCCGCCGATGCCGGTGAGCCGCATGGTGAAGCCGCCGTTCAGCGCGCGGCGCTCGGGGGCAGGTAGCGCGTCCGCTGTGATCTCCGGCGCGACGCGCGGCGGCCTCCGCGTTCCCGGGACGACGGTCACGAACGACGGGCAGTCGCCGGCGAGGCACGAGTAGTCCTTGTTGCACGACGACTGGTGGATCTGCGTCTTGCGCCCGAACTCGGTCTCCACGGGCTGGACGGAGAGGCAGTTCGACTTCGCGCCGCAGTCGCCGCAGCCCTCGCAGACGCGCTCGTTGATCAGGACGCGCAACGGCGGATCCTCCGCCTTCCCGCGACGCCGTTTCCGGCGTCGCTCCGCCGCGCACTCCTGGTCGTGGATGAGCGCGGTCACGCCGCGCACCTCTGCGAGCTCGCGCTGCGCCTCGACGATGCGCTCGCGCCCCCAAACCTCGGAGTTGTCCGCGAGCGTGACGCCGCGGTAGCGGGAGAGATCGTCCGTGGTGACGATCGTGCGCTTCACGCCCTCGCTCTCGAGCAGACGCGTCAGCTGCGGAACCGGCAGCGCGCCCGTGGCCGACTGTCCGCCCGTCATCGCGACCGCCGAGTTGTGGAGGATCTTGAAGGTCAGGTCGACACCGGCAGCGACTGCGGCGCGAACGCTGAGCGAGCCGGAATGGAAGAACGTCCCGTCGCCGAGGTTCTGCACGAAACGGTCGTCCTCGACGAACGGCGCGATCCCCGCCCATTGCGCGCCCTCGCCACCCATCTGCGTGATGCCGGTGAGCTGGCCGACGCGCTCGGCCGGCATCTGCAGCACGAGCCCGTGACAGCCGATGCCGGCGCCAACGAGGGTCCCCTCAGGCGTCTGCATCGACGTGTTGTGCGGGCAGCCGGAGCAGAAGTAGGGCGTTCGGAGTGCGATCGGCGCAGAGGTCGACCCTGCAGCGGCCGCCAGACGCTCGAGCCGCGCCGCCGTCGCCGGCAGGCCGAAGCGGTCGTGCAGCCGCGGCCCGAGAGCCACCGCAATCAGGTCCGGATCGAGCTCGAGCACGTCCGGGATGAGCGACGCGTCCGCCTCGTCGCGCTTGCCGACGACACGCGGCCGCTCGCTCGACGCGTAGAGCACGTCCTTCAGGAACACCTCGACGAACGCGCGCTTCTCCTCGACGACGACGATCTCCTCGAGGCCGGTCGCAAACTCGCGCACGATGCGCGGCTCGAGTGGGAACGGCATCGCCAGCCGCAAGAGCCGGATGCCGCAGGCGGCGAGCTCCGCGTCCCCGAAGCCGAGCTGCGCAAGCGCCTGACGGACGTCGAGGTACGTCTTGCCCGCCGCGACGATTCCGACCCGGTCGCCCGGACCGCTGCGCGTGATCCTGTTCAGTCCGTTCTCGTACGCGTACAAGCGCGCGGTCTCGAGACGCGAGTGCATCAGCGAGCGCTCGAGCTCCAGCGTGATCGGCGCGACGAGCATTCCGGTGACGTCGTGCGGCTCGATCGTGACCATCGTCGAGGCGAGCCGCGCCGGGTCGAGGTCGACGCTGCCGAACCCGTCGGCGACCGCGGTCGCCATCTTCATTCCGACCCACAGACCCGACGAGCGCGAGAGGGCGATTCCGTGCAATCCGAGGTCGAGCACGTCCTGCGCGTCGGCGGGATAGAGCGTCGGCACGAGCAGCGCGTACAGCGTCGCCTCCGAGGCCGACGGCAGCGTCGACGACTTCGACAGCGGATCGTCGCCGACGACGGCGAGAACACCACCGTTGCGGTGTGTGCCCATGAAGTTCGCGTGCCGAATCGCGTCGCTCGCGCGGTCGAGACCGGGCGCCTTGCCGTACCAGATCCCGACGACACCGTCGTACCGCTTTCGCTTCCACGTCGACGCGAGCTGCGAACCGCCGACGGCCGTCGCCGCGAGCTCCTCGTTCAGACCGGGGTTGTGCTGGATGTCGTGCTCCTGCAGGAGCGACCGCTGCCGGGCGAGCTCGAGATCGAAGCCGCCGAGCGGCGAGCCCGGATAGCCGGACACGAACGTCGCCGTCCGCAGCCCCGCGCTCGCGTCAGCGCGGTGCCGGTCGACCGGAACGCGCACGAGCGCCTGCAGGCCGCTCAGATAGACGCGGCCCGTGGCGAGGCCGTACTTGTCCTCGAGCGAGTAGTCGAGCAGCGAGGTCAGCGGCTCATTCTCTCACGTCGCCGGCTAGAGGGCGCCGACGAGCTCCTCCGCGTCGGTCGTCCGCCGCTCGAGCGGAACGTAGTCCCGCTCGCGGGCCCCCACGTAGATCTGGCGCGGCCGAGCGATCTTCTGCTCCGGGTCGACGATGCCCTCGAGCCACTGTGCGAGCCACCCGGCCGTCCGCGGGATCGCGAAGAGCACCGGGAACATCGCGGTCGGCAGCCCGAGGGCCTGGTAGATGAGGCCCGAGTAGAAGTCGACATTCGGATACAGCTTGCGTGAGACGAAGTACTCGTCTTCGAGCGCGATTCGCTCGAGCTCGAGCGCGATGTCCAGCAGCGGGTTCCGTCCCGTCACCTCGAACACCGCGTCGGCCGTCTGCTTGATGATCTTGGCGCGGGGGTCGTAGTTCTTGTAGACGCGGTGACCGAAGCCCATCAGTCGGCCCTCGCCGGCCTTCACCTGCGCAACGAAGTCGGGAACGTCTTGCACGCGCCCGATTTGACCGAGCATGTGCAGCACGGCCTCGTTGGCTCCGCCGTGGAGCGGTCCGTACAACGCGGCTGCCGCGCCTGCCATCGCGCTGTACGGCTCGACCTTGCTCGAGCCGATGGCGCGCATGGCGTTCGCGGAGCAGTTCTGCTCGTGATCGGCGTGCAGGATGAACAACACCTCGAGAGCACGGACGAGCTCCGGCTCAGCGCGGTACGTCGACTCGCCCATCTTGAACATCATCGAGAGGAAGTTCTCGGCGAAGCGCAGGTCGTTGTCCGGGTAGACGTACGGCAATCCTCGTCCGTGCCGGTACGACCACGCGGCGATCGTCGGGACCTTCGCGATGAGGCGGACGACCTGCGCGAGGCGCACTTCCGGGTCGTCGACCTTTGCCGCCTCCGGGTAGAGCGTGCCGAGCGCCGCGACGACGCTGACGAACATCCCCATCGGGTGCGCGTCGTAGCGAAAGCCCTCCATCAGACGCTTCAAGTTCTCGTGCAGGAACGTGTGGTATGTGACCTCGTGCTCGAACCGTCTGAGCGCGTCCGCGCTCGGCAGCTCGCCGAACAGCAAGAGGTACGCGGTCTCGAGGTAGGTGCTCTCGACCGCGAGCTGCTCGATCGGATACCCGCGGTAGCGCAGGACTCCTTCGTCGCCGTCGATGAAGGTGATGGCGCTCCGAACGGATGCGGTGTTGAGGAACGCAGGGTCGTAGCTCATGAGGCCGAATTCGCGGAGCTCGGTCGCTCGGATCGTGCCGTCTTCGACGGGGACCTCGAGCGTGCGCTGCGAGCGGTTGTCGGTGAGGGTCAGCGTGTCGGTCATGGCAAAGACGACCTCCTTGGGAGCCGGCGTTGCCCAAACCCTGATCCCCACGGCGACGGCGCACATCCCGAGTGACCCCGATTTGGCCTACGGACAAGTACGAGGACGTCTCTGCCAGTTGCGGGTTTCCCGAGAGGCGTATCGGTGGGGACTCCCGATGCTCTTCCCGTCGCGCTCCTCGAGGCTGGCCCCATGAGTCGGCCCCGGCTCGATCTCGAGCGCCGCCCCATCCTCGTCTTCTGGGAGGCGACCCGTGCCTGCTTGCTCGCCTGCCGGCACTGCCGTGCCTCTGCCATCGCCGAGCCGCTGCCGGGCGAGCTCTCGACCGAGGAGGGAGAGCGCTTCCTCGACTCGCTGGCCGGCTTCGGCCGGCCGTACCCGGTGCTGGTCCTCACCGGCGGTGACGTCTTGATGCGCGCCGACCTCCTTCGGCTCGCGACGCACGCGCGCGCGCTCGGCCTGCCTGTCGCCGTTTCACCCAGCGTGACCGAGCGCTTGCAGCCTGCTGCACTCGCTGCGCTTCGCCGGGCCGGCGTCAAGGTCGCCTCGCTCAGCCTCGACGGAGCCGGGCCGCCAACACACGAGGGCCTCAGGGGCGTCGAAGGTCACTTCCAGGCCACTCTGGATGCCATCGCGCTGGTGCGCAGCCACGGGTTCACAGTCCAGGTGAACACGGTCGTGCGGCCCGAGAACGTCGAAGAGCTGCCCCGGATCGCCGCGCTCGTCGCGGCAGCGGGGGCGTCGATCTGGGAGGTCTTCTTCCTCGTGCGCGTCGGGCGCGGCTCCGAGCTCGCCGAGCTCTCACCGGAGGAGAACGAGGACGTCTGTCACTTCCTGGTCGACGCCTCCCACTACGGCTTCATCGTCCGCACGGTCGAAGCGCCCTTCTTCCGCCGCGTTGCCGCCTGGCGGCAAGAGGGCCGCGTCTGCGAGACCGGCCCCCTCTACGCGAGGCTGGCGGCGGGGCTCCGAACACTCTTGGGCGAACCACGCATCGCCTCACGCGCACAGACCAAGGGGACACGCGACGGGAAGGGAATCGTGTTCGTCTCCCACGCAGGCGACGTCTACCCGGCCGGTTTCCTCCCGCTCGCGGTCGGCAACGTTCGCGAGCGGAGCCTCGTCGACCTCTATCGCGAGAGCCCGCTGCTGCGCGAGATTCGTGCCGCCGGCTTCAGCGGGCGTTGCGGTGTGTGCGAGTACGCCGAGCTCTGCGGCGGCTCGCGGGCGCGGGCGTTTGCAGCCACTGGTGATCCGCTCGGCGAAGATCCCGCCTGCGCCTACCAGCCCGCGGCCCAGTCGCGCTCGGCTTCCTTCTCCATGCGCTCGAGCCGCTCGTAGTAGTCGGGTCGCGGGTCACGATCGCAGCTTGGGGGCGAGCATGGCGACGAGGAGGCCCAAGGCGGCGAGCTCGGCAGCTCCGGCGGCCTCCTGCCACTGCCCCCAAAAGCGCTCGTGATAGCCGAAGAGCCCCCACCTGGTGCTGACGGCAAAGGCCGCGAGTGTCGTTGCCGAATAGCCGGCGCCGGCGAGCAAGACGAGCGCGTGGCCGTTGGCTGCGAGCGCGACCGCGATCAGCGCGCCGACGGCCGCGTTTGCGAGGAAGAGCGCGCCGACGACGTGGACGCGGTGGAAGTAGTCGAACCAGAGATAGAGGTGGAGGGCCGCAGCGGTTGCAATGAGTGCAGCCGCCGCAGGCCGCAGCGGCGACAGCCGGCGCTTGCGGGTCGGCGCGCTGGGCAGCGGACGGAGAAGGGGGTCGACCATCCTCGGACGGTACGCACGCCCAACCGCGCCGGATTCAATCCGGATGCTGAGGCATCGCGTACATGCAGATACAGAAAACGAACGTCGAGACCGAAGGGGGTGCGGCGTGCGTAGACCGGTTTGGTGGTTCGTCGCAATGCTTGTCGCAGTGATGCTGGCAGGGAGCGTCCTTGCCGCCTGCGGAAGCAAGATGGGCTCGACGGGCGGGTCAGGAACGACTCCCCACCACAAGAGCCAGACCTCGACCGGCAGCAGCGGTGGCTCCTGGGGCTAGCGATGACACTCACTTTCGAAGCAGGCTCACATCCGTGACGATCTGGGGACTATCGAAGAGTGCGGCGCACTACCGTGTTGCGCCCGCACCTGAGGTGCGATGCGACCATTGCAAGTACATGTTTCCCCCGCTCGCGCTGGGTGGCTGCAGGCTCGTTCGCGGACCGATTCGCGGGTCCAACACCTGCGACAAGTTCACGCCGCGTCAGAGCGAATCCGGTTGACGCTGGAATACGTAGCCAAGGAGAGAAGAACGAGAGCGGGCAGAACAGGAGAAGCCATGAAGATCTCCCGCGCCGTCGTGGTCACCTCGATCCTGACAGTCGCGATCGCCGGTGCTGGGCTTGCCGTGATGGCTGCGCTGGCCGGAACGAAGACCACGCGTGTGACGGTGACCGAAGTCGAGTACAAGCTGTCGCTTTCGCGCACGCATCTGAGCGCGGGGACGACGACGCTTGTGGTGGTCGACAAGGGGAAGCTCGCGCACTCGCTCTCGATCAGCGGTCCGGGCCTGAAGAAGCGATTGATCGCAGGCACGATCAAGCCCGGCACCTCCCGCAGCGTGACCGTGACGCTCAAGGCCGGCACCTACACCCTCTGGTGCCCTCAGCCCGGCCATGCCGCGCTCGGGATGAAGACGACATTCAAGGCCGGCTCCGTTGCTTCCTCCGGCACAGGTGGCACCACCACCACCGGCAGCACCTGGGGGTAGCCCTACAGGCCCACCCAGATATGGGTCACGACTGGGCTCCAGCTCCCCTCCCCCTGGCGGCGTGGAGCCCAGTCGTGGCACCTCGGGTACTTGACGACGTCGGCGTCGCCGACAGCGGCGTCGCACGGACTACTGGTGGTCGCCCGTCGAGCGCTCCTCGACCCGGAGCGTGACGAGGTTGCCCGCGCGGCGGACGTGCCGCTGCATCAGCTCGCGCGCCAACGGCGGATCGCGCCGCTCGATCGCCTCGAGGATCGCCTCGTGCTCTCGGATGTTCTCCCGCAATAGCGTCGTGCTCTCGGCGAGGACGATACGGGTCAGGTCGCGTGGGAAGCTGCGATGCAGGTTGGCGAGCGTCGCCACCAGAACGTCGTTGCCGGCCGCCTCCTGGATTACCTGGTGGAACTGGTCATTGGCGCGCGCCCAGAGCAAGCGGTCCCGAGCTCGCGACACCGGAGAGGCGCGGCGCTCGCGGGCCTCGATCGCGCGTGCGAGCGCCTCCCGAAATTGGGCCTGCGCATCGTGCAGGCGGTCGAGTTGATCGTGTCGGATGCGCTGCGCCGCCAAGTCGGCCGCAAGGCCCTCGAGCTCGGCCCGCACCTCGTAGGCGTGACGGATCTCGCGCGGCGACAGGCCGCGCACCAGCGCGCCCTTGTTCGGTCGCAGCTCGACGAATCCGCTCGCCTGCAACTTCCGCAGCGCCTCGCGGACAGGCGTGCGGCTGACGCCGAACTCCTCGGCGAGCGCGGCCTGCCGTAGCCGCGTTCCCGATGGGAGCTCGCCGCTCAGCATCCGGGCCTGGAGGTCGGCGGCGAGCTTGTCGACGAGCGCCCGGCGGTCGGTGGCTACCTGGCTCACGTGCCCGCCTCCTCCCGCCGCAGCGCGTCGTGAACGAGCTTCAGGCCGACGAGGCCGAGGAATGCAGCGAACACGACCCGAAGCGTATGACCCGGGAGGGACAGCGCCAGGGCCGCCCCGCCGGCGCCGCCGAGCGAGCCGGCGAGGCCGACGCGGAGGGCGATGCCGAGGTCGCCGACGCCGCGGCGGCGCAGCACGACGCTGCCGACGATCGCCGTCGGCAGCACGACGAGCAGGGACGTCGCCTCGGCCGCGTGCTGCGAGAGCCCGACTGCGAGCGTGAGGAACGGCACCATCATGATCCCGCCGCCGACGCCGAGCAGGCCCGACGCGACGCCGGTGACGACGCCGAAGCCGACGAGTGCTACGGCGAGCGCCACGGCGCTCACGTCCGCACCGCCAGCAGGACGGCGACGGCGGCGAGGAAGGCGCCGAAGACGAGCTTCAGGAGGCGCTCATCGATGCTTGCCAGCAAGCCGGCGCCGAAGCGGGCGCCGACGATCGAGCCGCAGGCGAGCCCGGCCGCTTCAGGCACGTGGACCGCGCCTGCGACCCCGAAGGTGAGGATGCCGGCGATGCTGATCGGGATGATCGCGCCGAGGGAAGCGGCGTGGGCGCTGCGCTGCTCGTAGCCCGCCCAGAGCACGAGCAGCGGCACCATGATCACGCCGCCGCCGACCCCGAGCAGCCCAGAGAGGATTCCGCCGAGCAGCCCGATCGCCACGAGTCGCGGCTCGAGCCGGAACAGCGAGACGAGTGACCGGGAGGTGCGGGGCGCAACCCCGCTGCGCAGGAGCATTGCGGGCCGACCTTACCAATGCTTGGATCCATTTGACTAGCAAGTGGATCCATCTCTGGAGTCCCCTGCTCTGAGGTCGGTACCGCTCACTGGGAGGTAGGTCTGCGATGAATCGCCTGTCCAAACGGGCCGCGCCGTTCGGCGTCGGTCTGGTCGCTCTGCTGGCGCTCGTCGCCGGCACCGCCGTCGCCGGGACGGCCAAGGCGCCGCCCGCGTTCAAGAACGGCGGCACGCTCACCGTCGGCTTGACGGCGGGCGAGCCCGATGTGCTCGACCCGACGCTCGCGCGCACGTTCTCGGGGCGTGAGGTCTTCCTGACGTTCTGCGAAAAGCTCTACGACCTCGACGCAAAGGCGCGAATCGTGCCGCAGCTCGCGACCGCGCTGCCGACGATCTCGAAGGACAAGCTGACGGTGACGATCCCGCTGCGCACGGGGATCAAGTTCAACGACGGCACGCCCTTCAACGCCGCGGCGGTCGTGACGTCGCTCCAGCGCGATCTCACCCTCACGGGCTCGGTCCGGCTCAGCGAGATCTCGCCCATCGACACGGTCGCCGCCAGCGGCGCGAACAAGGTCGTGATCCACCTCAAGCAGCCGTACTCGCCCCTCACTGCGCAGCTGGCAGACCGCGCCGGGATGATCATGTCGCCGGCGCAGCTGACCAAGCTGGGCGCCAAGTTCGGCACAGACCCGATCTGCGTCGGCCCGTACACGTTCGACAACCGGGTCGCCGGCGACAGCATCACCGTCGACAAGTCGCCCTTCTACTACAACAAGAAGAACGTCCATTTCGACAAGATCGTGTTCAAGGTCGAGAACAGCGCGCCCGCCGCAGCGGCCGCGCTGAAGGCCGGCGACCTGCAGGCGCTCGACGGCATCGCCGCAACCGAGCTACAGGGAGTTGCGAGCGACCCAGGCCTCCGGATCCTCACCGCCGCGTCGCTCGGCTACCAGGGCATCACCTTCAACATCGGCAACAAGAACGGGCTGGGGAAGGCGTACTCGAACGTCGGCACGCCCATTGCCTCGAGCGCCAAGCTGCGCGAGGCCTTCGAGCTGGCGATCGACAAGAGTGCGCTGAACCGAGTCGTCTTCAACGGCACCGTTCTGCCGGGCTGCACGCCGCTCTCTCCCGCCAGTGCGTGGTTCGACCGGAGCGTCAAGTGCCCGCACTTCGACACGGCACAGGCAAAGCAGCTCGTCCAGCAGTCGGGCATCACGAACCCGACCGTGCACCTGATGGTGCCGACTGGAACCGTTGCGCTCCAGCAGGCGCAGTTCATCCAGGCCGAAGAGAAGGCCGTCGGCATCAACGTCGTGATCGACCCGACCGACTTCGTCACCTCGCTCAGCAAGGCTGACGCCGGGACGTACGAGGCGTTCCAGATCGGCTGGTCGGGACGTGTCGACCCGGACGGCAACATCTACCAGTTCG
>DATGEH010000077.1:0-40999 GCA_035310325.1 Gaiellaceae bacterium
TCGAGCACGACGCGCCGGCTCGTCCGCACGCGCTCGGAGTCGGTGTGCACGACCATTCCGGCTTCCGCCTTGCGCGAGCACGAGGGAACCAGCGTGCGCGCGCCCTCGACCTCGACGACGCAGACGCGGCAGACGTTCACCGGCGTCAACGTGTCGGCGTAGCAGAGCGTCGGTGTTTCGACCTCGAGCTGCCGGCAGGCGTCGAGGATCGTCGCGCCGTCCTCGACCTGCACTGCACGCCCGTCGACGGTGAGCTCGATCACGATGCAAGCACCCCGAGGTTCCGGATCGCCGAGCCCACGGCGCTCGCAGCCGTCTGCCCGAGCCCGCAGATCGAAGCGTCGCGCATGACCTGCTCGAGGTCGGCGAGGATCGCGACCTCGTCGCCTTCGGCGTGGCCGTCGGCGAGGCGGTGGAGCGCTTCCTCCTGACGCTTGGTTCCGACGCGGCACGGCACGCATTGCCCGCACGACTCGTCGCGGAAGAACTCGGCGATGCGCAACACGGCGTCGACGAGGTTCGCGGACTCGTCGAAGACCATGACGACGCCCGATCCGAGCGTCGTGCCGGCGTCGCGGGCGCCCTCGAAGCTGAGCGGCAGGTCGAGCTGGTCGGGGCGGAGGAACGTGCCGGCCGCGCCGCCGAGCAGCACCGCCTTCGGCGGACGCGCCTCGGCGCGTTCGAGCAGCTCGCGCAGCGTCGTGCCGAGCTCGACCTCATACAGGCCGGGCTTGCCGACGTGACCGGAGAGGCAGAACAGCCGCGTCTCCCGCGTGTCGCCGAGGAGGATGTGCGGGACGTTCACGAGCGTCTCGACGTTGTTCACGATCGTCGGCTTGCCGAAGAGCCCGACTTCGACCGGGAACGGCGGCTTGTTGCGCGGCTCACCGCGATAACCCTCGATCGACTGGAACAGCGCCGTCTCCTCGCCGCACACGTATGCGCCCGCTCCGATGCGCACCTCGATGTCGAAGCCGCTCTCGTCGATCGCCTCCTGCATACGCTCGTGCGCAAGCGGATACTCGGCGCGGATGTAGATGTAGGCCTGCTCGCAGCCGGTGGCGTACATCGCGATCGCTATGCCTTCGACGAGCGCGAACGGATCCTCCTCCATGATCACGCGGTCCTTGAACGTTCCCGGCTCCGACTCGTCGGCGTTGCAGACGAGGTAGTGCGGCTGCGCCGGCTGGCGCGCGACCGCGTCCCACTTCGTCCCCGTCGGGAACGCCGCGCCACCGCGGCCGAGCAACTTCGAATCCGTGATCGCCTTGATCACGGCCTCCGGACCGATCTCGCGCGCACGCGCGAGCGCGGTGAACTCGCCGTACGGCTCGCCGGTGACGATGCGGCGCAGCAACCGGTCGCCGTGTACTGGAAGCCGCCTCTCGGGAAGTTGGATCTCGCGGGGATTCTCGCCCGCGATCGTGCGCAGCGATGCCGGCGCGAGCTCGCACAGGCCGAGGCACGGGCTCGGGTGCGCTCCGGCTGGAACCTCGGCGCTCGCCAGCGCGCAGGCGAGGTCGGTGCACACGTGCAGCACGTCGGCCGGCCGTTCCTCGAGCGCGAGCATGGCGTAGAAGCTCGCGACGCCGTACGCGTCCGCGGGCGGGACGCTTAGGCGCCGGCACGCGTACCCGAGCGCGCCTTCGCTCACGTAGCCGACGCGCCGCTGCGCCGCGCGCAACGCGGGAAGCAGCAGCTGCCGCCCCGTTCGGTTCGCGCGCGCGATGCGGCCGCCGTTCATCTCCGGTGCGCCGACCACCGCGTCGATCGCCGCGCGCTCGGCGTCCGACGGTTCCGCTTCGAGGAGCTTGAGGTCCACTACAGCGGCTCCACGCGGATCGCGGTTGCCTTGAACTCGGCCGTTCCCGATTTCGGGTCGGTCGCGTCGATCGTGAGGACGTTCGTCTCGATCTCGTCCGGGAAGTGGAGGTTCATGAACGCGAGCCCCGGCCGCAGCGTCGTGTCGTAGCGCACCGGCGCCTCGACCTCGCCGCGGCGCGAGACGACGCGCACACGCCCGCCGTCGGCGACGCCGTAGCGCTCGCCGTCCTCTGGCGCGAGTTGCAGCGCAGCCCCATTTCGGTGCAAGGGCGACGAGAAGCCGCCCGTCTGCACGCCGGTGTTGAACGACTCGAGTCGTCTTCCCGTCGTCAATCTGATCGGGAACTCGTCGTCGAGCACGTCGACGGGCGGGGAGTGGTGGACGGGCTGGAAGTGCGCGCGCTCCTGCACCTCGTCCTCCCACAGGCGTCCGTGCAGGAACAGGTCGCCCGGGTGCGACTCGTCCCAGCACGGCCAGTGGATGCCGCCGAGCTCCTCGAGCCGCGCGTAGCTCATGCCGGCGTGCATCGGCGAGAGGGTGCGTAACTCGTTCCAGAGGTCCTCGGCGCGCGGGCTGCCGAGATCGTGGCCGAGCCGGCGCGCGAGGTCGTACACGATCTCGATGTCGTCGCGAGCGTCGCCGGGCGGGTCGAGGGCCTTGCGCACACGCTGCACGCGCCGCTCGCTCGACGTCACCGTTCCCTCCGACTCACACCAGCCGGCGCAGCCTGGGAGCACGACGTCGGCGAGCTGCGCCGTCTTCGTCAGGAACAGGTCCTGCACGATGAGCATGTCGAGGCCCTGGAGCAGGCGCAGAGCACGGTTCTGATCCGCTTCGGACTGCGCCGGGTTCTCGCCGACGACGTAGAGCACCTTGAGCTCGCCGTGCTCCATCGCCTCGAACATGCCGGTGAGGTGGAGGCCGCGCTTCGGCGGAATGGTCGTGTTCCACGCCTTGTCGAAGCGCGCGCGGATTGCGTCGTCCTCGATCTCTTGGAAGCCGGGCAGCTTGTTCGGGATCGCTCCCATGTCGCCGCCGCCTTGCACGTTGTTCTGTCCGCGCAACGGGTTGAGACCGGAGCCGTAGCGACCCACGTGCCCGGTGAGCAGCGCGAGATCGATGAGCGCGAACACGTTGTCGACTGCGTTGTGGTGCTCTGTGATCCCGAGCGTCCAGCAGATCTGCGCCTTGTCCGCCCGCGCGTACGCGTGTGCGACCTCGCGGATCGCATCCGCCGGGACGCCGGTCACGCGCTCCGCCTCTGCGAGGGTCCACGGTTCGACCGATTCGCGATACGCGTCGAAGTCGGCGGTCGCGCGCCCCACGAACTCCTCGTTCACGAGGCCTGCGTGGATGATCTCGCAGCCGATCGCGTTCGCAAGCGGAATGTCGGTGCCGACGTCGAGGCCGAGCCAGAGGTCGGCCCATTGCGCGGACGGCGTGCGCCGCGGGTCGACGACGATGAGCTTCGCGCCGCGCTTGACGGCCTTCAGGACGTGGTGGAAGAAGATCGGGTGCGCCTCGCGCGCGTTCGATCCCCACAGCACGATCAGGTCCGCGTCTCGAATCTCCTGGTAGGAGCTCGTCCCGCCGCCTGCACCGAACACCGTCGCCAGACCGACGACGCTAGGAGCGTGTCAGGTGCGATTGCAGCTGTCGACGTTGTTGGAGTGCAGGGCGACCCGCGAGAACTTCTGCGTGGCGAAGTTCAGCTCGTTCGTCGTCTTCGAGCAGCTGAAGAGGCCCGTCATCGCGCCCTCGTCGAGCGCACGGCGGAAGCCGGAGGCGGCGCGGTCGAGCGCCTCGTCCCAGCTCGCCTCTCTCAGCTCGCCGTCGTCGCGGACGAGCGGGTGGGTCAGCCTGTCGTAGAGCATGGCCATGGCCCTCACTCTAGAGGCACCTTTTCGGACGGGCGAGCGTAGTTTCCCCACATGCCCGCATCCGCCCTCGCGTTCGCGCTCGCCGCCGCCTTCGTGCATGCGCTGTGGAACGTCCTCATCGCACGGGCGCGAGATCCTCAGGCGGCGACTGCCGTCGCACTCGTCGTCGCCGAGATCGCATTCGCTCCGGCGGCGATCGTTCTCTGGCGCGTGCATGGCGCGGCATGGCCCTTCATCGCCGGCAGCGGTCTCTTCGAGCTCGCGTACATCGTGCTGCTCGCGACCGCCTATCGGCGCGTTGCGCTCTCGGTCGTCTACCCGGTCGCGCGCGGCGTTGCGCCCGTGCTCGTGCTCGTCGTCGGGGTCGTCGCGCTCGGTGCGACGGCGACCTGGGGAGGTGTCGGCGGTGTGCTCCTCGTCGCCGCCGGCGTGTTCCTCGTGCGGGGCATGCGTCGCGCCGACGCAGGCGGGCTCGCCTTCGGGCTCGCGATCGCGGGAACCATCGCCGGCTACACGCTGCTCGACAAGCACGGCATCGCGCATGCGGGGCCGCTGCCCTACCTCGAGGTGGTGATGCTCGGGCCGTCGCTGCTCTACGTCGGCGGCGTCGCGAAGGTGAAGGGGCTGCCGGCGATTCGCGCCGCGATCGGGCCGGCGACCGTCGTCGCGGGCATCGCGACCTTCGGCGCCTATGCGCTCGTGCTCGCCGCTCTCCAACGTGCCGCCGCCGCCCCGGTCGCCGCCGTGAGGGAGACGAGCGTCGTGATTGCCGCGGGGCTGGCGGCGATCGTGCTGAAGGAGCGGGTCGGGCCGGCTCGTCTCGCCGGCGCCGCGCTCGTGGCCGGCGGCGTGGCATTGCTCAGCCTCTCGTAGGATGGCGCGGCCATGCCCTCGTCACTCGAGATTGCGCAGGCCGCGGAGCTACGCCCGATCGCCGACGTCGCTGCCGAGGCCGGGCTCGAGCCCGACGAGGTCGATCTGTACGGGCGCTACAAGGCGAAGGTCTCGCTCTCCGTGCTCGACCGGCTTGCCGATCGGCCGGACGCGAAGCTCGTCACGGTCACCGCGATCACGCCGACGAAGGCGGGCGAAGGCAAGACGACGACGGCCGTGTCGCTCACGCAGGGCCTCGGCCGGATCGGGCGCAAGCCGGTCCTCTGCCTGCGCGAAGCATCACTCGGCCCCGTGTTCGGCATCAAAGGCGGCGCGGCAGGCGCGGGCTACGCGCAGGTCGTGCCGATGGAGGATCTGAACCTCCACTTCACCGGCGACATCCATGCGATCGGCGCCGCGAACAACTTGCTGGCCGCGCTGCTCGAGGCGCATCTCCTGCACGGGAACGAGCTCGACATCGATCCGCTGTCGATCTCCTGGCGGCGCTGCCTCGACATGAACGACCGCGCGCTGCGCGACATCGCAGTCGGTCTCGGCGGCCGCGCGAACGGATACGTCCGGCAGACCGGCTTCGACATCACCGCCGCCTCCGAGGTGATGGCGATCGTCGCGGTCGCGCGCGACTTGGCCGACCTGCGCGCACGGCTCGGCGCGATCACGGTTGGCTCGACGTACGGAGGCAAGCCGGTCACGGCCGAGCAGCTGAAGGCCGCGGGCGCGATGACCGTGCTGCTGAAGGACACGCTGAAGCCGAATCTCGTCCAGACGCTCGAGGGCCAGCCCGTCTTCGTGCATTGCGGCCCGTTCGCGAACATCGCACACGGCAACAACTCGCTCGTCGCCGATCGTGTTGCGCTGAAGCTCGGCGACATCGTCGTCACCGAGAGCGGTTTCGGCTCCGACATGGGGATGGAGAAGTTCTTCGACATCGTGTGCCGCGTGGGTGAGCTGCGCCCGAGCGCGACCGTGCTCGTCGCGACCGTGAAGGCGCTGAAGCATCACGGAGGCGATCCCGAGGGCGGGATCGCCGCAGTCGAGCGCGGTGCCGCCAATCTCGTGCGTCACCTCGGGATCATTCGCGAGTTCGGTCTGAACGCCGTCGTCGCGATAAACCGGTTCCCCGACGACAAGGACGACGAAGTCGCCCTCGTGCGCGAGATCGCGCTCGCGAACGGCGCATTCGCCGCCGAGCCGAGCGACGCCGTGACCGAAGGCGGCGCCGGGGCGGCAGCGCTCGCCGAGGCGGTCGTGGCCGCCACCGAGCAACCGTCGAGCTTCGCCCCCGTCTACGGCCTCGACGAGACGATCGAGAGCAAGATCGAGGCCATCACGAAGCGCGTCTACGGGGCAGACGGGATCTTCTTGATGAAGACTGCGCAGGACAAGGTGCGCGAGTTCAACGAGGCAGGCTTCGCCAAGCTCCCGATCTGCATGGCCAAGACCCATCTCTCGCTGTCGGACAACGCGGCGCTGAGGAACGCTCCCACCGGCTTCACCGTGACGGTGCGCGACCTGCGCGCGTACACGGGCGCTGGCTGGCTCGTCGCGCTCTGTGGCGACATGCAGACGATGCCCGGTCTCGGGCGCACGCCTGCGGCGTTCAATGTCGACATCGACGCGGAGGGAAAGACCGTGGGGCTCTTCTGATGATGACGACCGTCGGCGAAGTCATGACTGCCACGCTCCTGACCGTCGAGCCGTCGACCGGGCTCGCGGAAGCGGCCGAGCGGATGAACGACCGCGGCGTCGGCGCGGCGGTCGTGCTCTCCGGCGACACCGTGTCGGGGATCCTCACCGAGCGCGACGTGCTGCGCGCGGTGGCGACCGGCCGAGTCGAGAGAACGCTCGTTGCGGCTTGGATGACGCGCGACCCCGAGACGATCGACGCGAGCGCGACGACCTCGCAGGCTGCGGCGATCATGATCCACGGCGGCTTCCGGCACTTGCCGGTCGTCGACGGGGGCAAGCCCGTCGGCATCGTCTCGATCCGCGACCTCATGCGCGTCGCGGTCGAGGACGAGGCACCGCGCGGTGCGTGAGCTGCTCGACGCGATCGGGGCGCGCACGCCTGCGCCTGCGAGCGGATCGGTCGCCGCCTTGACCGGCGCGCTCGCGGCTGCGCTCACCGAGATGGCGGCGCGCTACGCCGACGACGATGCGTCGATCGAGCGGGCGCGGGAGCTCAAGGCGCGACTCGGCGCGCTCGCGGACGAGGACTCGGTGGTCTATGCGGCGTTCATGGCGGAGCGGAACGAGGAAACGCGGGCGGAGATCATCCGTGTGCCGGAGGAGATCGCAGCCGCGGCGACCGAGGTCGCCGAGCTCGCCGACCGCGTGGGCGCGCAGCTGCAGACGAGCGTCGCCGGAGACGCGGAGGCCGCTGCGGCGCTCGCCCGGGCCGCTGCGGGAGTGGCCAAACGGCTTGTCGAATTGAACGTTTGAGTCTCCCAGCAGGGTGTGTAGACTCCTGGCAACAGGCCGGGGATTCTCGTGCCGCCGCAGGCGCGATGGGGAGTTCAGCTCGCCAAGCTCCGCTTCCAACCCGGTCTGTGAGGCGGCCGAGCCTTGCGCTCGGCCGTCTTGTTCTCGAGGCCCGGGCGTGCGACGATCGGCTCGTGAAGTCGCTCGCACTCGTGCTCGTCGTCTTCGCCGCCGGACATTCGGGGTGGAGCACATCAAGGTCGCGCTTCCGAAGCCGAAGTTGAGCTACTCGTTCGACTTCACGCTCAACGCCGCGAGCGACGTCACCTCGAAGGGCTGCAAGCCGCACTGAGCTCGCCTCGCGTCGGGCTGCTGTGGCGGGTCGAGTGGGACCCGGTCGACGATCCGAAGACCTGCAGGCTGCAGGGTGTGTTCGCGGCGTTCGCCGAGCTGGGGGTCGCCGCCGAGCCGGTCGTGTACTCCGACGACAGAGTCGAAGAGGTGCGGGCGCAACTCCTCGGTCTGCACGGGGTGCTCGTCTGGGTGAATCCGATCGAGCAGGGCCTCGACCGTTCGCAGCTCGACCCGCTGCTCCACGACGTCGGCGCGGCGGGGGTGTGGGTGAGCGCGCACCCGGACGTGATCCTGAAGATGGGGACGAAGCAGGTGCTCGCGGACACGCAGGACATGAGCTGGGGCACCGAGACGCACGTCCACAGCTCCGCGGCGGAGCTGCTCGAGCGGCTTGCGGCGGTCGAAGGGCCGCGCGTGCTCAAGCAGTACCGCGGGATGGGCGGCAACGGCGTGTGGAAGGTCGAGCTCGTCGAGCCCGGGCTCGTCGAGGTGCAGCACGCGGTGCGCGACGCCGTGCCGGAGCGCCTGCCCGTGACGGAGTTCGTCGGCCGCTGCGAGCCCTACTTCGCCGGCGAGGGGCGCATGGTCGAGCAACCGTTCCAGCCCCGCCTCGTCGAGGGGATGGTCCGCGTGTACATGACGCACGACGAGGTGGTCGGCTTCGCCCTCCAGTATCCGCGCGGCCTGCTTCCTCGGTCACCCGACGAGGCGCCGAAGCCGCCGAAGCGATTCGAGGACGCCTCTGCGCAGGCCTACCAGGAGCTGAAGACGCAGATGGAGACGGAGTGGATGCCGGAGCTGAAGCGCGTCCTCGATCTCGAGACGCACGCGTTGCCGGTGATCTGGGACGCCGACTTCCTCCGTGCCGAAGACGGGCGCTACGTGCTGTGCGAGATCAACGTGAGCTCGACGTTCGCCTTCCCCGAGCAGGCGATGCCCGGCGTGGCGCGGGCTGCGCTGGCGCGCATCCGCGCCTAGCTGCGGGACAGGGATTCGAACCCCAACTTCCGGTTCCAGAGACCGGCGTCCTACCGTTAGACGATCCCGCAACGGAACGGCCTCAGTGTAGCGAGGCCTCTCGCGGGTCTCAGACCTCGAGGCGGTAGATCGGCACGAGGCGCCGCTCCGTCTCGGTGTCGATGTGCGCGACCACTTCGACGTACGGCTCGAGGCCGGAGCCGCGCAGCTTGGCGCGCAGCAGTCCGTCCACCTGGAAGATCCCGGACGAGTTGTTCATCCGGACCTCGATGAGGATCGGCCGCTCCTCGCCGTCGCCGATCGTGACGTCTTCGATCGCGGCGGCCGAGAGCGAGTGCATGGAGACCCGGCCGCGCTCGAACCCGATGCGCGACCGGCCCTTCGCCATGTCGAGCGCATCCGCGACGCGCACGATGCCGGCCTCGATCGTGAGCGGCTCGCCGTCGGCGCGATGGCTGATGATCGCCTGCAGCACCTCCGAGACGATCACGGTGCGCTCGGGCTCGTCGTAGATCCCGTCGAGGAGCTCGCGCAGCTTCGGCTCGGAGAGGAAGAGGCTGAAGTCCTCGTGGCCGTGGCGATGGATCGACATCCCGATGCAGTGCAAGAGCGCCGCGAGCGTGACGACGATCTCGGCGTCGTCCTGCGTCATCCCGTAGTCGCGCACGAGGCCCGGCTCGATGTGGTGCTTCGTCAACTGGCGCAGGAGCTTGAGCGCGATGTTCGTGACGATCTGGATGTGTACCCAGGAATGGTCGTTGATCTCCATCCGCGCCACCGCGTTCACGTTCGAGGCGTGCCACCACGCCTTCAGCTGCTTGTCGGAGTTCACGCGCTCGACCAGCGTCCGGAGCTTGCGGTTGCCGCGCACGGGCACGTTGATCCGCATCCGCTCGATCGCTTCTGCGGGGGTGAGCCTCGCTTCGTGCTCCGCCTCGGCCGCGACGGGCTGGTCGATCCGGTCGGCGGTCTCCTTGTCGATCGCCACGTCCGCAGTTTACGCGGGCGGTTCTTCGTTCCAGACCGACGTCCACGGCTTGGGCGCCGGCGTGTCGGGGAGGATCGGCCGCTCCGGCTCGGTCAGCCGGTAGTAGAGGACGGTCAGCACATGCGCCTGGAACGGGACCGCGACGGCGCCGGCAACCGTTCCGCCGATCCAGGCGGCGAGGAAGTTCGGCAGCGCAACGAATGCCGAGGAGATGAGGAGCGCTGCGACGCCGCTGATCGCGTACGTGATGAGGACGAGCACGAGCACGCGGCCGGTTCTTCCGCGCACGAGCTCGGACGAGCGTGCGAACGCGTCGCGGCGCTTCAGCCGCTCGACGACCACGAGCGGGACGGCGAGCGCCCAGCGTGCGAGCGGAATGATGAGGATCGCGCCGAGGCCGTACAGAAGCGCGGTTCCGAGGAGCGTTCCGAGCCTGCCGCGCGTGCGTTCGTAGTACTCCCCGACCGGAGCGGGTGCGCGTCCCTCGTGCAGGTCGCGCACGACCTCGACGAGTGCGCCCTGCACGAGCAGGCTGCCGGCGAGACTGAGGAGGACGGCGACGAGCTGGGTCAGCGTGGTCGCATGCCGGTTCGCGAGCGCCTGCGCGAGCGACACGACGAACGAGACCAGACCGGCGACGACGACCGACCGCCGCCACAGGCGGCGATAGACGGCGAACGCTTCGCCGAGGACGTCCCCTATGGTCACGCGACGTCGGTCGCCCAGTCGCCGTAGAGCGACGTGTACAGGCCGCGGCGAGCGAGCAGCTCTTCATGTGAGCCCTGCTCGACGATCCGTCCGTGCTCGAGAACGACGATCAGATCGGCGTCACGGATCGTCGAGAGGCGGTGGGCGATGATGAACGACGTCCGGTCGGCGAGCAGTACGCGCAGCGCCTGCTCGATCTTCCGCTCGGTGCCGATGTCGACCGACGAGGTCGCCTCGTCGAGGATGAGGATGCGCGGATCAGCAAGCAGGGCGCGTGCGAACGCGACGAGCTGGCGCTGGCCGAGCGAGAGCCGCGACCCGCGCTCGCCGAGCTGTGTCTCGTAGCCGTCCTCGAGCCGCAGGATGAACTCGTGTGAGCCGACCGTCTGCGCCGCGCGCACGATGTCCTCCGGGCGCGAGTCGGGACGGCCGAAGGCGATGTTGTCCGCGACTGTGCCCGCGAAGAGGAAGCCTTCCTGCGGCACGACGCCGAGCTGACGGCGGAGCGACGCCTGCGTCACGTCGTTCAGGTCGAGCCCGTCGATCGTGATGCGCCCGTGCGTCGGCTCGTAGAAGCGCGCGAGGAGCTTCGCGATCGTCGACTTGCCCGCCCCCGTGTGGCCGACGAGGGCGACCGTGGTTCCGGCCGGGACGTCCAGGTCGAGGCCGTGGAGCACCTCTTCGCCGCGGCCGTACGTGAAGCGCACGCCCTCGAAGCGCACATCGCCGGCGATTGCCGGCAGGTCTCGTGCGCCGGGCCGGTCGACCACTTCGGGCGCCTCGTCGAGCACGTCGACGATCTTGTCGAGCGCAGCGGTTGCGGACAGGAACGTGTTGTAGAGCTGCGAGAGCTGCTGCACAGGGTCGAAGAAGTTCTGCACGTAGAGCATGAAGGCGAAGAGCGTGCCGAGCGAGACCGCGCCGGCGAAGTACAGATGACCGCCGTAGCCGAGGACGACGGCGAGAGCCACCGACGACAGCAGGTCGACGGAGGGGAAGTAGATGCCGTTGAGGACGACCGTCTGCATGTTCGAGTCGCGGTAGCGCCTCGTGACCTCGCGGAAGTTGCGAACGCTTGCGTCCTCGCGCGTGAAGGCCTGCACGATGCGCATGCCGGCGATGTCCTCGGCGAGCGTGGCGGTGACCAGGCCGAGCCGCTCGCGCACCGCCGCGTATGCGCGCGCGGAGCGTGAGCGAAACAGCGCGGTTGCGAGCGCCATCAGCGGAATGACCGAGCAGGTCGCAAGCGCGAGCCTCCAGTCGAGCACGAACAGGAGGATCGCGGTGCCGCCGAGCGTGAGGGTGCTCTGCACGAGCGTCGTCACACCATCGGTGACGAGCTGGTCGATCGCCTCGACGTCGTTCGTGAGCCGGCTGATGATCACGCCGGCCCGGTTGCGCTCGTAGAACCCGAGCGAGAGCCGTTGCAGATGCCGGAAGAGCGTGACGCGCAGGTCGGCGAGGATGCGCTCGCCGACCCAACCGGTGAGATACGTCTCGACGTAGGTCATGCCCCAGTTCGCGAGGCCGGCGGCGACGAAGATCGCGACCAAAATCTCGAGGCGTCGGCCACCGTGGCCGTGCATCGCATCGTCGAGCGCGTACTTTGCGAGGTAGGGCGGAGTGAGCGCGGTCGCCGTCGCCGTGAGCAACGAGACGACGGAAAGCGCCGTGCGTCCCCGATACGGCCGCGTCAAGTGCCACAGCGTCCCGAACCGCCGGCGGGTGCGCGACCACGACCAGTCGTCCACCTTCGCGTCGCGCTCCCGCATGAGCGAATGGCCGGCTTGGTGGATTCTCATACGGCCTCCGCCCTCGCCTCGACCGCATCCGCGAACTGCCGCTCGAGCAGGCCGTGCTCGTAGATCTCGCGATAGACGGGGCTCGAGTCGACGAGCTGGATGTGCGTTCCGCGTGCAGCAACCCGGCCTTCGTCGAGCACGACGATCTCGTCGGTGAGCGCGATCGTCGACAGGCGATGGGCGATGATCAGCGTCGTCCGGTTTTGCATCGCTGCGCGCAGCCCGATTCGGATCTGGGCCTCGGTGGTCGCGTCGACGGAGGCGGTCGCGTCGTCGAGGATGAGGATCCGGGGGTCGACGGCGAGCGCGCGCGCAATCGCGAGACGTTGTCGCTGCCCGCCGGACAGCGTGATGCCTCGCTCGCCGATGACCGTGTCGTAACCCTGCGGCAGCCGTTCGATGAACTCGTGTGCCTGTGCTGCGCGCGCGACGCTCTCCATCTCCTCGTCGGAGAGCTCGGCGCGGCCGAAGGCGATGTTCTCGCGAACGGTCGCCGAGAAGAGGAAGGGGTCCTGCGAGATGACGCCGACGGCCTGTCGGAGCGACGCGAGCCTGTAGTCGCGAACGTCGATGCCGTCGACGAGCACGCGGCCCGACGTCGCGTCGTAGAAGCGCGGAACGAGCGACGTGAGCGTCGTCTTCCCGGAGCCGGTGTGGCCGATGAGCGCGATCGTCCGGCCCGCGGCGATCTCGAGGTCCACGTCCTCCAGCACCGGCCGCCCCGGCGCGTACTCGAACGAGACGTGCTCGAACCGGATACGGCCGGTGTCAGGCACCTGGACATGTCCGCTCGGCGGGTCCGCGACCTCTTCCGGCTCGTCGAGCACCTGGAAGATGCGCTCGCCCGACGCCGTCGCGCGTTGTGCCTGGCCGACCCACATCCCGAGCGAGCGCAGCGGCGTCACGAGCATCCCGAGGTAGAGGAAGACCGCGCTGAAGCTGCCGGGAGAGAGCTGTCCGCGCGCGACCATCCGCGCGCCGACGAGCAGCACCGCCGCCTGCGCGAGCAACGGCACGAACGAGACGAGCGGCACGTACGTCGCGCGCTGCCGATTCGCGCGCAGCGTCTGGTCGAACACGAGCTCCGAGCGCCGCCGGAACTTCTCCTCCTCTGCCGGCTCCTGCGCGAACGCCTTCACGACGTGGACGCCGACGATGTTCTCCTCGGCGACGGTCGCGACATCGGCGAGCTTCTGCTGCACGTCGCGGAGCGTCGGGTGCGCGACGTGGCTGTACCGATACGCGAGCACGACGAGCGGCGGCGTGATCGCCAGCGCGATCAACGCGAGCTTCCACTGGAAGAAGAAGAGGACCGCGGTCACCGAGACGACGGTGAGCACGTTCTGGAAGAAGAAGATGAGCCCGTAGCCGAGAAAGAAGCGGACGCCTTGCAGGTCGACGGTCGCGCGCGACATGAGCTGGCCGGTCTGATGCCGGTCGTAGAAGCCGAAGGAAAGACGGACGAGGTGCGCGTACATCGCCCCGCGCATGTCCATCTCGACGTCGAGCGCCTGCTTGCCGGAGAGCAGTCGGCGGCCGAGCATCATCAGCGCGCGAACGGCTCCGAGCGCGACGATCGCCGTCACGTCCAGCCAGAGCGAGCGCGTGTGGTGGTGGAGCAGCGCGTCGTCGATGACGCGGCGGCCGGTTACCCAAACGAGCGCGATCTGCGCCGCCTGCGAGCCGATGGCGAGGACGACCGACACCGCGAGGCCGACGCGGTACGGCCGCAAGAAGCCGAGCAGCCGTAGGAACGTCGAGCGATAGGGAACTGCGCTCACCGTTCTCAGGTTAAAGCTGGGCGAGTGCGCTACGCACGAGCGCGAGCGCACGTTCGAGACGCTCACGGTTGGCGGGGACGTTCGGCCAGCCGCTGGCGCCCGAGGGATGCGGCAGCGGGATCAGCGGCACGTCCTCGAGGTCGAACCGTTCGCCGATGCACTCGGTCAGCTGCGTGCGGCCCAGGAGCGACCGCAAGGCGAGGCCGCCGACGGTGACGATCAGCTCGGGCCGCAGCAGCTCGAGCTCCCAGCGGCGCCAGAACGCGCACAGCTCCTGTTCCTGCGGGCCCGGCGCGCGATCGCCCCGGCCCGTCGCTGCGCGCCCGGGGTAGCAGCGCGTGACGGACGCGCAGTAGAAGGTTGCGTAGAAGGCGCCCTCGTCGAGGTCGAGCCAGCGGCGCAGCGTCTGCCCGGCGCGTCCGCGCCAGGGCAGGCGCTCTTCGCCTTCGACGGCGCCGGGCGCTTGGCCGTAGAGGTATGCGCGCTGGTTCGCGTACGGCGCGTGAACGGGTAAGGAGTCGAGCGGGAAGCCTGCCTCGACGCAGGCGCGACAGCGGGCCGTGTCGCGCTGTAGCGATGCAAGCGACCGATACGCTGATTTTCGGACTGTCATGCGGGATCTGTTGTCGTTTCCGAATCCGGTCAACGAGACGTCGGCGCGGATCGTCGCCGGCGTCGTCGCCGTGCTCGCCGTCTTGACGGTTGCATTCCAGCAGGGGTGGATTCTGCCGGTGCTCGCGTACGGCTTCGTCGCGCGTGCGCTCACAGGCCCGAAGCTCAGCCCGCTCGCGTTCGTGGTTACCCGGGTTGTCACCCCGAGACTGCACATTGCTCATCGCTATTCGCCGGGCCCGGCGAAGCGCTTCGCGCAGACGATCGGTGCCGCCCTCACGAGCACGGCTGCGCTGCTGTGGTTTGCCGCCGACCGGCACACGGCGGCGCTCGCGCTGGTGACGGCGATCGCCGTGTTCGCGACCCTCGAATCGGTGTTTGGCATCTGCGTGGGCTGCAGGGCCTTCTATCTCGGGATGCGCCTCGGAGTCGTGCCGCCGCAGGTCTGCGAGGACTGCGCGCCGTACCTTCCCGCGTAGGCTCTCCTCGTGCATCTGCCGCTCGAAGCGGTACCGAACTTCTCCGAGGGTCGCGACCCCGCGGTCATCGCTGCACTTGGCGATGCGCTCGGCTCGCATGCGCGAGTGCTCGACCTCCACGCCGACGCGGATCACAACCGGTCCGTCTTCACGCTCGTCGGCGAGAGCACGGAGCTCGTCGACGCGTTGCTCGCCGGGATTACGGTCGCGCGCGAGCGCATCGATCTGCGCTCGCACGAAGGCGTCCACCCGCGCATCGGCGCCGCCGACGTCGTCCCCGTCGTGCCGATTCGACCGGAGGACATGGGGCGCGCCCGCGAGACGGCACTCGCACTCGCGAGCCGGATCGGCGAAGAGCTCGAACTGCCCGTCTTCCTGTACGCCGAGCTTGCGCCCGGCCGCGGTCCTGCGTTCTACCGCCGCGGTGGACCCGAGACCCTCCAGCGGCGGATCGACGCCGGCGAGCTCACGCCCGACTTCGGGCCATCGCAACTCGATCCGGCGGCGGGCGGGGTCATCCTCGGCGCCCGCCGCCCGCTGATCGCGTTCAACGTCGACCTCGTGAGCGCGGACGTCGAGGTTGCACGCGAGATCGCCCGCGCAGTGCGCGAAAAGGACGGCGGCTTCCCCGGCGTGCGCGCGCTCGGGCTCGATCTGCCGCGCGCCGGCCGTGCGCAGGTGAGCATGAACGTCGAAGACTGGGAGGCCGCCGGCTTGCACGACATCGTCGCCGCGATCGAGCGCGAGGCGGCTGCGCGCGGAGTCGAGGTCGCCGGGGCCGAGCTCGTCGGCCTCATGCCCGCCGGTGCGGCGCTGCGCGCAGCGGGCGCCGTCCTCCGCATCGACGGCTTCGACGCGTCGGACGTGCTCGAGCTGCGCCTACTCGATTGAGGCGGCGTAGATCTGGGCGGCGTCGACGAGCTGGTCGCGTGGACGGGCACCGGTTCGTCGGGCGACCCGTGTAGGCGCATCTCGCAGCGGCGACGCATCGGGCCACCTCCGTCGTCGGCGCGCAGGGCGGAATCCGCAACCCGAAACGCATCGGGGCACACACTAGACTCGCCGCGTGGAGCAGATCGCCCTCACCGGCGACGACCTGACGGTCGCAGACGTGTGGGCCGTCGCCGTGGAGGGGGTGTCGGCGAGCCTTGCCGATGCCGCGCGCGTGAAGATGCGGGCTGCGCGCGAGCTGGTCGAGCGCGTCGCACACGGCGGCAGCGAGCACACGTACGGCGTCAACACCGGTTTCGGCCGCTTCGTCTCGCGCTCGATCCCCGAGGAGTTGACCGAGGAGCTGCAGCTCCGCCTGTTGCGCTCGCATGCGTGCGGCGTGGGGGAGCCGTATCCGGGCGAGATCGTGCGTGCCGCGATGCTCTTGCGCGCGAACACGCTCGCAAAGGGCAGCTCCGGTGCACGCGTCGAGACGGTCGAGTTGCTGCTCGCCTGCCTCGAGCGCGGCGTCCTGCCGATCGTGCCGAGCCGCGGATCGGTCGGTGCGTCGGGCGATCTCGCCCCGCTCGCACATCTCGCGCTTCCGCTCGTCGGCGAGGGCGAGGCGGTCGTCGCCGGGGAGCGCCTGCCCGGTTTCGAGGCATTGGCACGCGTCGGGCTCGCACCGATCCGGCTCGAGGCGAAAGAGGGGCTTTCGCTCGTCAACGGCACGCAGTTCATGGCCGCGTACCTGGCGCTCGGTCTCGTGCGGGCGCGCCGGCTCGCGCAGATCGCCGACCTTGCCTGCGCGCAGTCGGTCGAGGCGCTGCAGGGCTCGCGCACGTCGTTTCTCCCACAGATCCACGCGCTGCGTCCGTTGCGCGGGCAGATCGACTCGGCGGCGAGCATCCTCGCGCTGCTCGAGGGGTCGTCGATCATCGAGTCCCACCGCTGGTGCGACAAGGTGCAGGACGCATACTCGCTTCGCTGCGCACCGCAGGTGCACGGCGCGTCGCGCGATCTCCTCGATTACGCGGAGTACACGGTCGCGGTCGAGCTGAACGCAGCGACCGACAACCCGCTCGTGCTCGTCGAGGACGAACAGCTCGTGTCGAACGGCAACTTCCACGGCCAGCCGCTCGCGTTCGCACTCGACGCGCTCGCGATGGCGGTCGCAGAGCTCGCGAGCATCTCCGAGCGGCGCATCGAGCGACTCGTGAATCCGAACCTCTCCGACGGGCTGCCGGCGTTCCTCACGACCGACGGCGGGTTGAACAGCGGCTTCATGATCCCGCAGTACGTCGCGGCAGCACTCGTCTCCGAGAACAAGGTGCTGTGTCATCCTGCGTCCGTCGACTCGATTCCGACGAGTGCAGGGCAGGAGGATCACGTGTCGATGGGCAACGCGGCGGGACTGAAGGCTTGGCAGGTGCTCGCAAACTGCGAGAGCGTGCTTGCGATCGAGCTGCTCGCAGGCGCGCAGGCGGTCGAGTTCCACGCGCCGCTCGAGCCGGGAATCGGTGTACGCGCTGTGCGTGCCGCGGTACGCGAGCTCTCCCCGCGACTGCGCGACGATCGCTCGCTCGCGCCGGACATCGAGGCGGTCGCGAGTGCGATCCGGAGCGGAGCGCTGATACCGGAATGAGCCTCACCGAGACGCTCGCCGCCCGCGTCGACGCCCTGTGCGGCGACCTTTCGTCGATTCGCGCGCCGCGCGGCACCGAGCTGAACGCGCGCTCGTGGTCGACCGAGGCCCCGCTGCGCATGTTGCTGAACAACCTCGATCGCGAGGTGGCCGAGAAGCCGGAGGAGCTGATCGTCTACGGCGGCTCCGGCCGGGCTGCACGCAGCCACGAGGCGTTGCGCGCGATCGTCGGAGCGCTGCTCGAGCTCGGCTCGGACGAGACGCTGCTCGTGCAGTCCGGGAAGCCCGTCGGCGTGCTGACGACGCACGAGGGCGCGCCGCGCGTGCTCATCGCGAACGCGTTGCTCGTGCCGAAGTGGGCGACGTGGGGCGAGTTCCGCCGGCTCGAGGCCGAGGGTCTGACGATGTACGGGCAGATGACCGCGGGCTCGTGGATCTACATCGGCACGCAGGGGATCCTGCAAGGCACGTATCAGACGTTCGCCGCGGCGGGGGAGAAGCACTTCGGCTCGCCCGACCTGAGCGGACGCACGATCCTCACGGCCGGTCTCGGCGGGATGGGCGGCGCGCAGCCGCTCGCCGGGACGATGGCCGGCGCGGCGATCCTGTGCGTCGAGGTCGATCCGGCGCGCATCGAGCGGCGGCTCGAGACGCGCTACCTCGACGAGGCGGCCGACTCGCTCGACGATGCGCTTGCGCGCATCCGCTCTGCGGCCGCGGAAGGGCGCGCGCTCTCTGTCGGGTTGCTCGGGAACGCGGCCGACGTTGTGCCCGAGCTCGCCGCGCGGGGCGAGCACTTCGATCTCGTCACCGACCAGACCGCCGCGCACGATCCGCTCACCGGCTACGTGCCGCAAGGGTTGACGGTCCCTCAGGCGGATGCATTGCGCATGTCCGATCCGGACGAGTACCTACGGCGTGCGCGCGCGTCGATCGTGCAGCACGTCGAAGGCTTGCTCGAGTACGTCCGGCAGGGTGCGTATGTTTTCGATTATGGCAACAACCTGCGAGGTGAGGCCCGCGACGCCGGCGTAACGGAGGCCTTCTCATACCCGGGCTTCGTCCCGGCCTATATCCGGCCGCTGTTCTGTCGTGGCATCGGGCCGTTTCGCTGGGCGGCGCTGTCCGGGGACCCGGCCGACATCGCGACGATCGACGAGACGCTGCGCGGGCTGTTCCCCGACGACCCGCTGCTGCAGCGCTGGCTCGAGCTCGCGCCGGAGCGGGTCGCGTTCCAGGGCCTGCCCGCGCGCATCTGCTGGCTCGGCTACGGCGACCGCGCGAAGGCGGGGCTCGCGTTCAACGAGCTCGTGCGGAGCGGCGCGGTCAAGGCGCCGATCGTCATCGGCCGCGACCATCTCGACTCGGGGTCCGTTGCGTCGCCGTACCGTGAGACCGAGGCGATGCGCGACGGCTCGGACGCGATCGCCGACTGGCCGATCCTGAATGCGCTCGTCAACGTCGCGGCAGGCGCGACGTGGGTCAGCGTGCATCACGGCGGCGGCGTCGGGATCGGGAACGCGATCCACGCCGGCATGGTCGTCGTCGCCGACGGCACGGACGACGCGGCGGAGCGGCTCGAGCGCGTGCTCACGACCGACCCGGGCACGGGCGTGCTGCGTCATGCGGACGCGGGCTACCCGGAGGCGATCGAGGCCGCCGAGCGGGGCGGCCTGCGCATCCCGCAGTCGCCGTAGTGCTGCTCGTACGCGACCTGGAGCAGGTGGCGTCACCGGCGGGTACGCATGCGCCTCTCCGCGGCGGCGACCTCGGCGCGGTCGACGTGCTCGAGGACGCGTACGTCCTCTGCGACGGCGACACGATCGCGGGCGTCGGCCGCATGCGCGACCTGCCGCGGCTGGACGGCGACGTCGTCGAGCTCGACGGTCGCGGACGCTGCGCGATCCCCGGGCTCGTCGACTGTCACACGCACGCAGCGTTCGGCGGCGACCGCGTCGACGAGTTCTCGCTGCGCGCCGGCGGGGCGTCCTACGAGGAGCTGCACGCGGCGGGCGGCGGCATCCTCTCGACCGTGCGCGCGACGCGTGCGGCGGGGGAGGACGGCCTCCGCACCGCCGTGGAGCGCCACCGCGGCTGGATGCGCCGGCACGGAACGACGACCTTCGAGGCCAAGTCCGGCTACGGGCTTGACCGCGACAGCGAGCTTGCCGCGCTCCGTGCGATCCGCGACGCGGGCGGCGTGCCGACGTGGCTTGGGGCGCATGCGGTGCCGCCGGAGTTCGACGACGGCGACGCGTACCTCGACTTCGCGCTCGCCGAGGTGCTGCCGGAGGCGGCGCGCATCGCCGAGGCGGCCGACGTCTTCCTCGAGCGCGGCGCGTTCGACCTCGCGCAGGCGCAGCGCTATCTCGAGGCGTGCCGCGACGCCGGCCTCGCACTGCGCCTGCACGGCGACCAGTTCACGGAGCTGGGCGCGATTCCGCTCGCGATCGAGCTCGGCGCGCGCTCGGTCGACCATCTCGAAGCCACGCAAGACGGCGGCGTGCGCGCACTCGCGGCGAGCGACGTCGCCGGCGTCGTGCTCCCGGCGAGCGCGCTCTTCCTCGACAGGTCGATGCCACCTGCCCGCGCGCTCGTCGATGCGGGCGCCGCCGTCGCGCTCGCGACCGACTTCAATCCCGGCAGCGCGTTCTGCGAGAGCCTGCCGCTCTGCTGCTCGCTGGCCGCCACGCAGCTGAAGCTGTCGCCGGCTGAAGCGCTTGCCGCGTGCACGGTGAACGCGGCGCACGTGCTCGGCCGCGCAGACGCGCTCGGACGCCTCGCGCCCGGCTATCGCGCCGACGTCGTACTGCTCGACGCGCCCGACTGGCGTTATCTCGCGTACCACCTCGGCGGCGACCTCGTCGCCGAGGTGGTAATTGGCGGCGAGCTACCCTAGGCGCGCATGCCGACGAGGAAGCAGCGGCGCCGCGAGGCGAAGTCGAAGCGGCACGAATACGAATTCGTGTACGTCGACGACGAGGGCAACGAGGTCGAGGAGCCGCCCGAGGATCTCGTCGCGGAGCGCAAGGAGCAGCGCAACGGCACGAGCCCGGCGGCGAAGAAGGCAGCGCCGCAGCGCGGCGGTCGCACGCGGCGGCAGCCGCAGCCACCGTCGTGGCAGCGGGCGGCGCGCCGTGCGGTTCTCCTCGGCGCCGTCGTGTTCGTGCTGTTCTCGGCGACGGCGAAGGGCCACAACAAGTACGTCACCGCGCTCGTTCCGGCGTTGATCTACACCGCGCTCTTCATCCCGTTCACGTACGCGATCGACCGCTTCGCGTATCGCCGCTGGCAGACGCGCGACCAGCAGGCGCCTAAGAAGCGGTAACCATGGCGGCGTCGCCGCCGCGGTAGTGGCCCTCGCCGGGCCACGGCGCGAGGAAGAGCACGACGCGCGCACCGTCACGGCTGCGCACGCTCCGCCGCTCGTCGGGCTCGAAGCGGAAGAGGTCGCCGGCGCCGGCGTCAACCGACTGCTCTCCCGCGTCGATCGTCGTGTTGCCCGCGACGACTAGCAGGAGCGCCGCTTCCTTCACCTGGTGCTCGCCGAGCTCCTGTCCGGCGTCGAGCGCGATGAGCACGACGCGCCCTTCGCCGTCGCGTGAGTGGAGCACGACCGGCGAGCGCGTCCCGTCGGGCGTGTCGATCTCGTTCAGCTTCCAGTGACGCATGAGCTGGAGTTGCCCACCGGGGCAAGCCTCTACACTCGCTCGATGCCCCTGATCGTCGACCAATACGCGCTCGGCCCGCTGCAGACGAACTGTTACGCGGTGCGCGCGAGCCGCGAGGCGACGGAGGCGGCGGTGATCGATCCGGGCGGCGACGCGGCGCAGCTCCGGCTCGGCCTGGCGAGTAGCGGCGCGACGTGCGCGGCGATCCTCATCACGCACGGCCATTTCGACCACCTGGGCGGCGTCGCCGACCTCGCGGAGGGGACGGGGGCGCCCGTCTACATGCCGGCAGGGGAGCGCGAGCGCCTCGAGCGCTACGGCGACTTTGCCCCGATCGGCATGCCGGGGCGCTCGTACGTGCCCGACCATCTGCTCGCAGGCGGCGAGACGGTCGACGCCGCAGGCATCGCCTTCGAGTGCGTCGCCATCCCGGGCCACTCGCCGGCGCACATCGCGTTCTATGCGGACGGCTGCCTCTTCAGCGGCGACCTGCTGTTCGCGGGCTCCGTCGGCCGCGTCGATCTGCCGGGGGCGGACTGGGACACGCTGCTCGCCTCCGTCAAGACCCTGACCGAGCGCTTCGCGCCGGAGACGGTCGTCTATCCGGGCCACGGCCCGACGACGACGCTCGGCGCCGAGCTGGAACGCAACCCGTTCCTCGCGGAGCTGCGCGCGTGACTCGCGCGTCCCTCGCCTCTCCTACGGAGCCTGGAATGACGCCGAAGCCGGCCTTCGCCGACGGCTGGCGCCGCTCGCGGCAGGATACGGCGCTCGCCTCGCTTGGTCGTACTACTTGTACTGACCCGCGCTCGGCTCGCTTGTCTCCTTTGCGAGCGACGCCCGAGGAACGCGCGTGAAGATCGAGGCGCCGCGCGGCACGCACGACGTCCTCCCGTCCGACCAGCCGCTCTGGCAGAAGGTGACGGGGGAGATGGAGCGCCTGTGCGCGCTCTACGGCTACCGCCGCATTCGAACGCCGGGCTTCGAGGACACGGAGCTCTTTGAGAGAACGTCCGGTGTCGGCTCCGACATCGTTCAGAAGGAGATGTACACGTTCGAGGACCGCGGCGGCCGCTCGCTGACGCTGCGCCCCGAGGGCACGGCGCCGATCTGCCGCGCGTACATCGAGCACGGGATGCACCGCGAGCCGCAGCCGGTGAAGCTGTACATGATCGCGCCGATGTACCGCTATGCCGCGCCGCAGCGCGGGCGCGTCCGCGAGCACACACAGCTGTCGCTCGAATGCGTCGGCTCGGCGGATCCGGCCGTCGACGCCGAGGTCATCCAGTACTACGACACGCTGCTGCGCAACCTCGGCGTGACGGACACCATGCTCGAGCTGAACTCGATCGGTGATCGCGACTGCCGGCCCGCGTACATCGAGAAGCTCAACACGTGGCTCGACGCCCATCCCGAGGCGCTCGATGACGAGGCGAGACAGAAGCGCGCGACGAGCCCGCTGCGCGTCTTCGACGTGAAGAACGAGCGCGTACGCGCAGCGCTCGAGGAAGCGCCGAAGATCGGCGACTCGCTGTGCTCCGACTGTGCGGAGCACTTCGCGCGTGTGCGCGCGTACCTCGACGGATACCGCGTGGAGTACACGGTTGTCCCGACCCTCGTGCGCGGGCTCGACTACTACACGCGCACGGCGTTCGAGTTCGTCCGTCCCGACGAGAGCGCGCAGGCGTCGACGATCTGCGGCGGCGGCCGCTACGACTATCTCGTCGAGGAGATCGGCGGTCCCCCGACCCCCGGGATCGGATTCGGCGCGGGCATCGAGCGGCTCGTCCTCGCCCTGGAGACAGAAGACGAGCCAAAGCTCGATGTCTTCGTCGCCGTCGAGGCGGGCCAAGAGGCGCTCGCGGTCGTGAAGGAGCTTCGCGAAGCGGGAACCTCGGCCGACACCGACTACGCGGGCCGCTCGCTGAAGGGGCAACTGACCTATGGGCAAAAGCACGCGCGCGCAACGCTCCTCGTCACCGCGGGCGGCTGGACGCTGCGCCGCCAAGGCGAGCTCGACATCGAGGTGCGCGACATCGTGCACTTGCGGGAGATTCTGTGAGCTGGCGCGACACGACCTGTGGCGCGCTGCGGGCCGAGGACGCGGGGAAGCGCGTCACGCTCTCGGGCTGGGTGAACACGCGCCGCGACCACGGCGGCCTCGTCTTCATCGACCTGCGCGATTACTCCGGCGCCGTGCAGCTCGTCATCAATCCGGAGCGCGCGCCCGATCCCGCTGCGGTCGCGCACGAGCTCAGGAACGAGTTCGTGCTCAAAGCCGAGGGCGAGGTCGTGAAGCGCGCCGCCGACGCCGTCAACCCGAACATCCCGACCGGCGAGGTCGAGGTCCAGGTCGACACGCTCGAGATCGTCTCGCGCTCGGTGCCGCTCCCGTTCCAGCTCGACGAGGAGAACGTCGACGAGAACCTGCGGCTCAAGTACCGGTGGCTCGACCTGCGCACCGAGCGGATGCAGCGCAACCTCCGCCTCTCGCATACGGCAATTGCGGCGATCCGCCGTGAGATGGACTCGCTCGGCTTCATCGACGTGTGGACGCCGGGCATGACGCGAGGCACGCCGGAGGGCGCGCGCGATTTCCTCATCCCGATGCGGCTGCAGCCGGGGCAGTTCTACGCACTTGCACAGTCGCCGCAGCTCTTCAAGCAGCTGTGCATGGTCGGCGGGATCGACCGCTACTACCAGATCGCGATGTGCTGGCGCGACGAGGATCTCCGCGCCGACCGCCAGTTCGAGTTTCGCCAGCTCGACTACGAGATGTCGTTCGTCGAGCGCGACGACGTGATGGACGTGATGGAGCGCTGCGTCGTCGTGAGCCTCGAGGCCGCCGGCCGCGCTGCGCCGGAGCGCCCGTTCCCGCGTTTCAGCTACGCCGACGTCATGCGTCGCTTCGGCTCCGACAAGCCCGACCTCCGCTACGGGCTCGAGATCCAGGATGCGACAGACGTCACCCGCGGATCGCAGTTCGGCGTGTTCGCGAACGCGCCCGTCGTCCGCTATCTCGTCGCGCCGCGCGCGTTCTCGCGCACCGAGCTCGCGCGGCTCGAGGAAATCGCAAAGGAGTGGGGCGCGAAGGGCCTGGCGTACATCGTCAACGACGGTGGAGAGATCCGCTCGCCGATTGCGAAGTTCCTCTCCGAGCAGGAGCTCGCCGCATTCCCCAGCGACCCCGGCACGACACTGCTGTTTGCCGCTGCGGATGAGGCGACTGTGGCCCGCGTGCTCGGCGGGCTGCGCGTGCATCTCGGCCGCGAGCTCGAGCTCGCGCGCGACGAGGAGAACTTCTCGTGGGTGATCGACTTCCCGCTCTTCGAGCACCACGAGGAGAGCCAGGGCTGGACGTTCACGCATCACCCGTTCACGGCGCCGCTTCCGGACGACGCGCATCGGATCGAAGCCGACCCGGCCGGCGTCCTCGGCCAGCACTATGACCTCATCTGGAACGGCTGGGAGCTCGGCTCGGGCTCGATCCGAATCCACGACGTCGCCCTTCAGCAGGCCGTCTTCCGGGTCATGGGCATGGGCGAGGAGGAGCAGCGCGACAAGTTCGGCTTCCTCCTCGACGCGCTCGAGATGGGCGCGCCGCCGCATGGCGGCTTCGCGATGGGCATCGACCGCTTCGTCGCCCTGCTCGCGGGCGAGCCGGACCTCCGCCAGATCACCGCGTTCCCAAAGGTCTCGAGCGGCGCCGACCCCCTGACCGGCGCGCCGACGCCGATGCCCGACTCGGTCCTCCGCGAGCTTGGGCTCGCGCTCGTCCGTCCGCCGGGAAAAACATAGTATGGGGCGCAAGCGCATGCGGCGCGCCTACCGGTAGACAGGAGGAGTAGAAGGCGATGGCAACCGATTCCGCTCGGGCGGGCGTCCGTTCGTTGACGTCACTGCCGAGATACGAGGACATCCCGAAGGTCGGGGACGGTCTCGATCCCGAGCGCGTGCGCGAGGCGTTCGACGCCTTCCGCCGTCACGCTGCTCAGCTCCAGGCACAGCTTCGCGTTCTGCAGGCCGCCGGCCCGCGCAGCGGCGCGGCGGTCGAAGCGAGCGGCCATGCCGTTCGGATGGACGCGCTCCATCTGATTCGGGCGGCTTCCGAGTTCGCCGACGTCATCGAGAGTGACGCGCAGACCGCGTCTGCAGCACAGCTCGCACGCACCGAGGAGGAGATCAGCCGGCGTCAGCGCGAGCTCCAGTCGGTCGAGGCGGAGGCCGACGCGTTCCGCAAGGAGAGCGAGCGTCTGCGCGCGGAGATTCTCAACCAGGCGCGAAACGAAGCGCGCGACGAGCGCGCGCGCGCTCATGCCGACGCGACGCGCGAGCTCCAGGAAGCGGAGGCGCGCGGCGCGCTGCTGCTCGAGCAGGCACGGCATCAGGCGACCGAGCTCACGAACAGTGTGCGTGCCGAGGTCGAACAGACGCTCGAGTGGGCGCGCACCCAGGCGGCAGCGATCCTCGCCCGGGCGCAAAACGGCGCGGAGCAGCTGCTCGGGGCGGCCGGCCTCGGGCAAGACGCGCTTGCGGGGGTCGCGAGCAAGATCGTCGAAGCGGCGGAGCAGGCGACCGCGGGCTCGCGTCCTGCCGGGATGGGAGCCGCGGCCGAGCAACCTTCCGCTCCTGCACCGAGCGAGGAGCCGAGTGCCGACGCCGAGGGCGCGCCCGCGACGAAGCCTGCCCGGCGCAAGTCTTAAGCTCGCGCGCTGATGCGCGTCTTCGGCCCCAGGAACATCGTCGAGGCCGCGTTCCTCGTCGCCGTTCCGATCGTCGCGCTCGCGGCCGGGCTCACCGCCTGGCCGATCATCGGCGCGAGCGCGGCGGCGTACCTGCTCGTCGCCGCCGTCGAGGCGACGATCGCACGGCTGGGCGGGGCGGTCGAAGCTCAGCCCCAGCGGCCGACCGCGCAGGCGTGGACGGCACCGACGCCCGCGCCGCCGCCGGTGGTGCTGCCCGAGCGGGAGCCCGAGCCTGTTGCGGCGACGAGTGAGCGTCGCGGCGCGCATGTGCGCGTCCTGCGGGCGGCTCCGCGCTCGCCGGATCCGGCACCGCCTGCGTGGTCGAACGTCGTGCCAATCGGCGTGCCCGGCCCGCCGCGGCGCTGGAGCATCTGGGATCTGGAGCGCGTCGCGAAGGAGCACGCCGGCAGCGACGTCGCCGCAGACGAGGAACGGAGCTTCCTCTTGCTCTATCTGCGTGAGTTCGCCGACTCCGACGGCTTGCTGCCGACCGACTTCGACGCGCTCGTGCGCGGTAGCTTCGGCAGCCTGGTGGCCCAGTGATGACGAGATTCGCGACCCAGCGGGCGGCCGTGATCGCGGGAATCGCCATCCTCGTCGCGGCGATCGCCTTTGCGGTGATCGAGCACGGCGATCAAAAGAAGTCGCTGCCGCAGCCGATCGGCCAGTGGTACACGGCGCTCGCCGCCCCGTACACGCCGACTGCGAACGCGAAGGGTGCATGCGGGGTCGTCATGGACGCGAAGACGCTCGGCGTCGCGCATCCGGTGCTGCCGTGCGGCGTGAAGATCTACATCGGCTACAAGGGCAAGGACGTGCTGACGCAGGTCGTCGACCGCGGCCCGACCGGGCCCGGCCGCGAGTTCAACCTCACCGTCGCGCTGTCCGACCTCCTGCATCTCGACGGCACGCAGCGGATCAAGTGGCGGTTCGCAAGCTAGGCTGAGCCTGCGAGCCCGGGCTAAACGTAGAACCAACAGCTACGACAAGGGAGCCTGCGTCCCGACGGACGCCGTGTAGGTCGCGGTGAATGAAGGGCAGGGCACCCACCTGTGAACTTCGGTTCACGCGTGTCCGGGCTCGCCTCTCCATCCCTCGACGCGCCGGCTCTCGCGCGGCGAAGCCCGGCTTCGGCGCCGCCGGCGTGGAGCGCGAGGGCGCTACCTTCACCGTGTGATCGAGGTATTCGGCGACTCCAGTCGCAACGGTGAGTGGGCCGCGGTGCATCTGCACGTCGACGGCGACCGGATTGTGGCGGCCGACGCGCCCGGGCTCGACCGTTCGCTCGCCGGGCTGACGCTGCTCGAGGCCGCCGCCGTCGGCGGCGAGACGCTCGCGGTCGACGCGCTCGCGAACGCGCTCGGGCCCGTGTTTCGCGCCGAGCCGCAACCGGGACGGACGGCGGTCGCGATGAGCGGCGGCGTCGACAGCGCGGTCGCGCTGCTCCGCAGCCTCCCGAACGCGGTCGGCGTCACGCTTCGCCTCTGGCTCGACCCCGCCGGCCCCGACTCCGAGCGCGCCTGCTGCTCGCCCGAGTCCGTCATCGCCGCGCGCGAGGCCTGCCACCGGCTCGGCGTCCCTCACGTGACGCTGGACCTGCGCGAGGAGTTTCGGCGCGCCGTCGTCGGTCCGTTCGTCCAGGCGTACGCGCGCGGCGAGACCCCGAACCCGTGCATGCGCTGCAACGGCAGCTTCCGCTTCGCCGAGCTGCTCGCGTTTGCGCAGCGCGCGGGTGCAGCGCGTCTCGCGACCGGCCACTACGCGCGCATCGCGGAGCATCGCGGCCGTACGTTGCTCGCCCGCGGCGCCGACCCGCGCAAGGACCAGTCGTACATGCTCGCGCGGCTCGACCCGGAGCTGCTCGACCGCATCTCGTTCCCGCTCGGCGAGCAGGGCAAGGAAGAGACGCGCGCCGAGGCCGAGCGCGCAGGCCTTGCCGCGGCGCGTCGCGCGGAGAGCCAGGAGGCGTGCTTCCTCGCGGGGGACGACTACCGCACGTTCCTCGAGCGCCACGGCGTCGAGTCGCGCCCCGGCGCGATCGTCGACGCCGACGGGCACGAGCTCGGGAAGCACGACGGGTTCTGGCGCTACACGCCCGGCCAGCGCAAGGGCATCGGCGTCGCGTCCGGCACTGCGCTCTACGTGCTGAACGCGGACGCGGCGACGAACACTGTGCGCGTCGGCCCGCGCGAGCTGCTTGGACGCCGCGACGTCCAGGCGTCAGGCCGTCTCTACATCGACGTCGACCGCGTCGAGGCGAAGCTCCGCTACCGCTCGCCGGCCACGGGTGCGGCGGTCACCGCCACTTCCGACGGTTTCGCGCTCGAGCTGGACGAGTCCGCCTACGGTGTTGCCCGCGGGCAGGCGGCTGTTCTCTACGAAGGCGACGCCGTCGTCGGCTGCGGGACGATCACGGACTAAGATCGCCGCAGAGTGCTGGTCGCGGCATTCAGTTGGGGGGATCTCTGGCGGCTCGCGCTTGCGGTCTTCCTCTTGGCCGTCGGGCTCGCGGCGGCGTACCTGCTGGTGCGCCTGGCCGGAACCGTCGGGCGGCTTTCTGCGTTCATCATCGGGGCGGAGCGCGAGATTCTCCCTGTCATCAACAAGGTCGGAGGCAGCGTGGACCGCGTGAACGCGCAGCTCGACAAGGTCGACCGCATCACCGATAGCGCCGTCGACGCCGCCGAGAGCGTCGACACCGCCGTGCGCACCGTGAGTCGCGCGGTGACGCGACCGGTTCAGAAGGTCTCCGGCTTCGCTGCGGGCCTGAGCTACGGCGCCGCCGACTTCAAGACCAAGCGCGACTGGAAACACGCCGTGCAGGCCGGCAAGGACGCGGCCGCGCGGCGCGAGCACGAGCTGATCGAGGACCTCGAGCAATGACCGACGAGATCCGTCTCGTCCTACCGGCGGAAGCGGACTTCCACCCGGTCGCGCACCTCGTGCTCGGCGGGCTCGGCGCGCGCCACTCGCTGACGTTCGACCAGCTCGAGGATCTGCAGGTCGCGCTCGACGCGCTGCTCGACCGCCGCGACGACGAGGACGGGATCGTCGTGAGCGTTCGCGTCGAGCCGGACGCGATTCGTGCCGAGGTCGGCCCGTATCCCGCCGGAGCGCTCGACGAGCTGAAGGGCGAGAGCGAGCAGCTCGGCCTCCGGCGCGTGCTCGAGACGGTGTGCGACGCGTTCGAGGTCGAGGAGCGCGCCGCCGGGAGCTGGGTCCAGCTGCGGAAGCGAACCGCCGCCTGATGCCGCGCCTCGACGACAAGCTCTTGCTGCGCCGTTATCACGAGGACGGCGACCTCCAGGCGCGCGAGCAGCTCATCGAGCAATACATGTCGCTCGTCCGTTCGCTCGCGCGGCGCTACTCGTATCGCGGCGAGCAGCTCGAGGATCTCGTCCAGATCGGCGCCATCGGCCTCATCAAGGCGATCGACCGCTTCGACATCGAGCGTGGCGTCGAGCTGACGACGTACGCGACGCCGAACATCATCGGCGAGATCAAGCGGCACTTCCGCGACAAGGGCTGGGCGGTTCGCGTGCCGCGCGGCTTGCAGGAGCTGAACGTGCAGCTCTCGCGCATCGTCGAGCAGCTGACGGTGCAGCTCGGGCGCTCGCCGACGATCCCCGAGCTCGCGGAGGCGGCGGGCGCGCAGGAGGAAGAAGTGCTCGAGGCCCTCGAGTCCGGGCGCGCGTACTCGCCGCTGTCGTTGTCGTCGACGACCGGCGGCGACGGTGAGGAGACGCTCGATCCACTCGAGTCGATCGGCACCGAGGAGCACCAATACGAGGTGTCGGAGGATCGCGCTGTGCTGGCGCCGGGCTTCAAGGCGCTCGACGACCGCGAGCGCATGATCTTGCAGCTGCGGTTCTTCGAAGGCCTGACGCAATCGCAGATCGCACAGCAGGTCGGCATCTCGCAGATGCACGTCTCGCGTCTCATCCGCCGCTCGCTCGAGAAGATCCGCGAGGCGATCGACGCGGACGGCGAGCAGGTCGCGCGCCGCCAGCGCGCTTCCTAGCTCAGGTCGCCGAGAAGCCGAAGTTCAGCAGGCGCGTCGCGTCGTTGTACATGTTCGGGTCGTCGAGGAGCACCGCGATGAGCGAGCGTCCGTGCCGCGTCGCGGACGCCACGAGGCACGGACCCGACAAGTGCGTGTATCCCGTCTTCACGCCGTTCGCGCCCCGATACGTGCGCAGCAGATAGTTGTTGTTGACGTAGACCTTCGAGTACGTCGGCGCCGACCAGCTGACGTGCTTGATCGGCGTGCGGACGATCTCCCGGAAGCGCTCGTTGCGCATCGCTACGCGCGTGAGCGCCGCGAGATCCCACGCGCTCGAGTAGTTGTCGGCGTCGAGCACGCCGCTTGGCGAGATGAAGTGCGTGTCGGTGAGACCGAGCCGCTGCGCCTCGGCGTTCATCTCGCCGAGGAACGTGTGCAGGTCGCCCGCGGAGGCGATCGCCAGCGCCCGGGCGTCGTCATTTCCGGAATAGAGGAGAAGCGAGTAGAAGAGCTTCCATGCCTCGACCTTCTCGCCGGGTCGCAGCCCTTCGCGGACGAGGGGAACCTCGGGCACCGACTTGTCGATCGTGATGACCTGGTGCGGTGCAAGCGCCTTCAAGGCAAGGAGCGCGGTCATGATCTTCGTCGTCGACGCCACCGGGCGGCGGTCGTGGTCGTGGAATCCCCACAGCACGCGACCGGTCGTCGTGTCGACGACGATCGCCGACGCTGCCGTCAGCTTGGGCTTGAACGTGTGCGGCAACAGCGAATCGGCTGTGAGCAGGCGTTCCGGTGCGGCGACCTGCGCGGCGACCGTGTGCTGCGCCGGCGCGGCGATCGCACCCTCCGGTCCCGCCGCCTGCCTGAGCGTCGCGGCCGGGCGGCGCGTGCCGACCCATGCACCTGCGAGCGCGGCCACGAGCATCACCGCGACGATCGGAGTCAGCCGCCACAGGCGGTAGCGATAGCGCTTTCTCGGGCCGGACACGCGCCGAGCATACGCCGCGGACCGGCCATGGAGGACTCGGCGAAGGGAGGACGATGTCGCCTCGCAGCGCTGGACGGCCGCGAGACGGCGTCCTCGGTCGCGCCGATAGGGATTCCTATCGGCGCTCTCTGCGTCCTTGCCTCGCGACCGCCATCGCACCGGGGCGACGGGTCTCCCTCCGCCGAGCCCTCCCTAGAATGGCGCGATGCGTACAAGCGCCGAGATTCGCGAGGGATTCCTCTCGTTCTTCGAGGAGAAAGGGCATCTTCGGCGCCCGTCGGCGTCGCTCGTCCCGCGCGCGGACGACCGCTCGACGCTCTTGACGACGGCCGGGATGCAGCCCCAGATGCCGTACTTCCTCGGCCGCGAAGCGCCGCCGGCCCCGCTGACGACGACGGCGCAGAAATGCTTCCGCACGCCCGACATCGACGAGGTCGGTCTCGACACGTACCACCTGACCTTCTTCGAGATGCTCGGCAACTTCTCGTTCGGGCAGTACTTCAAAGAGGGCGCAATCGAGTACGCGACCGAGTTCGTGCAGGAGCGCCTGCGCTTCGACTGGGACAGGATCTGGGTGAGCGTCCATGCGGGCGACACCGAGCTGAAGCTCGGCCCGGACCAAGTTGCGATCGACCTCTGGGAGAAGATCGGGATGCCGCCCGAGCGGATCGTGCCGCTGTCGACCTCCGAGAACTTCTGGTCGGTGGGCGGGCCGGGCCCGTGCGGCCCAGATTCCGAGCTGTACTACGACTTCGGCCCGGAGGCAGGGTGCGGCGAGCCGGACTGCCTGCCGGGCTGCACGCGCTGCGAGCGCTTCCTCGAGTTCTGGAATCTCGTCTTCATGGCGTACGAGCTCCGTGCCGATGGCACGCTCGTCGATCTTCCGAAGCAGAACGTCGACACCGGGCTCGGGCTCGAGCGCACCGCGCGCATCGCGCAGGGTGTGCCGTCGGTCTACGACACCGACGGCTACCAGACGATCATGCACTGGGTCGCCGCGAACTCGGGCGTCGCGTACGGCGACTCGCAGGATGCGACGAAGGCGCATCGCGTGCTCGCCGACCACGGCCGCGGGATGACGTTCCTCGTCGGCGACGGTGTGACGCCGTCGAACGAAGGGCGCGGCTACGTCCTCCGCCGAATCATCCGGCGCGCTGCGCAGCACGGCATGCGCATCGGCATGGAGCCGCCGTTCCTCGCCGACCTCTCCGATGCGGTGATCGAGCAGATGGGCAACGCGTACCCGGAGCTCGTCGAGCATCGTCGCGAGATCCACCAGGTGCTCTCCGCCGAGGAAGAGCGCTTCGGCGAGACGCTCGAGCGGGGCATGAAGCTCTTCGAGGAAGCGGCCGCGCGCGGCGAGATCACCGGCGACGACGCATTCACATTGCAGGCGACGTACGGATTCCCCATCGAGCTCACGCAGGAGCTCGCTCGCGAGCGCGGCCTCGGCGTGAACGACGAGGAGTTCACGAAGCTCATGGAGGAGCATCGCGACATTTCGCGCCAGACGAGCGGCGTCAAGGTCGACGTGCGCTTCCCCGGCGCGCCGCGCACCGAGTTCGTCGGCTACGAGCGCACCGAGGTGCGCACCGCGATCCTCGCGTACGCCGATCTCGGCGACGGGCTCTTCCAGGTGAAGCTCGAGCAGTCGCCGTTCTATCCCGCCGGCGGCGGGCAGGTGTCAGACACCGGGACGATCGAGAAGGAGGACGGCGCGCACGCCGACCTCGTCGAGGCGGTGCGTCTCGAAGGCGGCGACCAGGAGCTCGTCTTTCGCGGGAACGGCTTTGCGGAAGGCGACCGCGTGCGGGCGGTGGTGCCGTGGAGCGTCCGCTTCCCGACGATGGCGAATCACACGGCGACGCACCTGCTGCACGAGTGCCTGCGCGAGGTGCTGGGCGAGCACGTGAAGCAGGCCGGGTCTGCTGTGCGCCCGGACAAGCTGCGCTTCGACTTCACGCACCCGCAGGCCCTGAGCGCGGAGGAGCGCGCCGACGTCGAACGGCGGGTGAACGAGCGCGTGTTTGCAAACCTGCCCGTGCGCATCTTCGAGACGCCGATCGACGAGGCGCGCAAGCTCGGCGCGATGATGCTCTTCGGGGAGAAGTACGGCGACATCGTTCGCGTCGTCGACATCGACGGCTGGTCGGTCGAGCTCTGCGGCGGCACGCACGTCCGCTCGACGGCGGAGATCGGGCCGTTCGTCATCCTCGGCGAGGCATCCGTCGGCGCAGGCTCCCGCCGCATCGAGGCGGTGACGGCCGGCGAGGCGTTCGCACTCCTGCACGAGCGCGCGCGCGAGGCGGACACGCTGCGCGGCGAGCTCGAGCGCGGCCGCAAGCAGGCGAAGAAGCCGGAGGCCGCCGCGCAGTACGCGATCACCGATCGCGTTGACGGGGTCGTCTTCGCTGAGACGTCCGATCTCCAGCCCGGCCCGCTCCGCGACCTCTCCGACCGCATCCGCCAGCAGGAGAAGGCCGACGGCGCCATCGTCTCGTCGATCACGGACGACCGCGTCCACTTCGTCGTCAACCTCGCCGAGAGCATCGGCGTCGATGCGGCCGTGCTCGCGAACGAGATGGGGCAGATCGTGGGCGGCCGCGGCGGCGGCAAGGCGACCCTGGCACAGGCGGGCGGGAGCAACCTCGACGCGATTCCGCAGGCGATCGCAGCGGGTAAGCAAGCGCTGGCATGAAGGTGCTCGCGCTCGACTTCGGCTCCGCGCGCACGGGCGTGGCGGTCAGCGACCCGACCGGCGCGATCGCCCGGCCGCTGTGCGTCATCGAACGCGCCAAGGTCGACGAGATCGCGACCCTTGCCCGCGATCAGCAGGTGGACGAGATCGTCGTCGGCCACCCGCTGACGCTGAAGGGCGAGCGCGGCGAGCAGGCGCGCGTGACCGAGCGCTTCGCCGCTGCTTTGCGCAAGGCCGTCGACGTGCCGGTCGTGCTCTTCGACGAGAGGTTCACCACCGACCTCGCGCAGCAGACGCCGTCCGACACGTCCGAGGACGCGCGCGCGGCCGCACATCTCCTCTCCGGTTACCTCGAGTGGTCCGCGGCTTCGCGGCGTTAGTCCTCGTCGTCGCGCTCGCCGGCTGCGGCGGCTCGAAGGCTCCGACCACGACGACGGTCCCGCCGCCGAAGCCGTTCCGCATCGTCTTTCCCGAAGGCTTCACGCGCAGCCAGATGGCGGTCCGGGTGCAGGCCGTCGCGAAGATCGCGGCGAAGGAGCATCGCGGCCGTCCGCACCTGTCGGCGAAGACGTATCTCGCAGCGACGGGCTACCACCGCGTAGCCGGGTTCGGAACGAAACGTCTGCTGCTCGAGGGCTTCCTCTTCCCGGCGACCTACGAGTTCCTCGCGCAGACGACGTCGGCGCAGCTCGTGCACGCACAGCTCCAGGCGTTCGCGGTGAACTGGCAGCACGTCGACCTCACGTATGCGCGCTCGAAGAACCTCACGCCGTACGACGTGCTGACGATCGCGTCGATGATCGAGAAGGAGGCCGTCGTGCCCAGCGAGAGGAAGCTCATCGCGGCGGTCATCTACAACCGGCTGCATGCGCACATGCCGCTCGGGATCGACGCGACGATCCGCTATGGGCTCGGCGTGCCCGGAACGAAGCCGCTGACGCAATCGGACCTGAGCACCAACAACCCGTACAACACGCGCAAGTTCCTCGGCCTGCCGCCGACGCCGATCGCGAACCCCGGCCTTGCGTCCATGCAGGCGGCGGCGCATCCCGCGCACGTGAACTATCTGTACTTCGTCCGCAAGCCGGACAAGATGCATCACTACTTCACGGCGAGCTTCAGCGACTTCGTGAACCATGAGCATCTCTACGGGTACTAAGTTGGTGGCGCTACTCGGCCATCCGGTCGAGCACTCGCTCTCGCCGAAGATGCAGAACGCAGCCTTCGCCGCGCGCGGGCTCGACTGGGCGTACGTCGCGGTCGACGTCGAGCCCGACGGGCTGGAGGCGGCGGTCAAGACGTTCGAGAACGCGAACGTCACCGCGCCGTACAAGAAGGACGTCGCGCGCATCCTCGGCAGCGAGCTGGACTCCGTGAACACGATCGTCGGCGGCGTCGGCCATTCGACCGATGCCGCGATCCTCGACGGCCTTGCGGCGGGGCGGCCCGCAATCGTCGGCGACGGAGGAGCAGCGGTCGCCTTCCGCGCTGCGCTCCCGCACGCACGCGTCTTTTCCCGCAAGACGGAATGGCCGCCGGACGTCGGCGACGCAGACCTCGTCGTGCATGCGACATCGGTTCGCGACGAAGTCCTCTTCGATGTGCGCGCGGACCAGACCCTGATCGACCTGCCATATCCGCGCACGGCGACGGCGGAGGCTGCCGCGGCCGCGGGCGCGACGGTTCTCGACGGCCTCGAGGTGCTCGTCGCGCAGGGCGCCGCGAGCTTCGAGCTCTGGACCGGAGTCTCCGCGCCCGTGGGCGTGATGCGGAGAGCACTAGGGCTCCCTGACGGGAGCCCTAGAATCGGAGGCGCCGAGTGAATCGGCGCCTCCTCTTTTGGTCGGCGTCGTCAAGCGACGCCTTAGGCTTGACCACATGAACCTCGAGCTCGCGAGCGCGGGCGAGTCGCACGGGCCGGCGCTCGTCGCGATCCTCTCCGGCCTGCCCGCGGGGCTGACGCTCGACAAGGCCGCTATCGACGCCGACCTGCGCCGGCGCCAGCAGGGCTACGGCCGCTCGCCGCGGCAGCAGATCGAGACCGACGAAGTCGAGGTGCTCGCCGGCCTCCGCCACGGTCGCACGCTCGGCACCCCGCTCGCGCTCGTCGTCCGCAACCGCGACCACGAGAACTGGACGTGGGGGATGAGCCCGTGGCCGCCCGAAGGCGAGCCGGAGGGCAAGGGGACGAAGCCGGTCACGCTGCCGCGGCCCGGCCACGCCGATCTCGCCGGCGTGCAGAAGTTCGGGCACACCGACGTGCGCGACGCGCTCGAGCGCGCGTCCGCGCGCCACACCGCCGTGCACGTCGCCGCGGGCGCGGTCGCGAAGGCGCTGCTCGCGCACATCGGCATCGCGGTCTCGGGATCGACGAACGTCGATGAAGCGGCGATCGACGCTGCGCGCAAGGACCGCGACACGCTGGGCGGCATCGTCGAGGTGCGCGCGACCGGAGTGCCGCCCGGCCTCGGCTCGTATGCGCGAAAGGAAGACCGCCTCGATGCGCGGATCGCCGCGGCGCTCATGGGCATCCAGGCCGTGAAGGGCGTGGAGATCGGCGACGGCTTCGCGCTCGCCGGGCTGCGCGGCTCGCAGGCTCACGACGAGATCGGAATCGACAAGCGCCGCACGTCGAACCGCGCCGGCGGGATCGAGGCCGGCGTGTCGAACGGCGAGGAGATCGTTGCGCGCGCCGCGATGAAGCCGCTGCCGACGCTGATGAAGCCGCTTGCCTCCGTGGATCTGCAGACGGGCGAGGCCGCGCAAGCGCTCGTCGAGCGCAGCGACGTGTCCGCCGTCGAAGCGCTCGCGGTCGTCGCCGAGGCCGCGGTTGCGTGGGAGCTCGCTGGCGCGGCCCGCGAGAAGTTCGGCGGCGACGCGCTCGGCGACTTCGTCGCCGCGCATCGCGCCTACATGGAGCGAGTCTCCTGAACAAGCACGTCGCGCTCATCGGCTTCATGGGCGCGGGCAAGACGACCCTCGGTGAGGAGGTCGCGCGCCGGCTCGGCCGTCCGTTCCGCGACGTCGACCGCGAGATCGAGCTCACGCTCAACACGTCGATCAAGAGCTTCTTCGCCGAACACGGGGAGGAGGCCTTCCGCGTGCGCGAGAGCGCGATGACGGTGCGCGCGCTGCGGGACGCGACGCCGTCCGTGCTTGCGCTCGGCGGCGGTGCGATCACGCAGCCCGCCGTCCGAGAGGCGCTCCGCGAGCGCGCGGTGACGGTGCTCGTCGACGTCGACCCGAAGACCGCGTGGGAGCGGGTCGAGGGAAGCGACCGTCCGCTGGCGCAGGAGCGCGGCGCCTTCTTCGCGCTCTACGACCAGCGCGCACCGCTCTACCGCGAGGTGGCCGATCTCGTTCCGCGCGACGCCGACGACGTCGTGCTCGCCGCCGCCGGCGTCCATGTCGAACGCGGCGCGCTTGCGCGGCTCGCCGAGCTCGTGCCGGGCGACGGTCCGGTCGCGCTCGTCTCCGATTCGCATGTCGCGGGGATCCACGGCGCCCAAGCGCAGCTCGCCCTCCGCGGACGGCTCGCCGAGACGCACGAGCTGCCTCCCGGAGAGGAGGCGAAGACGCTCGCGACGCTCGACCGGCTCTGGCAGGAGCTCCGCCTCGACCGGGCCGGGACGATCGTGGCGCTCGGTGGCGGCTGCACGATCGACGCGGCGGGCTTCGCCGCCGCGGCGTACCTCCGCGGCGTCGACTGGGTTCCGGTGGCGACGAGCCTCGTCGCACAGGTCGACGCGGCGATCGGCGGCAAGACCGCGATCGACCTCCCGCAGGGCAAGAACCTCGTCGGCGCGTTCCACTGGCCGGTCGCGACGGTCATCGATCCCGCGCTCCTCGAGACGCTCCCTGACGCGCAGCGCCGCGAGGGGATGAGCGAGGTGGTGAAGACCGGCCTCCTCGCGGGCGAACCGCTGTGGGAGCTGCCCGACAACGAGCTCGTCCGCCGCTGCGCCGCGTACAAGGCCGCGATCTGCCTCCGCGACCCGCACGACCGCGGCGAGCGGAAGATGCTCAACCTCGGCCACACCTTCGCGCACGCGCTCGAGGCCGCAGCCGGCTACGAGGGAGTCACGCACGGCCAGGCGGTGGCGCTCGGCCTGCTCGCGGCCCTCCGCCTGTCCGGGCGGGACATCGGCCAGGTGGAGGAGATCCTGCACCCGAAGCCGGTGAAGGTCGACCGCGAGCGTGCCTGGCAGGCGCTGCTCCGCGACAAGAAGGGCGCGCTGAAGCTCGTGCTGCTCGACGGATACGACATCGAGGTTCCTGCGGAGGACGTGCGGCGCGAACTGGATAGGTTGATCGCGTGAGGATCATCGTGCTCAACGGCGTCAACCTGAACATGCTCGGCCGCCGCGACCCGGCGGTCTACGGCGGGCTCGGCATCGCGGAGCTCGAAAGCCAGATCTACACGTGGGCGCGCGAGCTCGAGCTCACCGTGCAATGCCGCCAGACGAACAGCGAAGGCGAGTTCATCAAGTGGTGCCACGACGCGTACGACAACACCGATGGGATGATCGTCAACCCGGGCGCGTGGTCGCACTACGCGTGGTCGATCCACGACGCACTCGAGCCGCTGACCGTTCCCGTCGTCGAGGTGCATCTCTCGAACGTCGACGAGCGTGAGGACTGGCGACGCGTCTCCGTGATCAAGGACATCGTCGCGGCGCGCTTCATCGGCGAAGGCCCGGACGGATACCGCCATGCACTCCAATACTTGAAGGAGCACAACTCGTGAACGAACGCATCGCCCGCCTGCGCGAGCAGCTCGAGCAGCCGCTGCTCGTCTCGCATCCGACGAACGTCTTCTATCTCACCGGCTTCTCGAGCTCGAACACGATGCTGCTCGTCGAGCCCGAGCGCGTGCGGCTCTTCACCGACTTCCGCTACATCGACGCGGCGCGCGCGGTCGCCGGGGTCGAGGTGACCGAGACGCGGCGCGACGTCATCGGCCATCTCGGCGAGCTCGTCTCGGGACCGTTCGGCTTCGAGGCGACGACGCTCTCGTACGCGCAGGCGCGCCGCCTGAAGGACGCCGTGCCGACCGAGGGCGTCGTCGAGAAGCTGCGCGCCATCAAGGACGAGAGCGAGCTGGCGGCGATCCGGCGGGCGTGCGCGATCACCGACCGGATGTTCGAGCGCCTCTCGACGGAAGTGCAGTTCGTCGGCCGGACCGAGCGCGACGTCGCGTGGGACATCGCGCGGCTCTATCACGAGGAAGGTGCGGCGAACCCGTCGTTCGAGTCGATCGTCGGGTCGGGGCCGACCGGCTCGCGGCCGCACGCACGCGCCGGCGAGAAGAAGATCGCCGCCGGCGAGATGGTCGTCATCGACACGGGCTGCACCGTCGACGGCTACACGTCCGACTGCACTCGGACGTTCGCGACCGGTTCGGTGAACGGGAAGGCGCGGGAGGTCTACGAGATCGTGCTCGCGGCGCAGGAAGCGGCGCTCGGCGCGATCCGCGCCGGCCTTCCGGGGATCGAGGCGGACGCTGTTGCGCGCCGCGTCGTCGACGAGACCGAGTTCGCGGGACTGTTCGGGCACGGGCTGGGCCACGGGCTCGGCCTCGACGTGCACGAGCTTCCGCGCATGTCGACCGAGACGAAGGACGTGCTCGCGCCGGGGAACGTCGTCACCGTCGAGCCGGGGATCTACGTCTCGGGCGAGTTCGGCGTGCGCATCGAAAACGACGTCGTCGTTACGGTGGACGGCATCGAGGACTTGACCGGGTTTCGCAACGATTGGATCGAGGTTGCCTAATGGCTGACACGGTCGACACGAACAACTTCAAGAACGGCATGCACATCGAGCTCGACGGTCGCGTCTGGCGCATCGTCGAGTTCCAGCACGTGAAGCCCGGCAAGGGCGGCGCGTTCGTCCGCACGAAGCTCAAGAGCCTCGACGCCGGCTCGGTCGTCGACCGCACGTTCCGCGCCGGCGAGAAGTTCGCGCGGGTTCATACCGAAGTGAAGAACGTGCAGTACCTGTACGACGACGGCACCGAGGTGCATTTCATGGACTCGGAGAGCTACGAGCAGTTCGCCGTTCCGCACGGCGACCTCGAGGACGAGCTCCCGTTCATACAGCCGAACGCGACCGTGCAGGTGCTCGCCGTCAACGGCAAGCCCTCGGGCGTGCAGCTGCCGGCGTCGGTCGAGCTCTCCGTCGTCGAGACCGAGCCCGGCGTGAAGGGCGACACGGTCTCGAACGTCACGAAGCCGGCGACGCTCGAGACGGGCGCGGTCGTGCAGGTTCCGATGTTCGTGAACGTCGGCGACCGCTTGAAGATCGATCCGCGCGAGCGCCGCTACATCTCCCGTGTCTAGCGCGCGCGACGCCGCCACACTGACGCTCGTCGCCGCGGTGCCCGCCGTCGTCGGTGGGTCGCTGTACAAGGCGATCGCCGGCGGGACGACGATGAGCCGCTCGATCGCGACCGCGTTCTGGATCGCCGCGGCCGTCTACCTGCTCTTGATGGTCGTCGCGGGACGCAAGATGCTGTGGCGCCGGACGGCGCGTCCGCTGCCCGAAGGCTCTGTGTTCGTCACCGCGGCGGTCGTGCTGACGGCGATCGGCGCTATCGTCGACGCTGCCTAGCTCCAGGAGTGCACGACGCGCCAGCTGCGGCCGGCGTCGGGCGTCTCGAGCAGCCGCCGGTTCACGCTGCCGCCCTTTGCGAGCAGGACGAAACCGACGCCGCCGCGTAGCGCGTAGGCCGAGAAGCCGAAGTCGACTTCGGGCTGCGCGACCTTCGGCAGTCCGATCCAGTGGAAGCCCTTGTCGCGCGTGACATAGAGCGTGCCGCGCGACTCCCAGATCATTCCGAACCCGTCGTTCGCCATCGCGATGCCCTGCGGGTAGCCCGCGACGGAGATCCCGCCGTAGCCGCGGCCGATCGGTGCGAACGGCGTGTACGCGACGCGTTTCCAGCCGTGCCCGGGCTGCTGCCAGTACACGGACTTGCCCATGCTTCCGGCGCCGCCCTCGGTCGTGCACAGCGCCCAGTTCAGGTACGGCGGGTTGCTCGGCTGCTGCGCCATGCCCTGCGGACAGTTCGAGAAGAACGGCGGCCCGACGACCGCCGGCGCCCACGTGCGCCCGCCGTTCGTACTCTGCAGGTTCTCGCCGTCGTCGTACCGGGCGGCGAGCACGCCCTGGTACCAGCTCACCCAAACGACCGGCCGCGGCGCGCGGAACGCAACCTTCCAGGTGCGACCCCCGTCGGTCGTTAGCGAGATGGTTCCCTCTCCGCTACGGCCCGTGCCGAGAAGTCCGCGGCTGGGGTCGCGAAACGCAATAGCATTCGGGACGAGCGCGGCGCGCGGCGGCAAGGCGTGCATGGCCGGATTCTGGCGGTAAGGTCCCGGCCGTGCCGACGCTTGCCGACACGACGCTACGGCTGCTCGGGCAGGACCCGCTCGCCGGCCAGATGCCGACGGGCGACCAGCTCCTGCTCGCCGAGCTCCTCGACGGGGCGGGCTTCGCCTACCTCGAGATCTCGGGCGGCGGCTGCTTCGAGTCGGCGGTCAAGCGGGGGATCGAGAGTCCGTGGGAGCGCATCCGCGCGCTGCGCGCACGCGTCAAG
>DATGEH010000078.1:0-14719 GCA_035310325.1 Gaiellaceae bacterium
ACGGCCTCGCCTACCGCTCACATCAACACCGCAACCAAGCGCTGCCACACTGGCTCGACAACTACAACCGGCGACGGCCACACAGCTCACTCGCAGACCGGCCACCCATCAGCCGCGTTCACAACGTCCGTGGGTAGGACATCTAGTTACTCGGCGCGCGCCATTTGTCGCGCGTCAGGAGCACGTTCGCCGGATTCGCGGTGTGCGGCGTCACCGTACGGCCGCCGACCGTGAGGTCGACCAAGTCGGGCCGTCCGAGCCGAACCCATACCGCATGGTCGAGTGAGAGCTTCTTCGTCACACCCTGGTCGATGAAGCCCTGGAAGAGCAGCGTGCCGTTGGGGCCGTTTACACGCACCTGCAGCCACGAGCGTCCACGCGTCGCCTTCAAGATCGCGAACGCCGGTGCCGGCGTCACCTTCGGCTTCGGCTTCGCGACGACGGGGGCGGGCGCGGCGGATGCGCGCACCGGTGTGACCGGTGACTGGGTCTTCGGTGTCGCCGGCGTATTGCCGCCGAGCCGCCACGCTGCGAGCCCGGCAACCGCGGCGCCGAGCACGAGGATGCCGACGAGCGTGCGCAGCACGCTGCTGCGCGGGCTCCGCTTCGGCGCAAGCGCCTCCGGCACGAGCGGCTCCTCGTCGCGGTGCGCGATGCGCGCGTTGTACTCGTCGATGTAGAGGTTTCCGTTCAGGCCGAGGAACTCGGCATACGTCCGGAGGAAGCCCTTCGTGTACGCCTCGCCGGGCAGCATGTCCCACCGCTCCTCCTCGAGGGCGGTCAGATAGCGCTCCCGGATCCGGATCCCCTTGTGGACGTCGGCAGGGCTGAGCCCGCGGCGGGTCCGCGCTTCCCTGAGGCTGGCTCCGATCTGGAACATGGCGGCCCGGAAAGTGTGACTGAAGCTGTGGAAAACCGCCAGCCTACGGTGGAAACAAGGGGGAGAACCGGTGGAAAACCCGGTGGATGAAAGTGGACCCAGTCGGGCTCGAACCGACGGCCTCCAGAGTGCCACTCTGGCGCTCTCCCAGCTGAGCTATGGGCCCAGGAGCCCGATCAGTGTAGCCCGGAGCTCGTAATCGCGAGCCCACTTGATCCCACGGATCTGGTTATTGCGTGGCGGTTCGAGCCGCAGTTGAACTGCGACTCGATCGACGGAGAGCTCCTGCGGCAGGAGGTAGCAGGCATTGGTGTCGGGGCAATAGGCGGCGATTACGTCGATCTCGTCCGCGCTGTACGAACGATGGATCAACCCCTCTCGTCCACGTCGGCATCGCCGTGTTCGGATGACGATGACATCGCTGGTCCGAACGGCCCACTTGCATTGGACCCGAAGCAAGCGGGAGCCGAGATCGAGGATTAGGTCGCTCGGCTCGTCCGCGATCGGCACATAGACGCCAATCCCGAGCTTGATCGCCTCGTGGATGACAGCGGTCTCCGCGATCGCGCCTTTCTGATTCGTTGTCAACACAGTAAACATAGTACCGAGGCAGGCGGATGGAGCATGGAGCCGCTCCGCAACCAGCGTTAGTGTTTTGCCGGTGACGAGCCTCTCGGCCACCACGGCGCCACGGCGGCGCCGGATGCTCGTCCCGATCCGGTTCGCGCTCGTGCGCCTGCGGGCGCACGCGGGCCGCTCGGTCGTTGTCGCGATCGGCATCGCGATCGCTGCCGGCGTGCTCGCGCTCACCGCCGTCGGCGCCGTCGCGGTCCAGGACCGCGCCGTGCAGCGCGCGCTCGCGCAGCTGCAGCCGTCCGACCGCGCGATCCAGGCGGTGTGGAGCGGCGTCCCCGGGCAGTCGAACCTCACGTACTCGCAGCTCGACCGTCGGGCCCGCGCGGCGCTGCGGCCGGTCCTCGATCAACCCGCGTTCGGGGTCGAGGTCTTCCGCGAGGCGACGTGGGGCGGAGCGTTCGTCAACCTTGGCGCCGTCGACAACGTGGCGCGCTGGCTGGTCCTCCGCAGCGGTCGGCTTCCGCGTCCGTGCCGGCCGCACGACTGCGACGTCGTGCAGATCGGAGGCGCGCCCGTCGCGCCGAAGCTCTCGTTCCTCCATGTCGTCGGCCGCGCGGCATTCACCGCCGGCGCGCCGCTCAACCAGTACTTCGCAGCACCGGGAGTACGTCATCCACCGATCCTTGTCGCGGACGGCGTGCTCGCATTCACGAAGACGCCGCTGCCGGACGCGCCGCTCATCGCGCGCAGCTACGGCTGGGTGGTGCCGCTCGAGCCCGGCTCGATCCACGACTGGGATCTCGCGAGCCTCAACACGCGCCTCGATCGCGCGCAGGCGCAGCTGGAGGAGACGTCCGACTTCGGCGTCTCGGGCCCGACGGACACGATCGCCGCGGTGCGGGCGACGAGCCGCGTCTCGGGAGAGCGGCTGCTCATCCTCGGCGGCGACGCCGCGGTGCTGCTGCTCGGCTTCGCCGTCCTCGCGTCCACGCGACTGCGGCGCGACCACGGCGACGTCCGCCGGCGGCTGGGGTGGTTCGGCGCGCGCCGCTCGCAGATCCTGCTCGTCGCCGCGACGGAAGTCGTCGTGATCACCGTCGCCGCGAGCATCGTTGGCTGGCTCGCCGGCGCGGGCGGGGGTGCGCTGCTCGCCCGCCATCTCGGTGCCCCGGGTGGGCTCGTCGTCGAGCACTCGGTCTTCACGGCGCGCGCGTTCGGCATCGCGGCCGCGCTCGCCGCGCTCACGGCACTCGTCATGCTCGCGGCCGTCCGCACGGAGTCGGTTGAGTTCGGGGGGCTCAAGATCAACGTCGCCGACGTTGCGGCGCTCGGCGCGCTTGCCGCCGTGCTGCTCGCGCTCGCGCGTGGGAAGGCGGACGCGACGTCGCTCGCCGCCAGCGGCGGCACCGGCGTGCTGCTCCTCTTGCTGCCGGGGCTCGTGCTCTTCGTCCTCGCCGTCGCCGCGGCGCGCCTGCTCGCGCCGCTCCTGCGGCTGCTCGAGCTTGCGGGTCGACGCGCGCCGCCGTCGCTGCGCATCGCCCTGCTCTCGCTCGCTCGTTCGCCCGGCCGTGTGCTGCTCTCCGTCGTGTTCTTCGTGCTGAGCATCGGCGTCGCACTGTTCGCGATCGCGTACCGCGCGACGCTCGAACGTGGCGAGACCGAGCAGGCGCGCTTCGCAGTGCCCGCACCGTACGTCCTCACCGAGGACCTGCAGAAGCTCGTCACCGTTCAGCAGGCGGCGCCCGCCGGCCTTCCCGGCGCGACCCCGGTTCTGCGCGACTCGGGCTTCATCACCGCCGACCGTGGAATCGACTTCACGCTGCTCGCGCTTCCCGCGAAGTCGCTCGGCGGCATCGACGGCTGGCGCAACGACTTCTCCGCGCAGTCGCCCGCCGCGCTTGGCCGCACGCTCGCGCCGCCGGTGAAGCCGGCGCTGCGCGGCCCGCGTATTGCGCGCAGCGCGACGCGCTTCACCCTTCCGATCACGATCAAGGGCGACAAGATCGGAATCTCGGTAGTCGTCCTCGACCGCCGCGGCGACTACACGACGCTCGATCTCGGCGAGCACGGGCGCGGGAAGCACACGCCGACCGCACGCGTGCCCGCGGCAGCGCGCGCCGGGCGCATCGTCGCGCTGCGCCTGCGTTTCCCGCAGATCGCCTCGTTCGTCGCCGGGCACAAGGAGAGCGGCACGACGCTCTCGGTGAACGACGCCTCGGTCGGGACCCTGCGCCTCGACCGTCGCTTCGCCGGCTGGATCGGCGTCGGCGGCGCACGCGTGCACGGGACGACGGTGCGCTACGTCGTCAACCGCGCGGCGGACACGATCCTGCGGCCTCGCGAGCCGCTCGAGGGGACGCCGGTCCCGATCGTCGTCTCGCCCGCGATCGCCCGCGCGGTCGGTCAAGACGGGATCGTGCCGCTGCACGTCGAGGAGCAGACGATCTCGGCGCAGATCGTCGGCGTCTCGCGCTACTTCCCGTCGGTGGAAGGCGACCTCGTCGTCGCCGATCTGCCGACCTGGCTCACGGCGGCGAACACGGCGAATCCGGGCACGACGACGGCGAGCGAGCTGTGGGTCGACTCGTCCAAGCCTCCGACAGTTCCCGATCTCGACGTTGCGTCGCAGCAGACGACGCTCGACGGCCTGCGCGGCGACCCGCTCGCGCGCGGCTCGCTCGCGCTGCTGCTCGCAGCCGCCGCGGTCGGGCTCGCGCTCGCGGTCGTCGGCGTCCTCCTCACCGTCCTCGGCGACATGCGCGACGAGAGCGGCGAGCTCTTCGACCTCGAGGCACAGGGCGCGACGCCCGCCGACATCCGCCGGCACGTGACCCTGCGCGCGCTCGCGGTCGCCGGCGTGGGGCTCGCGGGCGGGGTGGCCGCCGGCGCGATCGTGAGCGCGCTCGTCGTCTCGGTCGTCACCGTCACCGCGGGCGCGGGCACGCCGCTGCCGCCGCTGCAGCTGCTCTTCGACTGGCGGCTCGTCGGTCTCGCCCTCCTCGCGGTCGCGGTGGGCGCGAGCGTCGTCGCGATCGCAGGAACGCGGAGGCGCGCGCGATGAAGGCGATCGAGGCCGTCGACCTCTTCCGCATCTATCCCTCCGCGGAGACGAACGCGGTTGCGCTACAGGGCCTAACGCTCGACGTCGACGAGGGCGAGCTGCTCGTCGTGTTCGGCCCGAGCGGCTCCGGCAAGAGCACGCTGTTGCGGATCCTCTCCGGTCTCGACCGGCCGTCGGCGGGAACGGTGCGCGTCTTCGACCACGACCTGCGCACGCTGCGCGGCCGCGCGCTACTCGAATACCGCTCGCGCACGCTCGGCTACGCCGACCAGCACTACACGCGTGCGCTGACGCCCGAGTTGAGCGCGCGCGAGCTCGTCGGCCTCCGGCTCGGCCTGCTCGGCACTCCGCGCGCTGAGGCGGAACGCGTCGCCGACCGGTTGCTCGAGCGCGTCGGACTGATCGACAAGCGCGACGCGCTTCCAGGCGAGCTCTCCGGCGGCCAGCAGCAGCGCGTCGCGATCTGCGCCGCGCTCGCGCACCGTCCCCGCCTGTTCATCGCCGACGAGCCGACGGGCGAGCTCGACGCCGCGAACGCGACGCAGATCTACGCCCTCATCAGCGAGCTCGCACGGGAGTCCGGCGCGACGACGCTCGTGGTCAGCCACGACCCGCAGTCCGCCGCCGTCGCCGATCGCGTCGTGCAGATCCGCGACGGGCGCGTGAGCGGCGAGAGCCGCGGCGGCGCACAGTTCGAGGCGGTCGTCAACCGGGGCGGCTGGATCCGGTTGCCCGAGGAGGTCGTCGGCGACACGCCGCGGGTCCGTCTCGAGCCGACGAGCGAGGGCGTGCTCGTCCGCGTCGCCGGCCGAGTGGACACGGCCCGGGGTCAGACACCCGGCCGTGTCTCAGGAGGAGAGGTGGTCGTGCGGACGATCGCGCTCGCGAAGACGCACGGCCGCGGCGCGCGCGCGACCGAGGTCTTCCGCGATCTCTCGCTCACGCTCGAGTCGGGACGGCTGTCGGCGATCACGGGCCCGTCCGGCACCGGCAAGTCGACGCTGCTGCATCTGCTTGCCGGTCTCGACGAGCCGACCGCGGGGGAGGTGGAGGTGCTCGGCAAGCCGCTGTCCGTCCTCGACGCGACCGGCCGTGCGCGGATGCGCCGCTCGACGATCGGGCTCGTCACACAGGGAACCGACCTCGTCCCGTTCCTCAGCGCGCGCGAGAGCGTCGAGGTCGCGCTCGCAATGCGCGGCATCGCACGCGACGAAGCGGCGATGCGCGCCACGGTTGCGCTCTCCGACGTCGGCCTCGCCGAGCTCGCCGACCAGCATGTCGCGCGCCTCTCGATGGGCGAGCGGCAGCGCGTCGCACTCGCCCGCGCGCTCGCAGCGAAGCCCGCGCTGCTCCTCGCCGACGAGCCGACCGCGCGGCTCGACGAGGCGAACGCGCGCGCTGTCGGCATCCTCTTCGCCGAGCTCGCGCAGAGCACGGGCACCGCGATCGTCTGCGCGACGCACGACCCGGTGCTCATCGAGCACGCCGCTGTCGAGGTGGCGCTCGCTAGTCTCGCGGCGTGAGCCAGGAAGGCGTCGACCTCCTGCTGCGCGGCTATCGCGCGTTCGTCGCCGGCGACCTCGACGCGATCGAGGGCATGCTCGATCCCGAGGTGGAGTGGACCGGCGCCGACGCGGAAGGCGCCTTCGACCGGGCCGACGTCCTCGGCGTGCTCGCGGAACGCGTCGCCGAGGGGTACCACGTCACCGTCGACCGCTGCATCGGCGTCGGCGACCGCGTCGTCGTGAGCATGCGCTTCTCTCGCGTCGAGCCGGACGCGACCGACGAACGGCCGCTGCAATCGCGACGGACGTACCACATGGGCAGGTACGCGGCGGTCGTGACGATGCGCGACGGGCACGTGACGCGGGTCGAGGAGCATCCGCACCTGGCCGCCGCGCTCGAGGCGGTCGGCCTCGAGGACGAGATAGCCTGAGCCGCGTGCGCGGTGCGCAGATAACCGAGCTCGGTTCGCCGCCACAGGTCGCCGAGCTCGACGATCGGGAAGGCATCCGGATCGAGGCCGTGGCGCTCAATCCGCTCGATGTCACGGTCGGCAGCGGCGTCTTCTACGGCGGCCATCCACCGCTCCCGTACGTGCCCGGTTGCGAGGCGGCGGGCCGCACCGAAGACGGCACCCCCGTCTATCTCTTCGGCGACGGGCGCGGCGTTGCGAAGGACGGATTCCTCGCCGAGCACGTCGACGTTCCGCCGGAGCTGCCGCTACAGCTCCCCGAGGGGACTGACCTCGGGGTGGCCGCGGCCGCCGGCATCGCCGGCATCGCCGCCTGGGTACCGGTCGCGTGGAAGGCGCAGGTCGAACCGGGCGACCGCGTGCTCGTGCTCGGTGCGAGCGGCGCGGTCGGGAGGATCGCCGTCCAGGCAGCGGAGCTGCTCGGCGCGACGATGGTGGTCGGCGCGTCGCGGAGCGGCGGCGGGGGGACGATCCAGCACGACGAGATCGCGGGCGTGTTCGGCTCGGAGGGATTCACCGTCTGCATCGACCCCATCTGGGGCGAGCCGCTCGCGCACGCACTCGCGCACGCGGCGCGCCATGCGCGGGTCGTGCATCTCGGTCAATCCGCCGGGGCGGAGGCGCCGCTTCGCTCGGCCGACGTGCGCGGCAAGGAGCTGACGATCCTCGGCCACTCGAACTTCGCCCTCAGCGTGGAGGAGCGCAACCGTGCCTACCTCGAGGTTCTCGACCACCTGAGTGCCGGGCGCATCTCACTCCCGATCGAGCGCTATCCGCTCGACCGGGTCGCCGAGGCCTGGGAGCGGCAGCGCTCCGGCCCCGGCGGCAAGGTCGTCGTCACGATGTAAGAGGTCAGCGACCAGGCCGCGGAGCGACCTGGTCGCATTCCTTGGCTCTAGACGGCGCCACGCGCCTCCCACTTCTTGTAGATCGCGTTCACCTGGCTCTTGATGGACGAGACCGAGTCGGCCGCGCTCATCTTGCCCTGGGACACCTGCGCGAACATCTGCGGGATCAAGAAGGTCGAGAAGACCTCGTCCATCGCAGGGTTCATCGTGCCCGGGTAGCCGATGTTGTGCGTGTACTTCTCCGCGATCGTCGTGAGGATCGTGTACTTCCCCCTCGGCTTGTGCGTGTCCGCTGCAGCGGTCTTGCGGATCTGCGCGAAGGGGTACGTGTTCGCGAACGTCGGGAAGTTGTAGAGCAGCGACTGGTTCGTCGCGTCCTTCCCCGCCTTGAGGAGGTCGATGAGGAACTTCTGCGCGTTGTCCTTGTTCTGCGCGAACTTCCAGATCGACCAGCAGCCCATGAGGTGCTCGAGGCCGAGGCGCCCGTGTGGACCCGCTGGGATCGGCCAGATCCAGAGGTTGTTCGAGAACGGCAGGTTGAGGTTCTCCGGCGTACGCGTCGCTGAGATCGCGTTCAGGATCAGCGACGCCGTGCCGGCGTACAGGTAGTTGTTGTTCGACGCGGGATTCCAGCTGAAGATCGCCGGGTCCTCGCCGACCTTGTACATCTGCGCCATGAAGTTGACGGCTTGGACGGTCTTCTTCGTGTCCAGCGACGGGCGGTTGTTCGCGGTCTGGAGGAACGAGCCGAAGTCCATCAGGAAGGCGAAGAGCGCCATGTTCGAGTCGAGCTCCTGCGACTGCCCGATCCCGATCGGATGGCCGATCGCCTTCAGCTTCGGAGCCGCCTTCAGGACGTTCTCCCATGTGTTCGGCTCGTAGCCGACGCCCGTCCAGAGGTCGTAGCGCCACACGACCGGGTCCGGCACGTAGCTGTCCGAGACCGCGAAGTACTTCTTCAGCTTGGCGCTGTACGTGGATGCCTTCGCGATCGGCATGTACGCGCCCTGCGTCTTCTGGACCTCCTGGATGATCGGCGCGTGATCGATCACCTGGTCGTAGTACGACGCCATCGGGTGGAGGTTGAAGAACAGGTCGTGTCCCGACTGCGCGGCGACCTCAGCCGCGGCACGCGTGTCGAGCAGCGTGTTGTTGATGTGGTCGATCGTGACCTGGACGTCGTTCGCCTCGCCCCACGCCTTCGCCCACGGATCGAACCAGGCGTCGTACGAGGGGACGAAGTGCACCCAGGTGATCGCGGTCAAGCTGCCGCTGAGCCAACGGCCCTTGTACTTGAGCGGGCCCGCGAACGAAAACGGGGCAGTTGCACCCGCAGCGCCGAGCGCGGCGGCGCCGACCGCTCCTTTCTTGAGCAGCTCGCGCCTGCTGAGCTGGCCCTTGCCCTTGTTGGGCTCGTCGACGATGTCCGGCATGAACCCTCCTTTCCCCTCCTTAGCGGAATGCGCCGCCGGTGAAGCCGGCGATGAACCGATTGAGCAGCACGTTGTAGACGAGTGCGAGCGGGATGCTCACGATGAGGATCGCGGCCATGATCCCCGGCCAGTTGTATTCGTCGCCGCGGATCAGGCCGGTCGGCACGCCGACCGCGAGCGTGCGGTTCGTCGAGCTCGAGATGAATGTGATCGCGTAGACGAACTCGTTGATGACGAGCGAGAATGTGAAGATGACGACCGTCAGGATCCCGGGAACCGAGATCGGAAAGACGACGCGCACGAGCGCGCCGATGCGCGAGCAGCCGTCGATGAGCGCCGCGTCCTCGAGCTCCTGCGGGATCGCCTTGAAGAATCCCATGAGCAACCAGACCGCGAACGGGATCGTGAACGACGGGTAGACGACGATGAGCGCCCAGAGGCGATCGCTCAGGTGCAGGTACTGGGCGACGACGCGCGAGAGCGGCAGGAACAGAAGCGTCGGCGGGACGAGGTACGTCAGGAAGATGCCGACGCCGAGGCCGCGGCCGACACGTCCGGCGAGCCGCGCGAGCGCGTAGCCCGCCGGCATCGCGACCGCGAGCGTGATCAACACGACCATCAAGCCGACGAACGTCGAGTTCTTCAGCCAACGGACGTAGTCGGTCTGGTGGAAGAGGAAGCCGTAGCTCACGAGCGTCGGGTGGAAGTTCCACGTCTTCGTCGGGTCGTAGACCTGCGAGTTCGACTTCAGCGACGTGACCGCCATCCAGAAGAACGGGAACGCGAGCACGATCGCGAACGGCACGACGACCGCGTACGGGAAGATGCGCCGCCGCACGGTCACGTCACCTCCGCCTTTCGGGCGAAGACGAGCATCGCGATCGTGACGAACGCGAGCAGCGGCAGCATGAAGAGCGCGATCGCCGCCCCCTCGCCGACGTTGCCCGAGACGATGCCGATCTGGAATGCCCACGTCGTCAGGACGTGCGTCGAGTTGAACGGCCCGCCGTTCGTGAGGATGTAGGGGACGACCATGTCGGTCGCGGTGAAGATGACCCCGAAGAGAACTGCCACGGTCGCGATCGGAAGCTGCAGCGGCAGCGAGACGTGCCAGAACTTCCGGAGTCCCGTCGCGCCGTCGATCGCAGCGGCATCGTCCACCTCCTGCGGAATCGACGAGATGCCGGCGAGGAAGATCACCGTTGCGAACGGGATCATGCGCCACGCCTGCACGGTGATGATCGACGACATCGCGGCGTGCGGCGTACCGAGCCAGTTCGGGAGGTTCGCGTTGGACACGATGTGCATGTGGACGAGGAACCAGTTGAAGATGCTCGACTCGGGGATGCCGGCGCCGTAGATCCAGTACCACCCGGTCACGGTCAGGGCAATCGGGGCCGCCCACGGCAGCAAGATGAGAAAGCGCAGGATCCAGCGGCCGCGGAACTTCCGAACGAGTGCGTGCGCGAGGAGACCGGCGCACACGACGACGACGGCCTGCGAGATCAGCGTGATGAGGAACGTGTGCCAGAGCGCGCCGCGGAAGATCGAGTTGTCGACGGCGTCGCGGAAGTTGCGCAGCCCGATCCACTTCCCGGTCAGCGATCCGCCCGTCGCATCGGTGAAGCTCAGGTAGATCGCGAGCACGAGCGGCGCGCCGACGAGCGCGCCGATGAACAGGACCGCAGGGGAGATCAGGAGCGTTGCGAGGAACCCTCGACGTTCCGCGACGTACCGGAGCCTTCTACGGCTCGCCCTCGGGGCCGCCACCGACATTGTCGGCGCGAATCTATCGAAGTGGTTAGTCTCTCGCTGCCGTGGCTGCGATCGAGCTGGACCGGCTGACCAAGGTCTACCCGGACGGGACGCGTGCCCTCCACGAACTCGACCTCGGCGTGGCCGACGGCGAGTTCGTCGTCTTCGTCGGGCCGTCGGGCTGCGGCAAGACGAGCGCGTTGCGGATGATCGCCGGCCTTGAGGACATCACCGGCGGCACGGTCCGCGTCGGGGGCGAGGTCGTGAACGGCCTGCCGCCGAAGGCCCGCGACATGGCGATGATCTTCCAGAACTACGCCCTGTATCCGCATATGAACGTCGCCGAGAACATGGGCTTCGGGCTGAAGATGCGGGGCATCGACAAAGCGGAGATCCGCCGCCGCGTGGGAGAGGCGGCGAGGATCCTCGGCCTGTCCGAGGTGCTCTCCAAGCGGCCACGTCATCTCTCCGGCGGGCAGCGCCAGCGCGTGGCGATGGGGCGCGCGATCGTCCGCGAGCCGGTTGCCTTCCTGATGGACGAGCCCCTCTCGAATCTCGACGCGAAGCTGCGCGTGCAGATGCGGGCGGAGATCGCGCGGATCCAGCGCGACCTCGGGGTCACGACGATCTATGTCACGCACGACCAGAGCGAGGCGATGACGCTCGGTGACCGCGTCTGCGTGCTGCGCGGCGGCCTCCTGCAGCAGGTCGACCGGCCGCAGGTGCTCTACGACCGGCCGGCGAACCTCTTCGTCGCGGGCTTCATCGGCTCGCCGGCCATGAACCTCGTCGAGGCCGAGCTGGCCCCGTCCGACGGCGGGCTCGCTGTCCGCTTCGGCCCGCACGAGCTCTCCGTGCCCGCCTCGGTCGCGGCGGAGCGGCCCGGCCTGCAGCGGTATGCCGGACAGCGGGTCGCGCTCGGCGTCCGGCCCGAGGACATGGAGGATCGGCCGGGCGATGCGCGGCTCGATGTCCTGGTCGACATCAAGGAAGACATGGGCGCCGAGGTCTTTCTCCACTTTGCCGTCGACGCGCCGCCGGTGAAGACCGAGGAGCTGCGCGAGATCGTCGGCGAGGAGGCGCTCGAGGCGGCCGAGGAGCAGACCCACCACCACGGTAGCCCGTTCATCGCCCGCGTCGCGCGCGGCACGCAGGCGCGCGAGGGAGACAGGGTCGCGCTCACGGTCGATACGCAACGCCTGCACTTCTTCGACCTGCTCACGGGCGCGGGGATCTACTGAACATCCTCGTCGTCGACGTCGGCGGCCAGCACGTGAAGATCCTCGTGACGGGCGAGACCGAACCGCGCCGCGCGCCGTCGGGCCCGAAGATGACGGCCGCGCAGATGGTCGACACGGCGAAGAAGCTCGCCGAGGGCTGGGAGTACGACGCCGTCAGCGTGGGGATCCCGTCGCCCGTCGCGGCCGGCCGCGTCGTCCACGACCCGGTCAACCTCGGCAAGGGCTGGGCCGGCTTCGACTTCGAGGCCGCGTTCGGCAGGCCGACGAAGGTGATCAACGACGCCGCCATGCAGGCGCTCGGCAGCTACGAGGGCGGGAAGATGCTCTTCCTCGGGCTCGGCACCGGGCTCGGCAGCACGTTCATCGCGGACGGGGTCCTCGAGCCGATGGAGCTCGGCCACCTGCCGTACAAGAACGCGACGTACGAGGACTACCTCGGCGATGCCGCACGCCTCGAGAGCGGGAACGAGCGCTGGGAGAAGCGCGTCCACGAGGCTGTCGAGGCCCTCACGGCCGCGCTCGAGCCCGACTACGTCGTCCTCGGCGGCGGGAACGCCGAACGGCTCGGGAAGCTGCCTGCGAAGGCCCGCCTGGGCGACAACGCGAACGCGTTCAAGGGGGGTTTCCGCCTCTGGGATTAAGCCGGGCGGCAGCCTCGTTCCAAGCAGGTACAATTCCGATACCTAGTACAAGGATTGGAGAGTGACCTGATCTTGAGCGACCTACTGCTCGTCCCCCTCGAGGACACCGTCGTCTTCCCCGGCATGACCGTCACGCTGACGGTCGACGTCGGCGACGAAGAGCGCGTCCTGCTCGTCCCCCAGCACGAGCAGGAGTACGCGAAGGTCGGAACCGTGGCCGAGGTGGCCGAACGGGTTCGCCTCCCGCGCGGCGCCGGCTTCGCCGTCGCCCTGACCGGCCTCCACCGCGGCGTCATCGGCGCCGCCCACAGCGACTCCCAGGGCACGCTGCGCGTCGAGGTCGAGGAGCGCCCCGACGAGAACCCGCCGCGCGTGCAGACGCGCGAGCTCGAGCGGGAGTACCGCGCCGTGGTCGAGGAGATCCTCGAGGTGCGCGACGCGGACGAGCGCATCGGCCAGTTCCTGCGCTCGATCACCGACGCAGGCGCGCTTGCCGACACCGCCGCCTACGCACCCGACATCTCGTTCACCCAGCGCGTCGAGCTGCTCGAGAAGGTCGACGTCGTGGAGCGTCTCGAGTTCTCGCTTGCGCTCCAGCGCGAGCGGCTCGCCGAGCTGCAGGTCCGCCGGCGCATCCGTGAGGACGTCGAGTCCGGCGCGCAGAAGCAGCAGCGCGAGTGGTTCCTGCGCCAGCAGCTCAATTCGATTCGCAAGGAGCTCGGCGAGGACGAGGGCTCGGTCGTCGACGAGTACCGCAAGAAGATCGAAGAGGGCGGCATGCCCGACGAGGTTCGCGCTCAGGCCGAGCGCGAGCTGCGCCGTCTCGAGACGATGGGCGACGCCTCGGGCGAGGCGTCGATGATCCGCACGTACCTCGACTGGCTCACGTCGGTGCCGTGGTCGAAGGGCTCGGACGAGCGTCTCGATCCCGCGCACGCGCGCGAGACACTCGACTCGGACCACGCGGGGCTCGACGACGTGAAGGAGCGCATCGTCGAGTACCTCGCGGTGCGCAAGCTCCGCCAGGAGCGCGGCATCCCGAACGACAAGAAGAGCGGCGCCATCCTCACGCTGATCGGTCCGCCCGGAACGGGCAAGACGTCGATCGGGGAGTCGGTCGCGCGCGCGCTCAACCGCGAGTTCGTCCGCATGTCGCTCGGCGGCATTCGCGACGAGGCGGAGATCCGCGGCCACCGCCGCACGTACATCGGCGCGCTCCCCGGGCGGCTCGTGCGCGCGCTGCGCGACGCGGGGACGATGAACCCGGTCATCCTGCTCGACGAGGTCGACAAGGTCGGCGCCGACTGGCGCGGCGATCCGTCGGCCGCGCTGCTCGAGGTGCTCGACCCGGCGCAGAACCACTCGTTCCGCGACCACTACCTCGACGTCGAGCTCGACCTGTCCGAGGTCGTCTTCATCGCCACCGCGAACGTCGCCGACACGATCCCCGGGCCGCTGCTCGACCGGATGGAGGTGATCCGCTTCGACGGCTACACGGTCGACGAGAAGACGGCGATCGCCCGCGGCTACCTCTGGCCACGCCAGCTCGAGCGGGCGGGCCTCCGTGAGGACGAGGTCACGATCACAGACGCGGTGCTCGAGCAGGTCGTCACGCAGTACACCCGCGAGGCGGGCGTGCGTCAGCTCGAGCGCGAGCTCGGCAAGGCGCTGCGCAAGACCGCGACCGCCGTCGCGGGCGGCGCGCAGACGCCGATCGCGCTCGACGAGGCCGCCGTGCGGGACGCGCTCGGCCGCCAGCGCTTCTACCAGGAGGCCGCGGAGCGGACCGCTGTGCCGGGCGTCGCGACGGGTCTCGCCGTGACGGGCACGGGCGGCGACGTCCTGTTCGTCGAGGCGACCCGGATGCACGGCAAGGAGGAGCTCGTCCTGACCGGCCAGCTCGGCGACGTGATGAAGGAGTCGGCGCGGATCGCGCTCTCGTATGTCCGCTCGCACGCCGAGGAGCTCGAGATCGATCCGGCGCTCTTCGAAGACTCGGCGTTCCACCTGCACGTTCCCGCAGGGGCGATCCCGAAGGACGGGCCGAGCGCAGGGATCACGATGACGACCGCGCTGGCGTCGCTCCTGACCGGCCGCCCCGTGAAGCACACCGTCGGCATGACCGGTGAGGTCACGCTGCAGGGACGGGTGCTGCCGATCGGCGGCCTCAAGCAGAAGGTGCTCGCGGCGCACGCGGCCGGGATCACCGACGTGATCATCCCCGAGCGGAACCGCGGCGACCTCGACGACGTCCCCGAGGACGTGCGCGGAGAGATCAGCTTCCACCCGGTCATGTCGATCGGCGAGGT
>DATGEH010000079.1:0-3201 GCA_035310325.1 Gaiellaceae bacterium
TCTCCAGGAACAGCTCGGTGGTTCGCAGGAGTCCGCCGCCAGTATCGGGGTCGGAGCCCGCTTCGACGACCAGGCCCCGGGTCGCCAGCGTGCGCACCACGCCGTCGACGTTGACGCCACGGATCGCCGACACGCGCGAGCGCGTCACCGGCTGCCGGTACGCGACGACCGCGAGCGTCTCCAACGCGGCCTGCGTGAGCCGGCTGCGCTGGCCGTCCTGCAGGAACACCTCCACCTGCGCGGCGACTGACGGGCGCGTGTAGATGCGCACGCCTCCGGCCACGTCGCGCAACTCGACGCCGGCGCGCCGCTCGTCATAGCTCGCGCGCAGCGTCTCGACGGCCTCGGCGACAGCCGGCTCCGGCTGCTGCAGCGCAGCGGCGATCGCCGTGATCGAGACCGGCGACTCGACGACGAACATGATCGCCTCGACTGCTGCCACGAGATCGGCGGGATCGCCCAGCGGCGCAACCTTCGCCTTGCGTACCTCGGTTTCTTCCTCGACGGCATCGAATGCGTCGTCCATCGGATCTGTCGTCATTGGTACTCCTCGTCGACGTCTGACTCGCTGTCCACGTCGTCAGACGGCTCGTCGGCGTCATGCCCCGTCCAGCGCACGCGCAGTTCGGCGAGTGCCGCGGCCTGGTCGAACGCGACGACGCCGTCGCGGTACAGCTCGAGCAGCCCGAGGAAGCGCGCGACCACCTCCAGCGTCGTCGTGCAGTCGGCGACGAGCGCGCGGAACGTGGCCGAACCGGTGCGCCGCAGCCGCTCGCGAATGACGAGCATGTGTTCGCGCACACTCACGCGCGGCGCGTGCACGTGCTCGGTCGCGACGGTCGGCACCGGTTTCGGCGCGAGCGCGATCGCGGCGAGTGCCGCGAGACGAGCCGGGCTGATGTCGAGGAACACCTCGGGCAACAACTCGGCAAAGCGCGGCTCGAGTTCGACGCTTCGTCCGTGCCGGCGCGCTTGAGTGCGTTCGAGCTCGCCGAGATACGCGGCCGCGAGCTTGTACGCGCGGTACTGCAGCAAGCGCGCGAACAGCAGGTCGCGTGCCTCCAGCAGTGCGAGGTCTTCCTCGTCCTCGACGTCCGCGGCCGGCAGCAGCCGGGCCGCCTTGAGATCGAGCAGGGTCGCCGCGACCACGAGGAACTCGGTCGCCTGCCCGAGGTCCCATTCGCCGAGCCGATCGAGATGCGCGATGAACTCGTCGGTGACTTGGGACAGGGCTACCTCGGTGACGTCGAGCTGCCGGCGGCTGATGAGGCTGAGCAGCAGGTCGAACGGGCCCTCGAAGTTGTCCAGGCGGACGCGGAACGACACGTCGTTGGGGGCGTGCACATCGTCGCCGTCGCCCGGTTCGGTTGCCAGCGCTTCGATCTCGACCGCGTCCTCTGCCGAGATGGCCATCGGCGCCGTCACGTCTCGGCGTATGGAGCCGCGCTGCTGCTCTCGGTCGAGACCGGCTGCGCCAGCGCGTGTGCGACCGGCGCGGTCATGATGGGCTCGGCCGCGGCCGCCTCGGCCTGTTCGGCCAGCTCGCTCGTGCGAGCAAGCACCTCTCGGGCGAGCGTGCGGTACGAGACGGCGCCCGCCGACGTCGGCGCCCACGTCGTGATCGGCTCGCCGGCGACGGTCGTCTCAGGGAAGCGCACGGTACGCGAGATGACCGTGTCGAAGACGGAGTCGCCGAAGGCTTCGACGACGCGCGCGAACACCTCGCGGCCGTGCAGCGTGCGCCCGTCGTACATCGTCGCGAGGATGCCGTCGAGGGAGAGCTTCGGGTTGAGCCGCTCGCGCACCTTGTCGACCGTGTCGATGAGCAGCGCGACGCCACGCAGGCTGAAGAACTCGCATTCGAGCGGGATGATCACACCGTCGGCCGCGGTGAGCGCATTGACGGTGAGCAAGCCGAGTGACGGCTGGCAGTCGATGAGCACGAAGTCGTAGTCGGAAATGACGGGTGCGAGCGCGCGGGCCAGCGCCTGCTCGCGCGCCACCTCGCCGACAAGCTGCACCTCGGCCGCCGACAGGTCGATGTTGCTCGGCAGCAGGTCGACGCCGGGGACGCTCGTCTTGACGAGCACGTCGTCGATCGTCACACCGCGCTCCATCAGCAGGTTGTACGCCGTGCGGTCGAGCTGGTGCGGGTTGACGCCGAGGCCGACCGACAAGGCACCCTGCGGATCGAAGTCGACGAGCAGCACGCGCCGGCCGAGCTCGGCGAGTGACGCGCCCAGGTTGATCGTCGTGGTCGTCTTGCCGACGCCACCCTTCTGGTTGCACAGCGCAACGATGCGTGCGGGACCGTGCCGCTCGAGCGGTTTCGGCTCCGGGACGTGCCGCTTGTGCCGTGCCACCGCGGGGTCGGCCGACTTACCCGCCTCGGCGACGAAGAGCTCGCTCGAATCGCCGGATGGGCTGGTCGCTGTAGTCATGTGCGCGCCGGTCCCCTCTTTCGATCCGTCGCCGACGAGCGCGACGCTACCTCAGCACCGCGCGTCATCGGCTGCGGCGCTCCGAGCAACGAAACCCCCGTTTTTGTTGACTCTCAAGCTCCTGTTGAGCTTCACCCGCGGGCTCTCGGGTGGGCCGTCGCGTACACCTCGCGCAGCCGGTCGACGGTGACGAGCGTGTAGATCTGCGTGGTGGTGACCGACGAGTGGCCGAGCAGTTCCTGCACGACGCGCACGTCCGCGCCACCCTCCATCAGATGTGTCGCGAACGAGTGGCGCAACGTGTGCGGCGAGATTCCGTCGGCGAGGCCGGCGCGTTCTGCGGCGGTGCGCAGGATCGTCCATGCCGACTGGCGCGACAGCGGCCCGCCGCGTGCGTTCAAGAACACAGCCGGCGTCCCGCGCCCGTTGGCGGCGAGTGCAGGACGCACCTGCACGAGGTACGCGTCGACGGCTTTGGCCGCGAACGACCCGAGCGGCACGCGACGCTGCTTGCCGCCCTTGCCGCTGAGCAGCACGCTGCGATCGGCGAGGTCGAGGTCGTCGATCGCGAGTCCGACCGCTTCGGAGATGCGCGCGCCGGTGCCGTACAGCAACTCGAGCAGCGCGCGGTCGCGGATTGCGAGCGGCGTCTGTTCGTAGCCGGCCGCGTCGAGCAGTCGCTCCACCTCGTCGATCGCGATCGCCTTCGGCAACCGTCGCGGCGGACTGGGCGGGCGCACCTCGCGCGCGACGTCGACGT
>DATGEH010000080.1:0-2739 GCA_035310325.1 Gaiellaceae bacterium
GTGCCGACCTCGCGTGCGACGCGGGTGACTTCGTCGGCGAACGACGAGAGCTGGTCGACCATCGTGTTGATCGTCGACTTCAGCTCGAGGATCTCGCCGCGCGCGTCGACCGTGATCTTGCGTGTGAGGTCGCCGTTCGCGACCGCGGTGGTCACGTCGGCGATGTTGCGCACCTGGTTCGACAGGTTGTCGGCGAGCGTGTTCACGTTCTCCGTCAGGTCGCGCCAGACCCCGCTGACGCCCTCGACCCGCGCCTGACCGCCCAGGCGGCCCTCGGTGCCGACCTCGCGGGCGACGCGGGTCACCTCGGCCGCGAAGGTCGAGAGCTGGTCGACCATCGTGTTGATGGTCTCCTTCAGCTCGAGCACCTCGCCCTTGACGTCGACCGTGATCTTCTTCGAGAGGTCGCCGTTCGCGACCGCGGTCGTGACGGTCGCGATGTTGCGCACCTGGTTCGTCAGGTTGTCGGCGAGCCCGTTCACCGAGTCGGTGAGGTCCTTCCACGTGCCCGACACGCCCTTCACCTGCGCCTGGCCTCCGAGCTTGCCCTCCTCGCCGACCTCGCGTGCGACGCGCGTGACCTCGTCGGCGAACGACGAGAGCTGGTCGACCATCGTGTTGATCGTGTTCTTCAGCTCGGCGATCTCGCCGCGCACGTCCACGGTGATCTTCTTCGTGAGGTCGCCGGTCGCGACCGCGGTCGTGACCTCGGCGATGTTGCGGACCTGCGTCGTGAGGTTGCCGGCGAGCGTGTTGACGTTGTCGGTCAGGTCCTTCCACACGCCGCTGACGCCGCGCACCTTCGCCTGGCCGCCGAGCTTGCCCTCGGTGCCGACCTCGCGCGCGACGCGCGTGACCTCGTCGGCGAACGACGAGAGCTGGTCGACCATCGCGTTCACCGTCGTGCCGATGCGGAGGAACTCGCCCTTGACGGACTGCCCCTCGATCTTCAGCGCCATCTTCTGCGACAGGTCGCCGTCGGCGACGGCGTCGATGACGCGCGCGACCTCGGTGGTGGGGCGGACGAGGTCGTCGATGAGCGTGTTGAGCGCGTCGACCGTGTCGGCCCAGTGGCCGCCGGCACCGGCGCTCGACGCGCGTTCGGTCATGCGGCCCTCGCGGCCGATGACGCGGCCGACGCGGGCGATCTCCTTGCCGAACGCCTCGCGGCGGTCCGCGAGCTCGTTGAACGCGCGGTTCAGCTCGGCCGCGATCCCCTTGCCGCGGACCGGCAGGCGCACGGTCGTCTCGCCGTCGCGGGCGGCGTGGAGCGCGTCGAGGAGGAGGTCGAGCTCCTCGCGGGTGATCTCGCTCTTGCCGTTCCCGTTCCCGGCCTGCGCCCGCGTGCGCGCACCGCGCGTCGCCTTCGTTCGCTCGGGTTCTTGTCCGACCGCCACGCCTCATCCCCTAGGAGCTGTGTTTTGGCACGGAATTACGTGCCGCACGTGCGAATTCCGAGTTAGAAATTGCCCCCTGGTATTGCCAAAGCCCTAAATTGCGGTCACAGCATAGGCCAGACGGCCTATCCTGTCTAGGCCGATCGGCCCACCGTTGTAAAGCAGACAAACCTGCGGTTTGTCTGCTTCTAGGTTCTGCTCCGCAGAGCGGACGGCGGCGGAGCCGCCGTCCTTTACGAGTCTCAGCGATTGGTCGCGGTGCGCGGGCGGTGGTGGCTGCGCCATCCCCGCCCGCGTGCATCCGGCCTCCGGCTAAGCCGGGTCTTAGCCTCCGGCCCTCGGGTTAGGCGGTCTCGAGAGCCTGGGCGAGGTCGGCCCAGATTGCTTCCGGATCCTCGAGGCCCACGCTGAGGCGAAGCAGGCCGGGGGGAACGCGGTCGCCCTCCCAGCGGGCGCGGCTCTCGATCAGGCTCGTGACGCTGCCGAGCGAGGTCGAGTTCACGATGAGCCGGGTCGACGTCTCGACGCGGCGGGCGGCGTCGCCGTCGGCGACGTCGAACGAGAGCATGCCGCCGAGACCGGGATAGCGGACGACCGAGACCTTCGGATGCTCGTCGAGGCGCGCGGCGACGATCGCTGCGCTCGCGGACTGTTGCCGCACGCGCATCTCGAGCGTGCGCAGGCTGCGCAGCAGGAGCCAAGCCTGCTCGGCGGCAGGCGAGATTCCCGTCCGGCTGCGGAATACCTTCAGCTCTTCGGCGGCGGCCGCGTCGCGGCAGACGACGACGCCGAGCAGGATGTCGTCGTGGCCGCCGAGGTACTTCGTCACGCTGTGCACCACGAAGTCCGCGCCGTGCTCGAGCGGGCGTAGCAGCACCGGCGTCGCCGCGGTCGAGTCGACGACGACCGGCGCGGGATGCGCGGCCGCAGCTGCGAGGTCCGGCATCGTCAGGAACGGATTCGACGGCGCCTCCAGCCAGACGAGCTGCACGCCGCCGGGCGGAGCACCGGTCTGGTCGAACTCGACGTGCTGCAGCCCCCAGCGCGCGAGCGTCTCGAACAAGACGCCCGTCCCGTAGTACACGCCGGCGCCGAGCGCGATCGTGTCGCCCGGCTGCAGCAGCGACAGCACGAGCGCGGTCGTCGCGCCCGCGCCGGATGGAAAGAGAACGGCGGTGCCGCCGTCGAGCTCGCCGAGCTGCCTCTCCGCCTCGACGACCGTCGGGTGTGCGTACCGCGAGTAGAAGAACTCGCGGGTCTCGCCCTTGTCGTCGTACGGCCAGAGAATCGAGTGGTCGAGGACACCCACCCCGCGAGCCTACTCCGCGGGTGCCGGCCGCAG
>DATGEH010000081.1:0-26720 GCA_035310325.1 Gaiellaceae bacterium
TTCCCGCGCGACTTCCTCTCCGACTTCGGCTTTCTCACCGTGCGCGCGCACGGGCGCGTCGAGCTCGCACGGCTCGAGCTGGGCGGGCTGCAGCCGGTCGCGGAGGGAACGCGCGAGAAAGTTCTACGGGTCGTGCGGGACGCGTTCGTCCCCGCGCCGGCGCCGCAGCGTCCCTAAGCGGCGACCCGCTGTCGCGCGAGCAGGAGCTCGGCGATCTGGATCGCGTTCAGCGCGGCGCCTTTGTTCAGGTTGTCGCACGCGAGAAACAGAACGAGCCCGTTGTCCGACGCGCGGTCGGGGCGGATGCGGCCCACGAGCACGTCGTCCGTCTGCGCGGAAGCGCCCGGCGTCGGCACGTCGACGAGGCGCACGGACGGCGCCGCGCGCAGCAGCTCCTCGGCCTCGGCGGGCGTGAGCGGCCGCTCGGTCTCGATCCACACCGACTCCGCATGGCCGACGAGCACCGGCACACGCACCGTCGTCGGGCTGATCGGCAAATCGGGCAGCTCGAGGATCTTCCGCGTCTCGGCGCGCAGCTTCGACTCCTCGTCGGTCTCGTCGCCCTCGAACGTCCAGTTCATGTCGAGATCGTGCTCGGCCGGCGGCTCCGCCAGGAGCTTCTCCATGCGCGACGCGCCCGCGCCCGACACCGACTGATACGTCGAGACCCGCACGCTGCGCAGGCCGGCCGCGTCGTGCAGCGGCTTCAGCACGCACGTGAGCGGGATGGTGCAGCAGTTCGGGTTCGCGACGATCCCGTCGTGCTCGAGCGCGCGCTCGCCGTTCACCTCGGGGACGACGAGCGGCACGCCGTCCTGCAGCCGGTACGCCGACGACTTGTCCACCGCAACCGCGCCGCCGCGCACGGCGTGGGGCACCAGCTCGCGCGAAGCTGAGGTTCCCACCGAGAAGAGCGCGAGGTCGAGCCCGCCCGCGGCGAGGACATCGGGCGTCGCCTCCTCGACGACGATGCCGCCGTCGAGCTCACGTCCTGCCGACCGCGCCGACGCGAACGCGCGCACGTTCGTGTAGCCCCGCTCGCGCAGCAGGCGCATCGTGACCGCGCCGACGGCGCCGGTCGCGCCGACCACCCCGATCCGCGCGTCCTTCACGCGCGCTCCAGCTCGAATGCTTCGTGCAGCGCGGCGACGGCCTTCGGCACATCTTCGGTGCGGATGTGGCACGCGATCTTGATCGGCGACGTCGAGATCACCTGCGACTCGACGCCGATGCCGCCGAGCGTCGCGAGCGTCTTCGCCGCAATGCCGGGGTGGCTCTTCATCCCGACGCCGACGAGGCTGACCTTGCCGAGGTCGTCGCGCATCGACCACTCGACCCCGAGCGACTCGAGCACCTGCTTGCAGGCGTCGCGATCCTCGAGCGGCGCGCTGAAGACGATCTCCTCCATGCTCGTCTGAAGGATGGTGTCGACGTTGACGCTCGCGGCTGCGAGACGCGCGAACAGCGTCGCCGCGTCGATCTCGCGCACGCGAAAGAGCGGCTCGCAGTCGGTCTGCGCCACACCGGAGATGATTGCCTTCTCGAGCACCGGATCCTCCTCGTCGACCACCCACGTCCCGTCCGCCTGCGAGAACGTGGAGCGCACGTGCAGCCGCACGTCGTGGTTGCGCGCGAACTCGACCGAGCGTAGCGACAGTACCTTCGCACCGCTCGCCGACAGCTCGAGCATCTCCTCATAGGTCAGCGCGGCGAGCTTGCGCGCGCCGGGGACGATCCGGGGATCGGCCGTGAAGACGCCCTCGACGTCGGTGTAGATCTCGCACGCGGTCGCACCGAGCGCGGCGGCGAGCGCGACTGCCGTCGTGTCGGACCCGCCGCGCCCGAGCGTCGTCACCTCGTGGGCGGACGAGACGCCCTGGAAGCCGGCGACGAGCACGATCTTCTCGTCGTCGAGCGAGTCGTGCACGCGCTGCGCGCGCACCTCGACGATCTTCGCCTTTCCGTGGACGGTGTCGGTGACGATGCCCGCCTGCGATCCCGTGAGCGAGATCGCCTCGTGGCCGAGGTCGTAAATCGCCATCGCGCAGAGTGCGTTCGAGATCCGCTCGCCGACGGAGACAAGCATGTCGTACTCGCGCGCCTGCGGCTTCGGCGAGATCTCGTGCGCGAGCCGGATGAGCTCGTCCGTCGTGTCGCCCATCGCCGAGAGGACGCCGACGACGCGGAAGCCCGCTTCGCGCGCGGCGACGAGGCGGCGCGCGACCTCCTTGATCTTCTCGGTGTCGCCGACCGACGTGCCGCCGAACTTCATGACGACGAGGTCACGACCGCGCGCGGCCGCGTCGGCGGCGACCTCAGGAACGGCTTCGTATTGCGTGGCGGACACGCCGAAAGTGTAGGGCTACATCTCGCGGCGGCCCGAGAGCGCGCGGCCGAGGGTGACCTCGTCCGCGTACTCGAGGTCGCCGCCGACGGGCAGGCCGCTCGCAAGCCGAGTCACGCGCACCCGTCCACGCAGGCGGTCGGCGAGATAGGCCGCCGTCGCCTCACCCGTCATGTTCGGGTTCGTCGCGAGGACGACCTCCTGCACGCCGTTCCGCTCGACGCGGTGCATGAGCTCGTCGATGCGCAGGTGCGACGGCTCGACGCCGTCGAGCGGGGAGAGCGCGCCGCCGAGCACGTGGTACAGGCCGCGGTACTCCGCCGTGCGCTCGACCGACACGAGGTCGACGGGCTGCTCGACGACGCAGATGATCGCGTGGTCGCGGCGCGCGTCGCGGCAGATCGCGCAGACCTCTTCCTCGGTGAAGTTGCCGCACTCGTTGCAGAAGCGCACGCGCTCCTTCACGTCGTCGATTGCCGCCGACAGCGATTGCGCCTCCTGCTTCGACACCTGGAGGAGATGGAACGCGAGCCGCTGCGCCGTCCTGCTCCCGATTCCGGGCAGACGCGTCAGCTGCGCGACGAGGTTGTCGACGGCAGGGCTCAGCACCGAGGGAGCGTAGCCGTCCTAATCGGACGTGCTTGAGCTCGAATCGGGCCGAAGAGCGATGTCGCCTGGCCGCGCTGGGCGGCGCGCTGCTGCGTCCTCAGTCGCGCCGATAGCTCTGGCTATCGGCGCTCCCTGCGTCCTTGCATCGCACTCGCCCAATCGCGCCCAGTCGACGGGCCTCCGACCCGATCCGAGCTCAGTGCACGAAATCCCAGGTCCAGCCCCATACGACGATCCCGATGAGCGCGAGCACGAGCAGCGCCCAGAACCAGTTCGAGCGGCGCAACGGGGTTAGTGACCCTTCCGGAAACGATCAGGGCGTCCCTGGCGGCTGCAAAGCGTCGCGCTGCTTTGTCCTCGGTCGCGCCGATAGCTACGGCTATCGGCGCTCCCTGCGTCCTCGCATCGCTCGCTTTTCGCGCGCCAGGAACGCGAGATCATCCCCGGAAGAGTCACTAGGAGTCCTCGCGCTCGCGGGCGCCGAGGTCGTTCTTCAGGAGCTCGAGGATCTGCTCCTCGCCGGCGGGCCCTTCCGCCGCGTCATCCACCTCGCCGCCGCCTTCACCGACGGCGAACGCGAGCGCGAGCCGGCGACCGGTCACCTCGTACAGCGCGTCGGCGAGCAGCGTCGCGTTCTTCGGCTCCTCGGCGAGCTGGCGGTGGAACGACGCGCTCGCGGGGAACTCGACGGTCAGCGTGTCGCCCGCAAGCCCGGCGGGATGCGCCTCGCCGAGCACGGTCGAGATCGGGATCGAGCGCTCGGCCACGGCGGGGACGATCGTCCGCGCCCACGCCTCCTGCAGCTGCTCGAGCTCGAGGTCGGGTGGGGCGGGAGCGGCCGCCGTTGGCGGCGCGGGCGTCTTCGAGACGGGGTCAGACACCTGGCCGTGTCCCACCGGCCCGCGCTGCTCGAGCTGCTCGAGGCGGTACGCGACCGACTCGCGCGAGAGGTCGGCGGCGGGGCGCGTCACCTTCACGAGCGCGAGCTCGAGCGGCAGCCGCGGGTCGCCACCCTGGCGCATGTCGTCGACGGCGAGCGCAAGCAGGTCGAGCAGGCGGATCACCGTCGGCTCGCCGAGCTGGTTCGCCTGCGCGCGGAGCCGCTCGCGCGTCTCCTCCGTCACGGGCAGCGACTCGGGCACCTCGCTCATGTGCTGCACGAGCAGCAGATGCCGGAGATGCTCGATGAGGTCGGAGACGAGCCGGCCGAGGTCGTGCCCCTGCTCCGAGAGCTCTTCGACGAACGTCAGCGCGCCGGCCGTGTCGCGGTCGACGACGAGATCGCACAGGCGGAAGAGCGCGTCCTCCTCGACGGTGCCGAGCAACTGCAGCACCGCCTGCACCGTGACTTTGTTCTCCGTCGCGGCCGCGAGCTGGTCGAGGGTCGACGTCGCATCGCGGAACGAGCCGCGCGCCGCGCGCGCCACCAAAGAAAGCGCCTGCAGCGGGGCGTCGATGCTCTCGCCCTCGGCGACGCGGCCGAGCACGGTGACGAGCTCCTGCAGGCGCGGGCGCTGGAAGACGAACGTCTGGCAGCGCGAGCGCACCGTCGGCAGAACCTTCGAGAGATCGGTCGTGCAGAACACGAACACGAGGTGCGGCGGCGGCTCCTCGATGAGCTTCAACAGGGCGTTCCAGGCCGCATCGGTGAGCTGGTGCGCCTCGTCGAGGATGTAGACCTTGTAGCGCCCCTCCACCGGCTGCAGGACGACGCGGTCGCGGATCTCGCGGATGTCGTCGATGCCGCGCTGCGACGCCGCGTCCATCTCGATGACGTCGAGCGACGTACCGGCGGCGATCGTGCGGCACGCATTGCACGTGCCGTCCGGATCCGCCGTCGGGCCCTGCACGCAGTTCAGGCTCTTCGCGAGGATGCGCGCCATCGACGTCTTGCCGGTGCCGCGCGGCCCGGCGAAGAGGTACGCCTGCCGCACCTGCCCTGCGCCGATCGCGTTCTTCAGCGTCCGCACGACCGCTTCCTGTCCGACGACTTCGTCGAACGTCTGGGGGCGGTATTTGCGGTAGAGCGCGGCCACGAGAACGATCATAGGGGCCGGGCTGATCGCGCACCTGGAAGGGAATGCTTAGCGCTGCTTCCTTCCGGATCTGACGCGGTTCACATGCTCCCACTGCGCGGAGCCCGACCCGGAGGGAGTGTAGCTTTGCCCGTCGTGGACGCCCGCCGCGCGCTTCTGAGTCGCCTCTTCGACCACGCGCCGCTCTTTCCGCCGGCGAGCATGGCGCTCCCGGACGCGCTCGACGAGGACAGGCGCGCGCAGGCGAGCGACCACGCGTGGCTGCTCGGCCGCTTCGTCGTCCCCGAGGGAACCGACGTCGAGGGACGGGAGCTCGCGATCGTCTCGGGTGGGACGGAGACGCAGGGAGATCGCGTCTTCGTCGAAGGCGTCTCGAAGATCCGCTGCGGCGGCGCGGCGATCCCGAGCGTCGAGGAGCTCGCCGCGTTCATCCGCGGCTGCCGCGACCGCGGCGTCCTCTTCAAGGCGACCGCGGGCCTTCATCACGCATATCCGACCGCCGCCGGCGAGCACGGCTTCCTCAACGTCCTCGCCGCGTCCGTGTTCGGCGACGAGGAGGAGGCGCTGGTCGCCCAGCCCGGCGCGTTCGCGCTCGACGCCGAGTCGTTCCGCTGGAACGGGCGGGTTGCGGACGCGGCGGCCCTCGCGCGCGCGCGCGAGGACCTCATCCACTCGATCGGCAGCTGCTCGTTCTTCGAGCCCGTCGGCGAGCTCGAGCAGCTGGGAGTCCTGTGAGCTTCGGCATCCTCGCCGGCGGCGGGCTCGTGTGGCGTGACGGCGCCGACGCGGTCGACCTCACGGGCCTCGGCGACGTCTTCGCGCAGCCGTCGCTCAACGCGCTCATGGCTGAAGGGCCGTCTGCGTGGAGCGAGGCGATCGCGACTGCCCGCCGGCACGACGGTCCCCGCACGCCGATCGGCAAAACGCAGCTGCAGCTCCCGTTCGAGGTCGCCGACTACGTCGACTTCTATTCGTCGCGCGAGCACGTCGAGAACATGAGGCGGATGTTCCGGCCCGGCGCCGACCCGCTGCCGGCGAGCTGGCTGTGGCTGCCGATCGGGTACCACGGCCGCGCGGGCACGGTCGTGGTCAGCGGCACGGACGTGCAACGCCCCAACGGCATCCTCGGCCCCGGCGAGTTCGGGCCGTCGCGCCGTCTCGACATCGAGCTCGAGCTCGGCTTCGTCGTCGGCGTTCCCAGCGCGGAGCCCGTCCCAACCTCCGCGTTCGCGGATCACGTCTTCGGCGTGGTCCTCGTGAACGACTGGAGCGCGCGCGACATCCAGGTCTTCGAATACGTGCCGCTCGGCCCGTTCCTCGGCAAGTCCTTCCTCACGTCGATCTCAGCGTGGGTGACGCCGCTTTCGCTGCTCGAAGAGCGGCGCGTCGAAGCCCCGCCGCAGGAGCCGGCGCCGCTGCCGCACCTCGCCGGCGGCCGCGACTGGGCGCTCGATCTCGATCTCGAGATCGAGCTGAACGGCGAGACGATCTCACGCGGCAACGCCAAGGGGATCTACTGGACGATGCCCCAGCAGCTCGCGCACGCGACGTCGAACGGCGCGACGGTGCGTACCGGCGACCTGATGGCGACCGGGACGATCTCCGGATCCGCTCCGGGATCGGAGGGCTCGCTCATCGAGCTGACAGGGAACGAGCGCTTCCTCGCCGACGGCGACGAGGTCGTCCTCCGCGCACGCGGCGGCGACGTCGAGCTCGGCGAAGTGCGCGGGCGTGTAGTCGGTTAGATCCGTTCGCCTGCCGATCGCGTAGTACCGAGTGCGACACGAATCTCCGAGGAGGAATCATGCGTCGTTACTTCGCACTCTTCGTGCTGCTTGCCGCGCTCGCGGTCGCCGCGACGGCAACCGCAACGTCCAGCAGCACACGTGTAGCACTGCGCACGACATCGATCGGGCACGTGCTCGTGGGGTCGAACGGGCACACGCTCTACATGTTCGGGGCCGACCGCACGAAGCTGAGCACGTGTTACAGCGCGTGCGCGACTTCGTGGCCGCCGCTGCTTGCTGTCGGCGCACCGGCAGCCGGGACCGGCGTGAAGGCCAGTCTGCTCGGGACGACCAAGCGCAAGAACGGGAAGCTCCAGGTCACCTACGCCGGCCATCCCCTCTACTTCTTCTCGTTCGACAAGGCGGCGGGCTCGACGAAGGGCGAAGGCCTGCACGCGTTCGGCGCAAGCTGGTGGGCTCTGTCCGCCTCTGGCGCAAAGGTCCTGAAGCCGGCCGGCACGACGACGACACCGCCGCCCACGACAACGTCGCCGGGAGGCTATCCCCCGCGGTAATCGACGATCTACGCGGCCGAGTACCCCTCGCGCCGCAACAGCGTCCGTGCGAGCTCGGCGTTGTCGGCGCCGGCGATGAGGATGACGAGCACGCCACCGTACTCGGGTGAGACGTGCCGCAGCTCGAAGTCCTCGATGTTGATGCCGGCGGCGCCGAGCGTCTGCGTGATCCGCGCGAGCACGCCCGGCGTGTCGGGGATGCGCACGCGGATGCGGTTGAGCATCTTCGCCTCCGTGCGATACGCATACCCGAGCATGCGGTCGCGTGCGGCCGCTGCCTCCGCGATCCAGCGCTCGAAGAAAGCGCGGTCGCCGTCGCGTAACGCGCGCTCGACCTCCTCGAGCTCGCTGCCGTGCGCGGCGAGCGCGTCGGCGATGAGGTCGCCGTTCTCGACGAAGATGTCCGCCCACACCGCTGCATTCGCGCCCGCGACCCGCGTCATCTCCCGCAGCGACGCGCCCGCGTAGCCGAGCGCGTTCTCGCCCGCTCCCCCGACGGCGCGCATGAGCAGGTTCGCGAGCGCGTGGGGGAGATGGCTCGTGAACGCGAGCAGACGGTCGTGCTCGGCGGCCTCCAGACGTGCCGGGTGCGCGCCGAGCGAGGTGACGAAGCGCTCGACGAGCGCGATCGCTGCGTCGTCGGTGCTGGGGAGCGGCGTCAGGAACCACGTCGCGCCGTCGAAGAGATCGGCGCTCGCGCGCGCCGGCCCGCCGGTCGAGCCGCCGGCGAGCGGGTGGCCGGGGACGAAGCGGGAATCGTCGACCGCGGCGACGGCACGTTTGGTCGAGCCGACGTCCGTCACGACGCCGCTCGTTGCAGCAAGTGCGCTGCGCACCGCCGAGACGAGTGCGCTCACCGGAACGGCGACGACGACGAGCTCGGCGTCGGCGACGGCGGCTTCGAGCGACGTGGCGTCTGCGGCCGGGTTCGCCGGATCGGCATCCCAGCTGCGCACGCTCGGGACGCCCGAGCGCTTCGCCGCGAGCGCCACGGAGGCGCCGACGAGGCCGGTGCCGACGACGGCGAGCCGCTCGATCGCGGCGGGCGCGGGGGCAGCGGGCGTGTCCCGCCGCGGCGCCTGCGTCTCCCGCTTCATCACGTCGAGAACCGCGGTGAAGACGGCCTCCACCGCTCGCTCGGAGAGCGGCCCCCGGTTCGACGCCTGGAGCTCCTTCAGGAGGTCGGCCTCGCGCTTCGCGTCGATCGTCGGCTGCCCCGTCTCCTGCTTGTGCGCCTGCACGCGGCGGACGAGCTCGAGGCGCCGGTTCAGGGCGTCGAGCACCTCGCGGTCCGTAGCCGCAATCCGCTCCCGCAGGTCGGTCAGGTCGGAATCGCTCAGGCCGCTCAGTCTACGAGCAGCGCGAGCAGCGCCTTCTGCACGTGCAGGCGGTTCTCCGCCTGCTGCCAGACTGCAGACTGCTTCCCGTACAGCACGTCGTGCGTGATCTCCTCGCCCGTGTGCGCGGGCAGGCAGTGGAGGACGACCGCTTCCGGCCGCGCATGCCCGAGCAGAGCCGCGTCGACGCCGAAGCCGGCGAAGTCGGCGAGCCGCTTGTCGTGCTCGGCCTCCTCCCCCATGCTCGTCCACACGTCGGTGTAGACGACCTGGGCGTCCGCAACCGCCTCGTGCGGATCGCGCGTGAGCGTGATCTTCCCCCCGAACGAACACGCTGCGCCGATTGCGCCCGGCCCCGGTTCGTAGCCGGCCGGCGTCGCACATACGACTTCGGCGCCGAGCGCGGAGCAGGCGACGAGGAGCGAGCCGCAGACGTTGTTGCCGTCGCCGACGTACGCGACCCGCACGCCTTCGACGTCGCCGAACTGCTCTCTGATGGTGAGCACGTCGGCGAGCGCCTGGCACGGATGCTCCGCGTCGGTCAACGCGTTGATGACGGGGATGTTCGCGTGCTCTGCGAGCGTCTCGAGATCGGCTTGCGACGGCCAGCGCACTGCGAGTGCGTCGAGATAGCCGGCGAGGATGCGCGCGGTGTCTTCGATCGGCTCGCCGCGTGACAGCTGCAGCTCGTTCACGTTCAGGGTGATCCCGGAGCCGCCCAGCTGCTCCATCGCGACCGCGAACGAGACGCGCGTGCGCGTGGACGGACGGGCAAAGATCAACCCGAGCGTGCGGCCGGGGAGGAAGCGGTGGGGGATGCCCTGCTTCTGCGCGGCCTTCAGCTGCTCGGCGAGCTCGAGCACGAGCCGGAGCTCGACCGAGGTCCACGTCGTCAGCGTCGTCAGGTCGCGGCCGACGAGCGAGCGCGGCAGGTCGGCGAGCGACTGCGCATCGAGCCTGCGTCGTGCCGCACGCAATGCCTGCGTGACGCCGCCGGGGCCGGGAGCAGGGCGCGGCGCCGCCCGCTCGGGCGCGACGAACGTCCCACCGCGAACCGCTGCGGCGACCTGCTCGTGCGCGTCGCGGAACGGCATGCCTTCCCGGACGAGCGTCTCCGCGACGTCGGTCGCGCGCAGCAGCGGATCCGACACCGCCTCGGCGAGCCGCTCGGCGTCGAGCTCGAGGCCGCCGATCATGACGCCGAGCGCCCCGAGTGCCGTGCGCACGTCGCGCCGGGTCGCGAAGAGCGGCGTCTTGTCCTCCTGCAGGTCGCGGTCATATGCGAGCGGCAGGCCCTTGACGACGGCGAGCATTCCGGTGAGGCGGCCGATTGCAGTACCGGCCTTCCCGCGCGCGAGCTCGGCGACGTCGGGGTTCAGCTTCTGCGGCATCATCGACGAGCCCGTTGCCGCGCTCGCCGGGAGATGGGCGAAGCCGAACTCGGGTGTGCACCAGAGCACGAGCTCCTCGCCGATGCGCGAGAGGTGCGTGAAGAGAACGGACGCGGCGTAGAGGTAGTCGAGCGCGAAGTCGCGGTCGGCGACGGCGTCGAGCGAATTGCGCATCGAGTTCTCCGGCAGGGGGAGCGGCAGCGTCGAGCCGGCGAGTGCGCCGGCGCCGAGCGGGCTCGGCTCGGCGGCGATCCGCGCTTGCGCGAAGCGCGAGCGGTCGCGTTCGAGCATCTCGACCCACGCGTGCAGGTGGTGCCCGACGGTCACCGGCTGCGCGCGCTGCATGTGCGTGTAGCCCGGCATCGGCGTCGTCGCCTCGCGCTCGGCGACGTCGAGAATGGTCCCGACGAGCGCGGCGATCCCACCGTCGGCCTCGCGACAGGCGTCCTGGACGTAGAGGCGGGCCGCGGCGGCGACCTGGTCGTTGCGCGAGCGGCCGGCGTGGATCTTCCTGCCGACGTCGCCCAGCAGTCCTTCGATCGCCGAGTGGACGTCTTCGTACTCGCGGAGGAATGCGGCGCCGTCGTCCGCGATCGTCGCGAGCCGCGTCTCGACGTCGGCGAGCTCGGCCTCGGTGAGCAGGCCGGCGCTGTGCAGCCGGTGCGCGTGGAGTGCCGTCGCGGCGCAGTCGTACGGAAGCAGCTCGGCGTCGTCGGCGCGCAGGAACTCGTCGACGTCGGGATCGAGCGGGACGCCCGTTCGTGCCGCCCAAACCGTCATGCGGGCACCTCGAGCAGCGGATGGCCGAACGCCTCGAGGAAGCGGCGCGTGTCGGCGATGTCGTTCGACTGCAGCGCGAGCTGGCCAATGCGGTCTTGCGCCGTGAACGCGGTTGCGCTCCGCTCCATGCTCAGCCGCTCCGGGTCATACGTCAGCTCGCCGCGCGTGTCGAGGATCGTGTAGTCGTCGCCGCGGCGCAGCTCGATCGTCACCTCGCCGCTCACGGGGCGCGCGACGAAGCGCTGCAGCGCGTCGCGCAGCATGAGCGCCTGCGGGTCGAACCAGCGGCCCTCGTACAGCAGCCGCCCGAGACGCCGGCCGTCGACGGCGTAGCGCTCGAGCGTCGCCTCGTTGTGGATCGCGGTGAGCAGACGCTCGTATGCGATGTGCAGCAGCGCCATGCCGGGCGCCTCGTAGATGCCGCGGCTCTTCGCCTCGATGATGCGGTTCTCGATCTGGTCGGACATGCCGAGACCGTGGCGCCCGCCGATCGCGTTCAGCTCGAGGATGACGTCGACCGGGTCGCCGACCGGCGTGCCGTCCTCGAACGCGATGGTGACGATCTCCGGCTCGATCTCGACGTCTTCCCTCCAGTGCGCGACGCCCATGATCGGCTCGACGATCTTCGTGCTCGTGTGCAGGCTCTCGAGATCCTTCGCCTCGTGTGTCGAGCCGAGCATGTTCGCGTCGGTCGAGTACGCCTTCTCGGTCGACTCGCCGTGCGGCAGGCCGCGCGCGGCGAGCCACTCGCTCATCTCGGTGCGGCCGCCGAGCTCGGAGACGAACGCGGCGTCGAGCCACGGCTTGTACATGCGCAGGTGCGCGTTCGCGAGCAGTCCGTAGCGATAGAAGCGCTCGATGTCGTTGCCCTTGTACGTCGAGCCGTCGCCCCAGATGTCGACGCCGAGCTCCTGCATCGCGTGCACGAGCAGCGTCCCGGTGACGGCGCGCCCGAGCGGAGTGGTGTTGAAGTAGCGCTTGCCGGCGGTCTGGACGTGGAACGCGCCGCACTGCAGCGCCGCGATGCCTTCGCGCGCGAGCGCGTCCTTGCAGTCGACGAGCACCGCGTCCTCGGCGCCGTAGCGGAGTGCGCGCGCGGGAATCGACGCGACGTCGGGCTCGTCGGGCTGCCCGAGGTCGGCCGTGAACGCATACGGGACCGCGCCGTGCTCGCGCATCCACGCGAGGGCGCAGCACGTGTCGAGGCCGCCGGAGAAGGCGATGCCGACGTTCTCGCCGACCGGGAGGGAGGCGAGGATCACGCGACTCCCGCGAGCATGTAGCCGCGCAGCTCCTCGGCGAGCTTCGCGCCGGTCGTCGGCTCGCGCGCGACGAGGAACACGGTGTTCTCGCCGGCAATCGTGCCGACGATGCGGGGATGGCGCGCGAGGTCGATCGCCTGCGCGAGCGGATTCGTGAATCCGTTCGGCGTCTGGACGACGACGAGGTTGCCGCTCGACTCGATGGAGAGCGCCCAGCGTGCGAACGCGGCCTCGACGGCCTCGACGCGTGCGGGCTCGGCCGCCTCCGGCGGCGCATAGACGAGGCGTCCTTGCGGATCGCGCACCTTCACGAGCCCGAGCTCGTGGATGTCGCGCGAGATCGTCGTCTGCACGACCTCGTGACCCGCCTCGTGCAGGGCGTCGACCAGCTCCGCCTGCGTGCCGATCGGATGGTCGCGCAGGATGCGCAGGATCGCGGCGTGCCGCTGACGGCGGTTCATCGGGTCACCTCCGTGAGGATCGCGAGAGCGAGCTCGACGTCGTTCTCGCCGACGACGAGCGGGGGAGCGAGGCGCAACACGTTCTTGCCGGCTGTGAGGCAGACGAGGCCGGCGTCGAGCGCCGCATCGGCGATCGGAGCCGCGTCGTCGACGACCGCGCCGAGGAGCAAGCCCTTGCCGCGCACCTCGGTGACGCCGGGAAGCGCGCTCAGGCCCCGGGCGAGCTGCGCGCCGCGCGCGCTCACGTTCGCGAGCAGCTCGTCGTCGATCTCCGCGCAGACCGCGGCCGCGGCGGCGCAGGCGACGGGGTTGCCGCCGAACGTCGAGCCGTGATCGCCCGCGACGAACGCCTGCGGCGCGTCGTCGGCGACGAGCAGGCAGCCGATCGGCAGACCGTTTGCGAGCGCCTTCGCGAGCGTGACGAGCTGCGGCTTCACGCCGAGCTGCTCGAACGCGAAGAACGTGCCGGTGCGGCCGACGCCGGTCTGGATCTCGTCGAACGCGAGCAGCGCGCCGAGCTCGGTCGCGAGCTGCGCGGCGGCGGCGACGAACTCCGCGTCGAGCGGGATGACGCCGCCCTCGCCGAGGACCGGCTCGAGGAGCACGAGGCCGACGTCGTCGTCGGCGGCAGCATGCAGCGACGCGATGTCGTTCGGCTGCGCGAAGTGCGCCGGGCCGAGGGGCTCGAACGTCGCGCGCTTGGACGCCTGGCCGGTGACTGCGAGCGCGCCGAGCGTGCGTCCGTGGAACGAGCCTTCGAGCGCGATGACGCCGGGCTTGCCGGTCGCCTTGCGCGCGTACTTGAGCGCCGCCTCGTTCGCCTCCGTGCCGGAGTTGCAAAAGAACGCATGCGCGCCGCCGAAGCGGTCCGACAGGATGCGCGCGAGCTCGACGTCCGGCTCGGTCGCGAACAGGTTCGACGTGTGCCACAGCTTGTCGAGCTGCGCATGCGCGGCCGCGAGCGGTGCGGGATGGCGGTGGCCGAGCGAGACGACCGCGATGCCTGCCGCAAAGTCGAGATAGCGCTTGCCATCGGAGCCGGTCAGCCACATGCCGTCGCCCTCGACGAAGCCGACCTTCGTCTCCGGATACGTCGGCAGCAGCGCGGTCTCGAGCACGGTGCTCATGCCACCACCGCCGTCGCGCCGATCTCGGCGACGAGCCCGTTGCGCGCCGCCCCGGCCGCCGCGAGCAGCTTGGGGACGATGCCGCCGTCGAAGCGGCCGTCGCCGACGAGCTGCTCCGCCTCCGCGGCGGGGATCGAGTGCAGCAGGCGGCCCTCGTGGAACACGCCGGGGACGTCGGTGAGGAAGAGGATGCGCGCCGCGCCGAGGCCGACCGCGAGCGCTGCGGCGGCTTCGTCCGCGTTCACGTTCAACGGGCCGCGTGCGAGCGGTGACACGACCGGCACGAGCCCGGCGGCGAGCGCGTCGACGATCGCCTGCGGCTGCGAGGGCAGCGGCTCGCCGACGAGGCCGAGCTCGGGCACCCGCACCGCCTCGAGGCCGATCTCGTCGCCCGCCAAGCCGACGGCGTCGGGGCCGATCTCCGCGCAGAGCGCCGCGTTCACGGTCCGGAAGCTCTCGCGCACGACTGCGAGAGCCTCCGGAGTCGTCACCCGTCGCCCGCTGACGAAGCGCACCTTCAGCCCGCGCCTTGCCATCTCGTCCGAGATCTGCGGCCCCGCGCCGTGCACGACGCACACCGCATGACCCTGCGCGCGCAGCTCTGCGACCGCAGCCGCCGCGCCGCCTGCGGATGCACCGCCGACCTTGAGCAGCACGAGGCTCACGAGCGGTACTCCGCGTTGATCCGGACGTAGTCGTAGGAAAGATCTGTCGTGAGGTACGTCGCCGCGCCGTCGCCGAGCGCGAGGTCGAGCTCGATCGCGCAGTGGCCGTTCGTCAGCGCCGGCTCGTCGCCCGACGGGCTGCCGTCGACGAGCACGGGCACGCCGTCGATGACGATCGTGAGCTTGTCGGGGTCGAGCGCTGCGAAGCCGCCGTCGAACTTCGCCGATCCGGCTGCGCTGGCGATCCGGCCCCAGTTCGCGTCGTGGCCGAAGAGCGCGGTCTTCACGAGGGGGGAGGTCGCGACGCGCTCTGCGATCGCGCGCGCCTGCGCGTCGTTCTCTGCGCCGCGCACTGCGATCTCGGCGAGCACGGTCGCGCCTTCGCCGTCGGCGACGATCTGCTTCGCGAGCTCGCCGCACACGGTGCGCAGCGCGAGCGCGAACTCGGCGTCGCTCGCGGGAGTGCGCTCGACGCCGCTCGCGCCGTTCGCGAGCAGCAGGACGGTGTCGTTCGTGGAGCACTCGCCGTCGACGGAGATGGCGTTGAAGCTCGCGTCGACTGCCGGCCGCAGGAATGCGATCGCTTCGCCCTCGTCGAGCGGGTAGTCGGTCGTGACGACGGCGAGCATCGTCGCGAGGCAGGGATGGATCATCCCCGAGCCCTTCGCCATCCCGCCGACGGTGAAGCCCGTGCCGTGCGCGACGGACTGCTTCGCCGCGGTGTCGGTGGTCATGATCGCGTGCGCCGCGCCGTCGCCGTCTGCGCCGAGCTCGATTGCGTCGATGCCTGCGACGATCTTGTCGATCGGGAGCGGCGTGCCGATGACGCCGGTGGAGAGGACGAGCACCTGCTCGGGTGCGATGTCGAGCTTCGCCGCCGCGGCAGCGGCCATCGCGCGCGCGTCGGCGAGGCCCTGCTCGCCGGTTGCCGCGTTCGCGCTGCCGGAGTTGGCGGCGATCGCCTGCGGCTGCGCGAGCTGGAGATGCTCCTTGCACACGGTGACCGGTGCCGCCTGCACCCGGTTGACCGTGAACATCCCCGCACCGGTCGCGGGAACGGTCGAGTGCACGAGGGCGAGGTCGAGGCGGTCCTGCTTGCGGATCCCCGCATGCGTCGCGCCCGCGACGAATCCCTTGGCGGCGGTGACGCTCATACGAGCACTCCGGTCAGGCGCAGGCCGGCGGTCTCTTCGAGGCCGAGCGCGAGGTTCGCGTTCTGCACCGCCTGTCCCGCCGCGCCCTTGCCGAGGTTGTCGAGCGCGCAGATGACGATCGCGCGTCCGGAGACCGGATCGTCGTAGAGCGCGATCTCGGCGCCGTCGGTGTGCTGCACGCGGGCGAGCTCCGGATCTGCCCCTTCCGGAAGGACGCGCACGACATCGCTTGCCGAATATGCATCCTCGAGGAGCGCGCGCAGGTCGTCGCCGAGCGGCTGGACGTAGCACGTCGTCAGCAGGCCGCGGCGCACCGGCAGCAGGTGCGGCACGAAGCAGACGGGGAAGCCGAGCGCCTGCGCGATCTCTGGCGCGTGCTGGTGCTTGCCGACGCGGTACGGCGACACGTTCTCGAGCACGAAGCCCGCATGCGAGCTCGCCTTCAGCTCGCGGCCGGCGCCGGAGACGCCGGACTTGCCGTCGACGACGACCGACGTCGTGTCGATCGCCCCCGCGATCGGCGCGAGCGAGAGCAGCGCGGCGGTCGCGTAGCACCCCGGGTTCGCGATCAGATTGCCCGTGGGCGGGAACAGCTCTGGGATCGAGTAGCTCCAGGCGCCTGCTGCCTCCGAGCCGGCGAGGCGATGTGCGCCGGAGAGGTCGACGACGATCGTGTCGGCAGGTGGCTCGAATGCGGCGGCGCGGTCGTTCGAGACGCAGAGAAAGACGACGTCAGCACCCGCCGCGAGCGCCTCGGCGTTCGGGACGAACGCAGGCAGCGAGCCGTTCAGGCGCAGGTCGAGGGCGGAGGCAGCCTCGCCCGCGAGGGAGTCCGAGCCGAGGGCGACGACCTCGAGCTCGGGGTGCCTCAGGACGCGGTCGAGCGTCTCCTGCCCGGAGTACCCCGATGCGCCGATGATCGCAGCGACCGCCATCTCTGCATCTTATGCAATTTTTGGCGTGATATGCAAGTCAGACGCACAGATTCACGCCTCGGCGCTCGATCCGGTTGCGATCGGCGCTCCCGGCGCGGACGACGAACCAGTACGCCTTGCTCGAGGGCAGCGGCGGCGTCGTGAAGCCGACGGCCCGCGTCACATAGGTCGGCTTCGCAAAGTTCTCCCTGCCGGCCGCGGTCGCCTGGTAGATGCGGTAGACGACGGTCGGCGCCCCGGTCGCCGCCTTCCAGCGCAGGTGGTAGCTCGTCATCCGGTCGCCGCCGACCGGCCCCGGCACGCACGTGGTTGCGGAGATGAGCCCGGAGAAGTGCAGCGCAAGCGCCGCAAGGAAGGCAGCGGCCGACATTTCTCCTTTGTAGCGCGATATCGTCGAATCCGAGATGGATCTCGACCAGACGTACGTGTGGATCACGACGCGCCGGCTCAAGCCGGGGACCTACGAGGAGTTCAGCCGCGCGTGGAAGCCGGCCGGGTTCCCGGACGGGATGCTGCGCGCATACGAGTGCTACTCGCAGGACGGCAACGAGGTCGTCGGCATCTCGATCTGGGACTCGCCCGAGTCGCGCGACGAGTACCGGCTCTCACCGATCGAGTCGCAGCGCCGTGAAGCGATGGCGCCGTTCGTCGTCGAGGAGCGCTCCGGCTTCTACACCGGCCGCGAGCTGAAGATCCCGCGCAGCTAGCCGGCGAGCCAGCGCAGCAGGCATCCGCAGACGAAGCCGAACGGCGGAGCTGCGATCCAGAGCGGGAGATAGGCGATCAGGTCCGGCGAGTCCATCTGCGGGTCGAGCCTCTAACGCAGGCGCGGCCGCGTCGGATACGGGAGTCAGGCCGGTTCAGGCCGCGCTGTCGATGACGTTCGCCCCCGCGCGCTCGGCGGCGAACACCTCACAAGCACCGCGCGCGCGTGATCAACGTCCTGGTGTGGTGCGGGAACTGGAGGCTGCTGCCGAACCGGCTTCCTACAAAGCCGACCGCCCATAGCCCGTCTTGTTGGTCTGTCGATAGCCCGTCGATCTGACCGGCGGGGTTGATCGGTTGCCACTTGGGTTCGACCCGTCGTTCGAGGAACGGAGGCGAATATGCGTCACCGTTGCCGGCGCCGCCCGCCATCCACAGGTCTCCGCGGGCGCCAAGCGCGAGCGCGTAGATCCACCTATCGTCAGGCGTCACCGCTTTCCGCCAGCGCGTTCCGTCCCAGTGGAAGAGCACGGTGTCCGGCCAGGTCGGCTCGCCCGCGTTGCCGGCATCCCCCGCAGCCCAGACATCCCGGGAGCCGGACGCGGCGACGCTCGTCAGCTCAGGGCTGTCATCCAGCCCGTACTCGCCGTTCGGCGGCAGCTGCGAGTGCGAGGACCACTTTCTCCCGTTCCAATGCATCTCGAGGAATCGCCGATCGGAGATGTCACCGACCGCCCACACGTCGGTGGGTGACAAGGCGGCGAGGCCGAGGAGCTCGGCGTCGGGTCGTCGGACGCGTGTCCACCGCTCGCCGTCCCAGTGGAGTATCAGCGCTGCTCCGGTCGAGTCGGCGCCAACCATCCACACATCACGTGCAGAGGTCGCGGCTGCAGCCGAGAGCCTCCGCACGCCCGGGAACCTGACCCTCGTCCATTTCGCGCCGTTCCAATGCTCGGCGAGAGCCTGCCCGTGACCGCCGGCACCTCTGAACTTCCCGCGCTCGGACGTGCCGACCTCGCCGACGGCCCACACGCTGTTCGGAGCGGCTATCGCAACGCTCTGGAGAGTGCCGGCCACGGCCTGGCCGGCGACGAGGGCCCATCGCGTGCCGTCCCAGTGCTCGATCAGCGCCTTCGGACGCGGGCCCTCCTCGAAGATCGATGGCCCACCTACCGCCCACGCATCATCCGGGGCGTCGGCGGCAATCGCCTGCAGCACCCCACCGCTCACTCGCGGACTCGCGACGACCTTCGACACCAGCGCGCACAGACCGGAGCGACCGCTAGACGACGTCATCCCCGACGCGGGCACAGCCCCATGCAATGCAACGGAAACCGGCCAGCACGGCGGCACCAACCACCGCTACAAGGCCGAGTCGCCGACTCATACTCAGCTCGCGTGCCAGCGAACGCCGCGAACCAAGACGCGCAGCATGTCACGGATGATACGGCGGACGCGCACAAACTGCGCACCGGGCAAGTTCAGTGGGCGGTAGAGACTCGACGAGCTGAGCAAACTCCTCGGGGCGGTGCCAGGATGTAGAGCGTCAGGTTGCGGCGTCCAGAGCACGGGTGTAGCGTCGCTATCTGTGAACTACTTGATTCTTCTGCTTGTGGCGGTCTCCGTGCCGACCGCTTTTTCGTTCGTGATCCAGCGAGGTTCATCGGCGGAACGGCAGGCCAATTTCGCCAACGCCATGGCTCAGCGAGCACGATTGCACCAGCGCGTCCTCGGCTACTCCGGCCGACCGAAGTTCATCATTTCTTACGGTATCGTCATCTTCGTCTTCGGGTCGCTCGTGGTCCGATGACGCTTGGCGTGAGCCCCAACAACGCACTCAGGCTCGAGCAAGACCTTTCCCGCGTCGCGGCTTGGCGCCCGACCGGCGGCCCTTCGTAGGAAGTCATGGCGGCACAGCGTTGGGTCCTGACGAAGCAGTACACACAGTCGTTCCCCGGCGTCGGCGTCGTCAACGGCTGGAAGTGTGTCCTTCCCGTATACGAGGGGAACGGAGTCAAGGCTCTCTACCGAATTACCTTGGACGGTCCTCCGGGCGTCGCCGGTGTCGACATCTACCAAGGCGGTGGCGCTTGGGTGGCCACGCTCGCACTCGGCAACTCGATCGACGTCGAAGCAGACTTCATCGAACTCGTGACCACGCCCAGCAGCCCCGCCGAAAACGGCGAGCAACTCACGGGGATGTACGAACGCCTGTAGCGCGACGCGCCTAAGAGCGGCGGCGGCTATTCGCCTTCGATGGTCGGAGGCTCTACTACTGGTTCCGACCCCCGAAATTCGCCTGCGTCAGGCTGATCGTCGGGAACCGCGGTACCCGGCTGGACGTGCACGGGAACTTGAACAGGCCACGTGGGCAGCAGCACCGTTTCCGACGGCTCTGGCGGCGGCGTCGGATTCATCGTCGCCGGAGGCGGCGGAGGAGGTGGCTCGTACGGAACGTTCGGTGTGCCGACGCTCGGGTCGACATCGAATCCGGGGTCGTCGGGCACTTCGCTCATGGATTGCTCCTTCGAGTTGTCGGTGCCACTCGGCGTGGCGTGTCCTTGGATCCTTTCGTATTCGTCAGGTGATAGCTACCTGCGTCACGCCCTAACATCCGCCGCCCGCTTTTCGAACCGGGTTTGCGCAATGTCCAAAAAAGTGGGCGGAACTTGGCAGTGCGCAAACCGAGGTCTTATGCTCGCTCCAGCTTTGAACATCGAGTCACCCAGCAGATGACCTCGTCTGCGTGGAGCGCGTCGTTCGGTTCCGCCGGTCTCGGCGCGATGCAGGTCTACGAGGACGTGCTCGTCCCGAGGCTCTTCACGCCTTGGGCTCGTGTTCTCGTCGACGAGCTCGACCTGAGAGCAGGCGAAGCTGTCCTGGACGTGGCTTGTGGGCCTGGGTCGGTTGCGCGGCTGGCCGCGCTCGCGGTCGGCCCGAGGGGGCGAGTGACCGGATGTGACTTGAGTCCCGCGATGCTTGCGATTGCGGAGGGCAAGCCGGCGCTGGCCGACGGCGCACCGATCGACTAATCACGAGGCACCGGCGGATCGGTTGCCGGTCGGTGACGCCGAGTACGACGTCGGGCTCTGCCAGCAGGGGCTTCAGTTCTTCCCCGACTGCGCAGTCGCGCTCGCTGAGATGCACCGGGCCCTTCGCCCGGGCGGGCGGATCGGCGTCGCGGTTTGGTCGGCGATCGACGAGTCGCCTGTGTTCGCCGCTCTCGAGGCTGCAATCAGAGAGGTTCTGGGCGATGGGCTGGCCGAGAAGTACCGAGGCGGCCCGTGGGGCATGCCGGATGGCGAGCACATTGGCCAACTGCTCGAGGCGGCAGGCTTCACGGCGGTTCGCGTCACTCACCGAACGCTGCCACTCACCTTCGATGCCGACCCGAGCCAGCTCACCTCAACCCTCAGCGCTTCCGGCATCGCGGTGGATCTGGAAGACGCTTCGCCGGAGGTTAGGCAGCGGCTCGTCGAGACGTTCGAGCGACAGGTCAGCGGGCTCGTCGTCGACGGCGCCATTCGGTCCGAGGCGGCGTCACACCTCGCGTTTGCCGCCCGCTGAGAGCCCAGCGTCGTCTACATCGCCGATGGGCGGAACTTCGCGGTGCGCAAACCAGCTGTTCGCGGCGACGCCGTTGAGCGTGTCGTAGAGGTCCAGCGAGAGGACGTTCGCCCAGGCGAGATCGGTCGTCAGAGTTCGGGCTCCACCCACTGAGCGAGGGGCGGACGCTCCCAGGCGTTAGTCAGTAGGCCAGCGAGGACTCGCGCCGCGTCACGGAGTTCATCTACATCGGGGCGTGGATAGGTTTCGGCGAGGCGGGGCGGAACATCGCCGCCGGGCGTGTCGAAGATGCTCGTTACGCCGAACTCCGGGTTGGTGGCGCCGATGTTCGCGGCGTAAAGACGCAGGAACTCCGATCGAGCTTGTTCAAGTGCGCCGAGTGCCTCCCACGTTGACCCGCGCGCGATGTACTTCGGAACGTTTCCAAGCTCGAACCACGCGAGAAAGGCCCACTCGGCACGGCGGTCGACCGGCTTCCTGGCAGCCCGGGCTTCAAGGATCCCATCGCGGTCGAACAACACAATCGAGTCAGGTGCACGCCGTTGAGCCGTCGATGCGCGCTGCGCGGCAACATCGAGCTGGCGACCGTCGGCGTACTGCGCAAAGAACCACCGCCCCCACGGGGCATCAAATCCGACCGCATCCACAGTGCTGGCGAGCTGGCGCAGGAGCGGCTCGAGGTCGGTAAGGGCTGCGTCCCACCACTCATCGTCGATCCAAAGTCCGACATCGACATCCGAGAGTTCGTCCGCATTTCCACGAGCAAGCGAGCAGCCGACCTCAAGCGCGCGGAAACGCGTGTCGGCCTCAACGGCGTCGAGCAGCGATAGTAGAAGTTCGCGCTGCGGCGCCAGCTCCAGCGCCTCGACCCAATCACGCCCTTCCACGATGAAAGCCTAAGCGCAAGACGGCCGAGCACGACATCGACCCGCCGCCCGCGTCGCGACCCGAAACAGGCCAAAGCGCTCCTCCGCCTGCTGGTCAAAGACCTCCGCGTCAACGGCCGAAGCGAGATCCTGCCAACGTCCCGCGTCACCACGGACACGGTTGTGCACTGCCAAGTTCAGTGGGCGGAACCAGACATTGCGCAAACCACGTTGTCGCTCCGCGCCTGAGTCTGGTGTAGCGCGCGTCGAGAAACGCGAGGGCGCACAGGCGTCGATGAGGGACGCTCTTCTCGATTCTCGGCCCGCCGTCGTACGATTCGCCCAGTGGACGAAGCCGATTCTCCTACTCCAGAGGAGCGCCGCGCACTCGCGGAGGCGGCCCGTCGCGAGCGTCTCCTCCGGTCGATCTCCGACATGGATGACGCGGCTGTCGCGGCGCGATGGCTCCACGAAACGCATCCGGCTGGATTCGACGACTTCCGCCTCAGGATCGTGATGGAAACCGGGCTGTTCGTCACGTACGCACGGCCGTTCACGGAGGGACGTGGGAACCCGCCGCTGCCGCTCGCGCCGACGAGCGGTCTCACCGACGACCGGCGTCGGATTCACGCGTGGGCGATCGACCGACGGAAGAAATCAGCGGCGCACGTCGACCGCGACAACCTCGACCGCATCGTCATCCCCGAGGACGTGACAGTCACTGACGCCGACCGCGGCCAGTCTGTGCTGCAGGCCGGAGGCGGTGAGCGATACCGGCCGCCGGCACGTGAGGATTTGCTCGCGCTCGCTGAGTTGGCCGAGCACCTCGCCGCGAGATACCGCGCGGAAGTGTTCCCGGAGTAGGGTTTGCCCGATGGCGGAGTACGCGTTCTGGATCAACCCTCAGCACAACGTGCACTGGCACCTCGGTCAGCGGCCCGAGGTGGGCGACGTAGTTGACTTCGGCGAGGGCTACCTCGACGGGAACGGTCTATACCGCGTGACCGGCCTCAACATGGACGTTCTGCCTGAGCTTCGAACTCCCGGCGGCGACTACACCGTGGAGCCCACGACCCTCCGCGACGGAGAGGTGCCGATCCTCGGCCTCAGAAGCCGGCGGCAGTAGGACGACGCGATTCAGAGGGAGCCGAGGGCGACGCGGGTCTCAAATCTCGATCCCGGCCCGCGCGCTCGCGTCCCACAGCTGCCGAGCGCCCCGTGACAGTGACCCACTCAGCGGTGAGAATCAGGGCGGATGGGAGAGAAGCTCCGACCCGTAATCCTGGCTCCGTGGCATCCCGATGCTCCAATGCAGCTCAAGGGTCTCTCGCCGGCGTGCTTCGTCGCCGGGACGGAGACGGCACAACGCTTTCTCGCGGGGGCTTACGACTCGGTCGAGGCGGTCCTCGGCAACCTGCAACTCATCCGCTCCATGCGAGAGGCGGAGACCGGAGATATCCGCGGGCGCCTCACCGCGAACGAGGAGGACCTCCTCCGCGCGGCGATCGTTTTCACGGGCGCCGGGCTTGACGCGACGCTCAAGCAGCTCATCCGCGACACACTCGGTGCCCTCCTCAAGTCCAGCGACCTATCGCATGACAAGTTCGAGGAGTTCGCAGCCAAGCGGCTCGGGACAGGCGAGATCGCCGAGCCGAAGATGATCGCGAGGTACCTGACGTCGGAGACGCCTCGCGAGCGGCTGATCGAGGACTACATCTACGACCTCACCGGCTCGAGCCTCCAATCAGCCGAGGAGGTCGACCGCGCCGCGGGAGCGCTTGGAATCGACGAAGGCGGACTTCGGAAGCGGATCAACGAGCTGCGCCCTCTCTTCGTCGCCCGAAACCAAATCGCCCACGAGCTCGACCTACGACGGCCTGAGCGGCGAGGGGACAGGGCGAGGAGAACTCGGTCGATCGGCCCCACGAAGGATCTCTGCCACGAGGGGCTTGAGGTCGCGCAGCTCATCATCAACGCGACCGGCGAGCTGCTCTCCGCCTCCTAGCCGGTCCCGCCGCTCGCCTCCCGACGGCCGGATCGAACCGCCGTTCCCGCTCCGTCCTTCGAGGGACATTCCCGACGCTGGCCACCCGAGAGCGTCGAGATCAGGGTCGAGTGAGGGCGCGGGCGATCTCGAGAAGCGTCGTCGTCGGCGCGTTCGTCTGGATCGTGACGTAGGTTCCATCAACGACAAGGGCACCGACGCTGAGTGTGTCGCTGGTGCGGGCGGCCGTCGGGAGCGGGTTGGCGTAGAGCGTGCCCGCGGGCGGGTAGCCGCCGTGCACGAAGCCCTGCATCGTCACGAGCGTCGGCGAGGGCGCTTCTTGGATCTCGATGAAGGGCTGTGACCGGTCGAGGCGGCCGGCGGCGTCGAGTGCGCCATAGGCGACGTCAAGACCGTTGCCGTGGAGGCTCGGGGTCGTACCGGAGAACGACACGGTCAGCGCCTGTGTCTCGACACGGACGAGCGGGAGACCGGCCACGTGGGTGCCGGCCCAGACCGCGTCCGGGTAGGCGGCAGCGATGGCGGCGCCGTCAAGGTTGATCGCTGCGGTGTCATCCGCGCGCGTGGCGGACGGCTGCTCGGGAACCTCGCTGGGTTGCGGGCGGGCGAAGTTGGACGCGTCGTAGGCGATCGTCTCGATCTCGGCAATCCGGGTGGTCGAGTCTCCAGTTCGGAGGAAGAGCGGCTTGTGCGAGGCCGGGTTAAGTGCGACCTTCTCGGTCACACTGCCGCTCGTTGGGAACTCGAGCCAGTCGACCTTCTGGCCGTCGACGGTTCCCGTGCCCGCCTCGCGGGCCTGCCCGGAGGCGAGGGCGGTGCGGTAGCTGTCGGCGAAGCCGGCGAGGCCGGGGTTGAGCGCGGGTCTTGGGCGGGGCACGACGTGCGGCGTCGTGCCGTTTCCACCTGACGGGTTGCAGCTCACGCGCGCCTTTGTCGCCTCGACCGGGTGCGCGGCGATCCAGGCGCAGTCGTAGACGATGCCGTGCGGGAGAAAGCCGCCCTGGGGCGTCTCGAGGACGTCGTCGACGACCGTCGACCCGATCGTGGTGAGGTCGCGACGCAAGCCGCGGGAGGCGTCGTACCAGATCTCGTCGCGCTGCATGAGCGGCGTCGTCGTGCCGCTTGCGATGTCGATGAGACCGCCGCCGGTCGGCATCTCACTGACGACGTGTACGACTGGCTGCGAGCCGATTGCGGCGAGCGCGAGGTCGGCGAGCGTCCCGTGCGAGCGCTGCCATGGTGCGATCAGGACGACTGCCGCCGCCGCTGCGATCAGCACTGCCGCAGAGGCCAACGACGGACGGAGAAGCCGGTGACCGCGCGGTCGTCGGAGCTGCGACACGCCGCTACGTGGTGGCGTTGCCGGCACTGTGGCGAGCGCATAGATGCGCCGGGCCGTTTCGTCGTCCGGTTCGGCGACTTCGCTGCGGAAGTTGATCAGGAGCTGGAGATCGTCCGTCATCACGGGTCCTCCGCTGGAGTACTCGATGCCTTCACTGCTACTTGCCCGTCTGGGTCTAGGCGGTTCCGAAGTCGCTCACGCATGCGATGCAGTCGCGACTTCACCGTCCCTGGCGGAAGCGAGAGGGCGTCCGCGATCTCGCTGTCGCTTAGCTCGGCCCAGGCGTGCAGCAGCAGAATCTCTCGGTCACGCGGACGCAGCTCGGCAAGCGCGGCGGCTAAGGCCCGCTCTTGAGCGCGGGCATCGACTCGTGCCAAGGCTTCGTCATCGTTTGCCAGCACGGGGTCAACGCCGGTCCGCGCGTACGCGCGCAGCATCCGCCGTTCGTCCCGCCACTGGTGCCGAAGGAGGTTGGCAGCGATCCCGTACAGCCAAGGACGCACAGGTCGACCGGGATCGAGTCGCCCCCAGTTTGCGAACGCTGTCGCGAACGTCGCCTCGGCTAGATCCTCCGCGCCAGCCTCACCGACCCGCCGCCGCAGATATCGAAAGAGCGGTCCGAATTCGGCAGCGAAGACATCCTCGAACGAGGCCACACCAACAGTTTCCCGCTAACCACGGAGCGGTTCCATCCCAAGACCTCAAGGTCACCCGCCAGGGGTCATTCGCGACTATGCGGCGTCGCAACTGACACGTCACTGACAAGCCGCCGACACACAGCCTGCCTTTGCTCGAGTTTCGTAAATCTTCGCCGTCGACCTGTGATCTTTCGGGGGTCAAAAGCGCCTGTCTATGTAGGAGAGTCGTTCACGGCTCGCGTCACTTCGCGGGCCTCGGATGGGCTTCTCTGTAGTGAGAGGTCGGCACCGAGCCGGACCGTGCCCGCAGCTCGTTTCAACCCGGCTCCTCTGCCGGCCCGACGATGATTGGCGAAGAAGAACTCGACGGCGGCCGACCTCGCCGAGGTCGCCGATCTCATCGAAGAGGTCATTGCCGACGCGAACCCGCAAAAGACGAAGCCGCTCCTCCGACTGCTTATCGACGAGCTACGTGTCAACGGCCGCGCCGAGATCCTGCAGACCTACGGCTCGTAACACACGAGGTTTGTGCAATGTCCGAAAAAAGTGGGCGCGGCTGGGATCGAACCAGCGACCCCTCGCGTGTGAACCCAACGCGAGGCTTGCCGTAGGTCGTCGTGACTGCCGATCTGGCTCAACCATGCGGACATCGTGGCGGCAACGCAGCCGTAAGTAGGCACCTTTCGCCACCGCTACCTCGCACCAATCTCGCACGCGTGCGCACAGGAAACACGTAAGGGTCGAGCAGGCCCCTGGTTTCCTGGAGCAGAATCTCGCACGGGATCTCGCACGTTGAACCACTCGCAAATGGAGACGAGGGGGTCGTGTTTCGGGGCCGATCTGCGGCAGCAGCGCCTCGTCGTCGGCGGCTTCGGTACCACTCTTGCTTCTTCGTTTTGTTGGCGTCCCGCGGTAAGCTCATGGAATGCGGCGGTTGCTCTCCCTCATTCATCTTGTTCGGCGGAAGCCGCAGGCGAGCAGCACGTCGAAGACATTGGCCGGCGTGTTGCAGCCGGTGCGCCGGAACCGCTGAGTTAGAGTTCGACGACGCGGGCGTCGTCGAAGCCTTCGGTGTGGATGCGGTCGACGAGGTCGGGTGGCGGCATGGTGTCGACGGAGAGGACCATGAGCGCCTTGCCGCCGCGGCGGGTGCGCGAGACGGTCATGTTCGCGATGTTCACCTTCGCCTCGCCG
>DATGEH010000082.1:0-3865 GCA_035310325.1 Gaiellaceae bacterium
TGCCCCGATCCTGATGGACTTGCTCCCCTCTGTCCAATACATTCCGGGCCGTGAGCGTGACCAGCATGCTGTTTCGCCTCGCGCGCCTCAGTGCGGATGCGCGGGCAGTCCGCCGCGGCCCTTCGGCCGTCGGGAAGCGCCTCGTTCGCAAGAGCATCGGCCGGGCGTGGGGACGCTCCGGCATTCCTCGCTGGCCGCGCTAGCTCACGTGCCGAACAGCAGAAACGGCCCCGAGGGGCCGTTTCAGTTCTGCTGCGAAGGTCGGGTCGGAAGCTAGCTCGTCTGGATGCAACCGCCGTTTGCGTAGCCGCTGTTCGTGCTCGCGGCTGCGTTGCTCCAGTTGCCCTGGATCTTCCAGCTCTGGGCTCCGATGGTGACGAGGCCGCTGAAGGTCCAGGCGCACTTGTCGGCGTTCTCGTTTCCCTGCCGGTCGTACCAGGCGTTGAGCTGCGGGTCGGTCAGCATCTCGCTGAGCTCGTGCCCGCTGACGTTCGCCAGCGCGGAAAGGCCTTGGCTGTGCCCGAGGTTGGTCGGCGCATTCGGGTCGCAGCCGGGGTCGCCGTCGAGGTTGAAGAAGAACCCGAACTCCACCTGGACGCCGTTGATCGTTCCCGAGCTGTGCCACGCGCAGTACCCGGCTGAGCCGCGAGGCTGATCGGAGTAGACGGGGTAGTACGCACCCGCCGTCGGGTTGTTGTTCGTCTCCTTTGCGACCTCCGCGAGCACCTGAGCCGTCGACGGCGCGCCCGACGGCGTCGCCGAGGTGTCGGTGAAGTCGGAGCCCTTCCCGATCGACGTCGTGTTCACGTTCCCGGCGCCGTCCGTGTATTCGGAGTTGGTGTGTGCGTAGGAAGTCCCATGGATGTTCGAGTAGAGGTAGTCGAGGCCGGTGACCTTGTCGCCGGTGAACGACGAGCTGCTCCAGGCGGATCCCCAGAAGACGGGAATGACCGTCGTCGAATGCATCACTGGGCCGTTGTGCCACTGCAACAGGCTGACGTGCCCCTGACCTCCACCGCCGTGATTCGCGTTCTGCGCGGGCACGAATCCGAATGCCGGCCCGGCGGCGATGCTCGGCGGCCCACCCGCCGCGCTCGCGCTGCCCGCGGCCGCGACGACCGCTGCGAGGCACACGACGGTAGCTCCAGCCCACCCGGCAATCCACTTGCGCTTCATCTGCTCCCCCTCGTTGGCGGCCCGATCCTGACCTGAATTGAGACACCGCGAGGCGAGATTTCTTGCGTGTCGTCTTCGCCGGGGCGGGCGGATGCCTGCCGTGGGCGGGCGAGATCACGTTCAACGGGCAAGACGACGTGCCTGTGGTCAGCTCCGGGCCGACCTCGAAGGCCCAGTGCAAGCACGGCGGCTGGAAGTCGTTCACGTCGCCGTCGTTCAAGAATCAGGGCCAGTGCGTCAGCTGGTTCGAGCATCACGTCTTGAACCACGGGCACGGCCGCTGATCGAGTCGGCGCGGGGGAGCATGCGTGCTTCCCCGCGCCTCCTTGCCGTTCGAGGCGGCGGGGGTGGGATTCGAACCCACGAGCCCGCGAGGGCTAACGGTTTTCAAGACCGTCCCGTTCGACCGCTCCGGCACCCCGCCTAGCGGGTGACGGTAGCGGGCGCGCCGTACGCGCGCAGAACGTCGGGAACGTCGCCCTGGAAGTTCTCGAGGATCGCGAGCAGCCACCGGTCGGTGACCGCGGTGCCGTTGAGCGCATGCGGCGTGTCGAGGCTCTTGCCGTCGCCGCGGTAGCGCACGCCTGAGCGTCGCGCCTGGTAGTCGGTCGTGTTCGAGCACGACGTGATCTCGCGGTAGCGCTCCTGCGACGGGAACCACGCCTCGATGTCGTACCGCTTCGCCGCCGCGGTGGAGAGGTCGCCTGCCGCGGTGTTCACTACGCGGTAGGGGAGGTCGACCTCCTGCACGAGCGACTCCTCGATCGCGAGCATGCGCTCGTGCTCGTCCCACGACGCGTCGGGCGTCGTGTACACGACCATCTCGACCTTCTGGAACTGGTGCACGCGGAATATGCCGCGCGTGTCGCGGCCGGCGGCACCCGACTCGCGCCGGAAGCACGACGAGAACGCGCAGTACCGAAGCGGCAGCTGCTCGAGGATGTCGCCCATGTGCATTCCGACGAGCGGCACCTCCGACGTGCCGACGAGATAGAGGCCGTCCTCGGGAACGGCGTAATAGTCGCTCTTGTCGGACGGGAAGAAACCGGTGCCGTACATCGCCTCCTCGCGCACGAGCACGGGCGGGATGACGGGCGTGAATCCCTCCGCCGTCAGCCGGTCGAGCGCGAGGCGGTAGAGCGCGAGCGCGACGAGCGCGGAGTCGCCGACGATGTAGCCGAAGCGCGAGCCCGAGACGCGCGCGGCGCGCTCCATCTCGAAGCGGCCGATCTCGGTGTGCTCCTTCGGGTCGGCGAGCTTCGGCGGCTCGCCGACGCGGCGCACCTCGACGGCGTCGTCCTCGGTCATGCCGTCCGGGACCGATTCGTGCGGCGGATTCGGAACGCGTGCGAGCGCCTCGTCGCGCGCAGCCTCGGCCGTGGCGAGCTCCTGTTCCGCCTTCTGCAGCTCCTCCTTCACACCGCGCAGCTCCGCCTGCTGCTCCGGCGTCGGCTTCCCCTTCAGCTTCGTCTGCGCGCGCAGCTCGTCGACACGGGGAACGAGCGCGCGCCAGCGCTCGTCGGCGGCGAGCAGCTCGTCGAACGCCTCGGCCGCGCCGCGGCGCGCGAGCGCAGCGCGAAACGCGTCCGGATCGTGTCGGGCAGCGCGGAGATCGATCATGCGCGGGACTCTAGATAGGCCTCGAGGAGCGAAGCGACCCCTTCCTCGGTGACCGGCGGAATGACCAGGTCGGCGCGCCGGAGGATGTCCTCGTGGGCGTTCGCGACGGCGACGGCGAAGCCGGCCCAGTCGAGCAACTCGCGGTCGTTCTCGCCGTCGCCGCAGGCGACCGTCCTGGCGGCGGTGAAGCCGAGCCGGTCGGCGACGAACGTCAGGCCGGCGCCCTTGTTCACGTCCGGATGGGCGAACTCCAGGAAGTGGGGCAGCGACTTCGAGACGAACAGCTCGCCCGCGAAGCGCGGCTTCAGCACCGCCTCCAATGCGTCGAGCGCATCCGGGTCGCCGACCGCGACGAGCTTCGTCGGCTCGTCACGCAGCCATGCGCGCAGGTCGCCGACCACGTGCATCTCGACCTTGTTCAGGTCTGCGTACGCATGGGCCTCGGGGGTCTCCTCGGCGACGTAGAGCTCGTCGCCGACGTACGCGTTGAGATGGAAGCCCGCCTCCAGCACTGCCTCCATCGCGTGGCGCGCAGCCGGCAGCGGAATCGGCACGTGACGCAGGAATGCACCGCTGCGCGGATCGGCGACGAGGGCGCCCTGGTAGCAGACGACCGGATCGTCGAGCCCCGCCTGCTCGAGGTACGGGCGGACCGACTGGAACATCCGGCCGGTGACGACGATCACGTGCGTTCCACGCGCGCGTACTCGCTCGATGGCGTTGCGCGTGCGCGGTCGCAGCGTGAGGTCCGGGCCGATCAGCGTGCGGTCGAGGTCGACCGCGAATGCGGCGACGTCGCGCGGAAAGGTCGGCGGCAGCTCGACTACGGGGTGCCGCCGGTCGACTTCACCACGTAGGCGGCGACGTCGGCGATCTGCTGCGCGCTGAGCTTGTCGCTGAACGACGGCATGACGCCCTTCCCGAGTGTCACGCGTGCCGTCGCCTTGCGGTAGTCGGGCTTGGACTGGTCGAGGTTCGGGCCGACGGTGCCGGTCGCGTGCGCGGCCTGCAGCGTGTGGCAGCCGGTGCATCCGGCGCTCGCGAAGATCTTCGCGCCCGCAGCCGGATC
>DATGEH010000083.1:0-3092 GCA_035310325.1 Gaiellaceae bacterium
AGGTGACCGCGACCGATCCCGTGGCGGCGCGCGCGCAGGTGGAGAAGATGTGCGAGCAGCTGCTCGCGAATCCGCTCATCGAGTCCTACGAGATCGAGCTCGCCGAATGAAGGCGCGGGTCGGCGTCGTCACGTACCCCGGCTCGCAGGACGACCGCGATGCACTGTGGGCGCTGGCCGCGCTCGACGCAGAGGCCGTGCCGGTGTGGCATGCCGAGGCTCAGCTGCCGGAGCTCGACGCGGTCGTGCTCCCCGGCGGCTTCTCGTACGGCGACTACCTGCGCTGCGGCGCCATCGCACGCTTCTCGCCCGTGACTGCGGCGGTCGTGGAGTTCGCACGCGCCGGCGGGCTCGTGCTCGGGATCTGCAACGGCTTCCAGATCCTCTGCGAGGCAGGCCTGCTTCCCGGCATCCTGCTTCGGAACGCGTCGCTGCGCTTCGTCTGCCGCGACGCTCCGCTAAGAGTCGAACGCGATGACCTTCCGTTCACGAGCAAGTGCACGACGGGGCAGACGCTGGTGATCCCCGTGAAGCACGGCGACGGACGCTACGTGCCGCCGCTCGACCTCGATCCGGCGCAGGTCGTCCTCCGCTATGTCGACAACCCGAACGGCTCCGTCGACGACATCGCAGGGGTCTGCAACGAGCGCGGCAACGTCATGGGCCTCATGCCGCACCCCGAGCACGCGGTCGACCCGCTGCTCGGTTCCGACGACGGCGCGCTCATCCTCGCGTCGCTCGTCGAAGCGGCTACAAGCCGAGAGCGTCCGCGAGCGCAGGATGCTGCGTGAGCGCGGTGCGCAGGCGGGCGACGTCGCGCTCGCGTAGCGTCACCGGCCCGCGTCTGTTGGTGCCGTCGGTCGAGTAGGCGAAGCGGACAAGGCGCTCGCCCGTCTTCGTCTCGAGCAGCTGCACGACGGAGGCGAAGCGCTTGTCGCCTGCCTGCTGGCGCACGGTCAGCTCCTCGACGAGCTCGGCTCGTCCCCACGGTGTCGTCGTCATGCGTGCGACGCTAGTGCGTCAACCGTCACGCAACCGTGCCGGCTTCGTCACCACTGCGTCGGGACCGAGCCGTGGAACTGGCGCAGGCGCCAGCCGTCCGGCGTCTCGACGGCGAAGATCGTGACGCGAATCGGCGCCCGGCGTTCTTCTTGCCCTTTGGTCACGACGATCTCGCCGAACGCGGCGAAGCCGAGCTCGCCGTCGCCCTCGTGGAACGGGACGGTCTCGCTCCACTCCCAGCGCAGCGACTCCGGCTGGGTCGCGAGCGCCGTGAGGTAGCGCAGCAGTCCTGCGCGGTCGCGGCCGTCCCCGCTCGTCCCGATCAGCAGCGCCGAGTCGTCCCAGAGGCCGATCAGACGTTCCGGGTCACGCGCGTCGATCGCCTCCTGCAGCGTGCGGAGGATCTCCTCCGAGGTCATTTTCCGCTGCGGTCGATCAGCTCGATGCGGTAGTCGTCGGGGTCGCGCACGAAGCAGAGGAGCGAGCCGCCGTCGCGCACGCGATACGGCTCGCGCTCCGGCTCAATGCCCTGCTCCTGCAACGCCGCGAGCGTCGCCGCGAGATCGTCGACTGCGAGCGCGATGTGGCCGTAGCCGGTACCGAGGTCGTACGTACGGCCGTCATGGTTGAACGTCAGCTCCAGCACCGCCTTGCTGTCGCCGATGCCAAAGAAGTAGTTCGTCGCCTCGGTCTCGCCGTTGCGGACGATGTCCATCTCCCACTCGAACGAGAAGCCGAGCGCCTCGTAGAACGCACGGCTCTTCGCCGGGTCGGTGATGCGAACCATGGTGTGCAGGAACTCAGCCATGCCCGGGAGGCTACTGCTCCGGGAGCTCGTCCTGCAGCATCGAGAAGAGCACCGCGTCCTGCCACTCGTCGTGTTTCAGGTACGCCTTCCGCTTCACGCCCTCGCGTACGTAGCCGACGCGTTCGGCGTGCGCGATCGCACGCTCGTTGAACCCGTAGACCTGCAGCTCGAGCCGGTGGAAGCCGAGCTCGCCGAGCACATGCCGCTGGAACAGCCGCGCGATCTCGTCGCCGACCTGGCGGCCGCGGAAGCGCGGGTGCACCGCGAGCCGCCGGCCCTCGACGATCCGGTTCCGCTCGCTCACCACCCTGTACGCGGCGCTGCCCGCCGGCTCGCCGTCGACCTCGGCGACGAACCAGCCGAACTCCTCGGGTCGGCGCGACGAGAGGTCGATGTCGTTCCGGACGTCGTCGAGCGTGTCGCCGGCGCCGCCGAGGAACGGGCGGACGTCGTCGCGACCGATCAGGTCGAAGAGAAATTCGGCGTCAGCCGGCTTCGCGCGCCGCAACTCGACGGTCACGCAGCGACGCTAGCCGAACCGCGCCGGTGGCGAGCGCGACACCGGCGAGGATGAGCGCAAGCCCGCCGAACGCGGACGCGCCGAAGTGCTCGCCGAGGAAGAGCGCGCCGTACCCGAGCGCGATCGGCGGGATCAAGTACGTCACGAGCGACGCGTACGCCGCACCCGGACCGGTGATCAAGGCAAAGAAGAGCAGGTAGGCAAAGGCCGTGCCGGGGATGCCCAGCGCGATCACCGACCCGATCTCCTTCCACCCCGGCGTCGTGTGCGGCGCCTGCGCGATGCCTGCCGGCAGCGCGACGAGCGTCGCGACCGAGGTCGAGGCGAGCGCGATCACCAGCGGCCGCACCTTCCTGAGATGCCGGCCGGTGAGGAGCCCGCCGACGCCGTAGCAGAACGCCATCCCGACGACCGCGAGCGCGCCGAGGATCTTGCCCGACGGCTGCGCGCCGACGAGCAGCGCGACGCCGACGAAACCGATCACGATCCCCACGAGGCGCAACCCGGTGACCCTGACCTCGTGGAAGAAGCCGAACGCGATCACCGCGTTGAAGATCGGCACGGCGGCTTGCAGGATCGACGCGAGCCCGGAGTCGATCCGCGTCTCGCCCCAGGAAAGGAGCCAGAAGGGCACCGCCGTGTTGACGAGCGCGACGACGACGAGCCACGCGGCGTTCTCGCGGATCTCGGTGACCGTCTCGCGCGTCCAGGGCACGAGGATCGCGAGCGTCAGCGCCGCGAGACCCAGCCGGCCCATGATCAG
>DATGEH010000084.1:0-4304 GCA_035310325.1 Gaiellaceae bacterium
AGGTGACGTCGCACCGGTACGCCTCGCGCCGCGGCTCGAACGGCATCATGTTCTCGATGTATCCCGTGGCCATCCCGAGCGCGGTGTACACGGGCAGCGTCCACTCGCGGTCGCGCTTGGCGAGGTAGTCGTTCACGGTCACCAGGTGGGCGCCGCGGCCCGCGAGGCCGTTCAGGTACAAGGCCTGCACCGCGACGAACGTCTTGCCCTCGCCGGTCTTCATCTCGGCGATGTCGCCCTCGTGGAGGACGATGCCGCCCATGAGCTGGACGTCGAAGAGGCGGACGCCGATCGTGCGCTTGAACGCCTCGCGGACTGCCGCGAACGCCTCGAACAGGAGCTCGTCGAGCGACTCGCCGTTCTCGACGCGCTGGCGGAACTCGGCTGTCTTCGCCGCGAGGTCGGCGTCGGAGAGCTTCTCGCAGTCGGGCTCGAGCGTGCTGATGTACGCCGCCTGCTCGCCGAGCCGCTTGAGTCGCCGGCCTTCGCCGACGCGCAGGACCTTCTCGAACTGCCCTAGTTGCTGCGCCATCTGAGGCCTAGGGTACCGGCCCTTACAACGCTGCCGCCCTAACCTCCCAGAGGTCGCCGTCGAGCCGTTCTGCGTGCACCGAATACTCCGGGCCTTCGCGGGCGCCGCGCTCTTCGAGCTCGCGAACGCTGCCGAAGACGCGCGCGCCGTCGGCCTTCAGCTCGGTCTCATCACCTGCGTGCGTGACGTCGAGCGTGTCTCCCTCGGGTGTGTTCCGCAGCTTCATCACTTCGATGCGCCGCGCCTGCACCGCCCACAAGCGCTCGCCTTGTCGCGCTGCGCGTGCGCGATACGGCGCCTGCAGCTCCTGCTCGACCGCGGCGGCGAGAGGCTCGAGCGAGGTATCGGGTCCGTCCTCCACGAGCAGCGACCCGTCGGGCAGCACAACGAATGTCGCACGGTCGCCCTCGACGTCGGGTGCTTCGACCGTCCGCGCGACGTCCCACTCGCGGGCCCGTGCGATGCCGTGCACTCCGGTCTCCTGCCACGGCGGGCGCGGGTCGACCTGCTCCGGCACGTCACGCGTGTCGAGCCCGCCCTCGCGCGCGAGCCGCTCGTGCAGCGGCTCGCGCCGCCCGAAGAGTCCCACTACGCGGGCAGGTCGGGCATCTCGCCGTCGGCGACGACCTTGTCGACGGTACGCCGCGGCTCGAGCTTCTTCTTGTCGCGCTCGGCCTTCACCTGACGCAACAGCTTCTGCGCGAGCTCGTGGATCGACGCCTTCATGTCCGCCGACGCCTCGCGTGCGCGCAGCGTATGACCCTTGAGCCGAACGGTCGCCTCTGCGACCTGGTTGTCGGCGATCGACGGATTCTTCTCGACCGCGAGCTCGACCTCCACCTCCGCGAGATCGCTCAGCTGTCGGTTCAGCTTGCCCAGCTTTCGCTCGGCGTACTTCCGAATCGAGTCGCTCACCTCGAGGTTCTTGCCCTTGACGTTGAGCTGCATCCTGGGCCTCCTCAGATCGGCACTGTTCGCCGTCCTTCTACCTTACTCCCGACATCCGAACCGCGCGTGCGAACGTGACCACATCGACGCGCGGCGCGCCCGCGACGCGGAGCGCGGAGGCAGCGGCACTCGCAGTCGCACCGCTCGTATAGACGTCGTCGACCAGGAGCACGCAGCCGTCGAGGCCGCCCTCGGCACGGAACGCGCCGGCGACGTTGCGCCGCCGCTCGACGAGCGAAAGGCCGCGCTGCCGCCCGGAGCGCTGCGCGCGGGCGAGCAGCGGCTCGCAGGGCAGCTGCCACCGCTCGGCCAGCGCCTTCGCGAGCAGCGCCGCCGGATGATGTCCGCGGCGACGATGGCGGTCGACGTCGGCGGGCACGAACGTGAGCAGGTCTGCCTGTGGCCGCGGCACGCGTTCTGCGACGACTGCGGCGGCGGCGGCAGCGAGCCGGCGCAGGCCACGCTCTTTCCAGGCTGCGACGACCAGGCGCACGGCGCCGTCGTAGGCGACCGCCGCGCGCGCGGTCGCGAAGCCGAGCCTGCGGCCGGAGCACTCGACACAGCGCTGCACCGGCCAGGCAGTGGGAGCACCGCACTGGTCGCACAGAGGCGACCGTAGCGCCGGGAGTTCGAACGCACATGCGGTGCAGAGCTGCGCGCCGCCTGCGCCGCAGACGAGGCAGCGCTGGGGTAGCACCAGATCGAGCACGCCCCGACGCTACCGCCGTGGTTACGCCGCAATCGTGCCCGCGCGGAAACCGGCATGAAGCCGCAAGCCTCTCGTCACCATGCGCGTTGCGCAATGCGCTGGACGGCGGGGTCAGACACCAGGACATGTCCGGGTGTCTGACCCCGCCTGATGGCGCCGACTAGCCGAGCGCGCCGATTTGCTCTTCCGCTTCGACGCGGAGAGCATCGAGCTCGGCGAAGGCTTCACGCCACGTGTCGGTCGCGCGGAGGTCGAGCCCGAACGGCTCGAGCTGCGCGGCGGGCGAGGCCGAGCCGCCGGCGGCAAGGAAGCCGAGGTAGCGCGGCACGAACGCCTCCGGATCCTCGCGATAGCGGCGGTGCAGCAGGAGCGCGACGAGCTGCGCGAACGAGTACGCGTACGTGTAGAAGCGAACGTGGATGAAGTGCGGGATATACGACCAGCCGACGCGATATGCGTCCGCCACCTCGACGGCGTCCCCGTAGTAGCTGCGCTGCTCTTCGAGCCAGAGCTCGTCGAGCCGCTCGGCGGTGAGCGCCTTCCCCTCCCCGCGCACGGCGTACGCACGCTGCTCGAAACGCGCGAGCACCGTCTGCCGGTAGATCGCGGCGAAAGCCTCCTCCACGCGCGCGGCCGCGAGCGCCGCTCGCGTTTGGGCATCGGCTTCGGTCTCGAGCAGAAAGTCGTCGGAGAGCGACTGCGCGAAGGTCGACGGCACTTCGGCGAGCGGGATCCCCTGGCGGGACGACCGCCACGTCTGGCGCTCGAGCGTGAAGACGTCCTGCATCGCGTGACCGAACTCGTGCGCGAGAGTGCTCACGTCGCGCAGCTGGTCGGTGTGATTCAAGAGGATGTACGGGAGGACGGTCTTCGTGACGGGCGTGCAGAACGCTCCGGTGGCCTTGCCCGCACGCGGCCCGGCGTCGACGTGGCCCGCGTCGAGGCAGCTCCGGAAGATCTCCGCGATCCGCGGCGAGAAGCGGCCGAATGACGTGTCGACGATGTCCACCGCCTCCGCCCATGGGATCGGCCGGCCCTGGCCGATGGGGGCGTACTGGTCGAAGAGCTGGAAGTCGTCGATGCCGAGCGCCGCAGCCTTCGCCTTGAACCACTTCCTGGCGATGCCGTAGTTCTCCTCGGTTGCCGCCATCATCGCGTCGACCGTCTCGTCGTCGAGCTCGTTGTTCATGTTCGTCGGCTGCATCGGATGCGCGTAGCCGCGCAGCCGGTCCTGTCCGAGCCGGTCGCCGACGAGCGCGTCGTAGCAGGCGCCGAGAACATCGGCGCGCGGTTCCAGCCCCGCGAGCAAGGCGAAGTGCGCGTCGCGGCGCAGATCCCGCTCGGGCCGATAGAGATACGAGAGCAGCGTGCTGACGGTGTGCGGTGTCTCGCCTTCGCCGCCGTCGAACGGGATCTCGAGCGTCGCGACGTGCCGGTCGTGCAGCGCCTGCCACGCGGAGATCGTGGGTGCGCGCGAGTTGACCGCCTGTTCCTCCGGCTCGGTGAGAACGTACGGCTTCTCATCACGCTCGACGCGCAGCTTGTGCGCATACGGCTCTAGCTCCGGCGTTGCGAGCAACCGCTCGGCCGGCTCGTCGTCGAGGGCGATCCATTCGAGCGCGAGGAAGATGAGGTCGTTCTGCACCTGCATGACGCGCTCGCGTGAGACGGTGGCGAGGTCGTTCGCCTCCGCATCGGTCGTATCGAGCGCGAGGCGCAGCCGAAAATACGTCGTGAGCCGCGACAGCTCTTCGTCGAGGTCGTCTGCCTCGTCGAACAGCCGGCGCATACCCGCGGCGTCGAGCTCGGCTACGCGGCCGCGATAGCGGGCCGCGAAGTCGGCCGCCCTGGCGACGAGCTCGTCCCAGCCCGCCCGCGCCGCGTCGGCGCCCTCGCAGATGTCGCTGAGATCCCAGCGAACATCTTCCGCCCGCGCCTCGGTGCTCGTCATTCGCCGAGACCTTACTCGTCGAGCGAATACGTCTGGCGCAGTGGAAGGCCGAGCCGCGACCGCATCCGGTTGTCGGCCTCCAGTAGTTGCGCCGGGTCGCCGACGTCGTGCCACTCGCCGGCGAAACGATGCGCGTAGACCGGCGCCCGCCGGTAGAGCCACGC
>DATGEH010000085.1:0-29342 GCA_035310325.1 Gaiellaceae bacterium
CCCGTAAATCGTCCAGTTCCACATCGAAACAAGCGTAACGACGCTGCTACAATCGCCCCCAACGGCGCGGGGTGGAGCAGCCAGGTAGCTCGCCGGGCTCATAACCCGGAGGTCGCAGGTTCAAATCCTGCCCCCGCTATGTCACAACTGTGCGACCGCCCGCGAGGCGGTCGCGCTGTTTCTGGGGACGGATCGAGGGCGAGCGCGGCGGCGATCCGTCGCAGGCGCTGGTGCTTGTCGTATTCGACTTCGACGTCGAAGTCTTCGAAGAGCTGTGCCAGCTCGGCGGGGTCGTACTCGTCGAGGGCGTCGCTCAGGTCGGGGAGAGCCGCGAGCGCGGCCTCGACGGCCTCAGGATGGACGTCGGTCGGCGGGTGCGCCTCGAGTGCCGCGAGGTCTTGCTCGAGTTGTTCGCGCTCGGCGGTCAGTTCGATGATGCGGCGCTTGGCGAGCGCGATGACGGGATGGGCGGGATCGTCGTGCTCTTCGAGGCGGAGTGATTGCCGGTAGAGCGAGCGATCGAGGTCGGCCAGCTCCCGTCGCCGCCGCGTGACCTCACGTTCGTGCTCTTGCCAGCTGCCAGCAGAGGTGCGGGCGAGGTCTTCACGGAGAAGCTCGAGCCTGCCCGGGGCCGAAGAGCCGGGTGGAGAGGACGTCGAACAGCAACAGGCGCGGGCTTCACGTGCGTCTTACAACGCGACCTGGGGATCGGGCTTCAAGCAGGTGCCATTCGCGGCTCAACCACTGCGCCGCTGGCCACCGGCGAAGGGTTCAACAATTTGTGGCTGAGTGCCTTGAATAGGCGTATGACTAGCACCGGTTCGTCGGGTGCGGCTTTGGGGTGCGTGATTTCACTTCGCGTTTCCATCAGCCGTAAGACCAGCCTGCTGTCCGGAGCAATGGTTCCAAGAGCCTCGGCGTTGCAACCGTTTGCGACTCCACTCGTCTGGCGTGGGGGCTCGGCGAATGCAGAAGCGAGCTGACACGGGGCGTTCTTGGCCGGAAAGGCGTAAGTGGAATTCCGGGTGGGCGTGGTGATCGTGCAACGGAACTCGCGGTGGGCGCTGTCAATCGCTTCGCAGGCAGCGATGTCGGCGGAGAAGCGCCTTTCGAGCGACCAAGCCACGTCGTCATCGGTCGCGACAACAGTTGCCGCCTTCCAAGGCCTGGCGTGGTACACGTCCACGCCGATGATGCCAATGCCGAAGGCAGCGAGAAGGAATGCGATCAGCCAGAGCACACCCGTGGCGGCTGTCCACGGTCCGCTTCTGACAGACGGTTTGCGCGTCTTGATTCCCTCGAGGCCCGTTCGCGCCGTCTTGATGCTTCTGTGCGCGCGCGCTGCCGGTTCTTTGAATGCGTCCAGCTGCTCGGCCCTGAGCTGATTGAGCTTCGGGGGGTCTCCCTCGTTCTTTCTGCTCGGAGGCGCAAGCCTGTTGAGCGCTCGGATGTCGGCGTAGGCCCGGTCGATATCTAGCCATAGGTTTTGGCCGACGAACGGCGCAACAGCTTCACGGTGTGTCTCCCATGCAGACGTCGCCAACGGCAGGAGACTGAAGACGTCCGAGGTCGGGGAGCCAGCGCCCAGGTCGGCAACCGCAAGCGCATCGGCCAGTTCCGAGGAAAGGAGCTGTTGTCCGACCCACGCCTTTAGCCAGGCATCCCTCCTCGACTGACTCACGTTCAACCCACCAGCAACGAGCGCCGCGAGGAGCACGCCGGCAAGGGCGAGAACGGACGTGGTGTCGAGCACTTCGGACCAGTCTCGCGCGAGGGTGGACGCTCGTCAACCGACCCTCAAGAGGCAGTGCCCCACGGAATGTCGGCGCGAAGATCAGCTCGCTACCCGAGAACCTGCGGACTTGCTCGTGGGTGAACTGGAAGTCCCGAACGCCGCCGCTGTAGGCCGAAGGCTCGCGAAAGATGTGTGGTTCATCCGCAGGGGCGTCTACGAGACACCACACGGCCGGAGTCTCATGACACTGTCGTTGCTTGGAGGAGCTGCACGCTAGCCTCGAGCTGATGCCTGCAGCTGAAACGGTCAGCCGTGCGGCCGCGGCGCCACCGCGTCCGGACGGCGCAGTGCTGCAGACGCTGTCGACGCTCGACCGCTTTCTGCCGCTCTGGATCGCACTTGCGATGGCTGCCGGGCTCGGCCTCGGACGGCTGATCCCGTCGCTGAACGACGGCCTCGACAGGCTGCAGGTGGGGACCGTCTCGCTGCCGATCGCGCTCGGGCTGTTGCTGATGATGTACCCAGTACTCGCGAAGGTGCGCTACGAGGAGCTCGGCCGAAGGAAGCACGACGGCGTCTCGGACAGGACGTTCTTCGGTGTCTCGCTCTTCCTCTCGTGGGTGGTCGGTCCGCTCTTCATGTTCACGCTGGCGTGGATCTTCCTCGCCGATCAGCCCGCCTACCGCACCGGTGTGATCATCGTCGGGCTTGCGCGGTGCATCGCGATGGTGTTGATCTGGAACGACATCGCGAAGGGCGATCGCGACCGTACGGCGTTGCTCGTTGTCTTCAATGCGCTCTTCCAGGTCGCTGCCTACTCGCTGCTCGGCTTCTTCTACTTGACCGTCCTCCCAGGCTGGCTCGGGCTCGACACGCAGGGCTTCGAGGTCGGGATCTGGGAGGTGGCGAAGACCGTGCTCATCTTTCTCGGGATTCCGCTTGTCGCCGGGTTCCTGACGCGTCGCGTCGGGCTGCGGCGCAAGGGGCGCGAGTGGTACGAGACGCGGTTCCTTCCGAGGATCAGCCCCGTCGCGCTCTACGGACTGCTGTTCACCATCGTCCTGCTGTTCGCGATCCAGGGCGAGAAGATCACGGCGGAGCCGGCCAACGTCGCGCGGATCGCGCTGCCGCTGCTCGTCTATTTCGCGGTGATGTGGGTCGCAGGCTTTGTGATCGGCAAGCTGATCGGGCTGCCGTACGCGCAGACGGCGAGCATGGGCTTCACCGTCGCATCGAACGACTTCGAGCTCGCGATCGCCGTTGCGGTCGGGGTGTTCGGCGCCACGTCGGGCGAGGCGCTCGCCGGCGTCGTCGGGCCCTTGATCGAGGTGCCGGTGCTCGTCGCGCTCGTCTACGTCGCGCTGTGGTCGCGCCGCTTCTGGCGGCCGGCCCCACTCGCACCTGCGAGCCGATGAGCGGCGGCCACCACGCACATCGGCACGGACTGCCGACGCTCGGTCGGCGCGGAGGCGGCTGGGTCGCCGTCCAGATCGTCCTGATCGGCGGCATCCTGCTCTCCGCGCTCGCGGGCCGCGGGTGGCCCGGCACGCTCCAACCGGTCGTCTACGCAATCGGCGGCTCGGCGATCGTCGGGGGCGGCGCCCTCCTCCTCGCCGGCGGGGTACGGCTGGGTAACGCATTGACACCGTTCCCGGCCCGTCGGGTGCTACCACGGCACGCCGATCTCGGTGAAGCAGAGCTCAGCAGGCGGCTCCGGGCCGCCCAGCGGTAGCGGTCCTCCCGGCGGCGGTCCGCCGCCGCCCGGAGGCGGACCGCCGCCGCCGAAGCCGCCGCGCTAGCCGGAGCCGCCGCGGGCGGCTGGTTACAACCTTGTGCTTCACCGCGCCAATTCACCCGTCCCAGGGACGCGCAGACGTGCCCGAAAGGAGGAGAACATGCACATGCACCTGGCCCCTCGTCGGGTAGGTCTTGCTTCGGCGACCTTCGCCCTGGCTGTCGCCGCCGCCGCCCTGGCGGCCGGCGTCGCGCGCGCCGGTCCCCGCGACGACGTGTGGGGTGCGTGGCCGAAGGTCGATGCGACCGTCGAAGCGGCGGTCCTTTCCGTGTGCCCGACGAAGCAGGCGTGCGACCAGAAGGATCCCGCGACGGGGCATCCGTTCAAGGAAGGCACGCTGCAGCTGATCGTCAGCGGGTCCGATCTGCACAAGGCGCGCGACAAGGGTCATCTGCACGGCGACTTCCAGGGGTCGGTCAGCGTCCCGATCCAGATCCAGGACATCCAGGATCTTGCGAAGGACAACGGCATCGACTCGATCACGCTCGACGAGCCCGTTCATGCCACCGGCAGCGTCGCGCCGCTCGCGTCGGCGCTCGCGACGCTCTACCCCAAGGTCGACGGCGCGACCGCAGCGTGGAGCCAGGGATACACCGGCAGCGGCATCGGGGTCGCGGTCATCGACACCGGGGCACAGGATCTCTCCGACTTCGGCGGCCGGGTCGTGCACGTCAACGTGCCCGGCTCCGGCAACTCGACGTCGGCCGCAGACACGCAGGGCCATGGAACGTTCGTCACCGGCGTCCTCGGCGGCCAGAGCTCCGACGGGAAGTACGTCGGCGTCGCCCCCGGCGTAACGCTGTACGAGATCAACGTCGCCGGCTCCGACGGCACCGCGTACTCGAGCGACGTCATCGCCGCCCTCGGCTGGGTGCAGGCGAACGCTGCGGCCGACAACATCCGCGTCGTCAACCTCTCGCTCGCCGAGAGCGACACGAGCAACTACACGACGAACGCGCTCGACAGCGCGGTCGAGGTCGTCTGGCAGAGCGGCGTCGTCGTCGTCGCCTCGGCCGGCAACCTCGGCCCGAACACGAACTACTTCGCGCCGGGCAATGATCCCTTCGTCATCACCGTCGGCGCGCTCGACACGAACGACACCGCCTCGACCGCCGACGACACGCAGGCGAGCTGGTCGTCCTCCGGGTTCACGCTCGACGGCTACGCAAAGCCCGAGCTGCTCGCGCCCGGCCGCCACATCGTCTCGACGCTGCCCGCGGGCACGGCGTTCGCAGGGGAGGCGCCCGCGGCGAACAACGTTGCTCCGGGCTACGTCATGGCGAACGGGACGTCGTTCTCCGCGCCGCAGGTCGCCGGCGCCGCAGCACTCGTGCTGCAGAAGAGCCCGAGCCTCTCGCCCGACCAGGTGAAGTGGCTGTTGACGCACACGTCGCGCGTCGTCCCGAACACGCCGGGCAGCGCGGTCGACATCGGAGCGGCGCTCTCGTACACCGGCACGGTCGGCCTCGCGAACCGCGGGATCACGCCCGCTCCGCAGAGCGTCGTGTTCAAGTCGAACGGCAGGATCGACTTCCACCTGTCGAGCGCGGTCGGCTCGACGGCCGCCTCCAGCTGGAACGGCGACGTTCTCGGCAACGCCGCGTCGAGCTGGAACGCCGCCTCGTCGTGGAACGCGGCGTCCTCCTGGAACGCCGCGTCGAGCTGGAACGCCGCCTCCTCGTGGAACGCCGCCTCCTCGTGGAACGCGGCGTCGAGCTGGAACGCCGCTTCTAGCTGGAACTAGCCCCACTTTCGAAGATCCCCCGCATGAGTGACGCGGGCTGCCGCGGAGTAAGGCAAGACATGCACATGGCGTCCCCCCGCCTGCGGCTTGGTCCGGCCATTGCCGAACGGCTTGCGCCTCGGCCTGCCTCGGCACCCGACTCGCCCGCCGCGAACGCGCTGATCACCGTCGTCGCATGCATCGCCAGCGCCGCATTCGTCATCACGGTTCCCGGCAGCTGGACGCAGGTGACGGACGACTGGGGGAAGTTCCTCATCTTCGTCGCCGTCACGCTCGGGCTGCAGCTCGTGTCGGTGCAGGTCTACGAGCGCGGCGCGTTCAGCTTCGCCGGCTCGGGGATGCTCGCGCTCGGCTTCACCTTCGGCGCCGGCGCGGCGATGGTCGTCGCCTCGGCAATGGGGATCGTCAACATGATCCGCCGCCGCGGGCGACTGAATCGCGGTATCTACGACGCATCGCAGTGGGCGCTCGCCGCGGGCGCAGGAGCCGGGGTCTACCACGCGTTCCACGTCCACTCGACGGCGGCGCGGCTGCTGCCTGCATTCCTCGCGGGGCTCGCGTTCCTCGTGCTCAACACCGGCCTGCTCTCGGCGGCGATGGGCGTCGCCGAGGTGATGAGCCCGGTGCAGATCTTCAAGGAGCGGTTCCGCTGGACGATTCCGTACCACCTGATCTCCGGGCCGCTCGCACTGGCGCTCGTCATCGCATACGAGCGGATGGGGACCATCGGGCTGCTCGCGTTCGCCGCCCCGCCCGCGTTCATGATGCTCTCCGTCCACCAGTACATCTCGAAGACGCGCGCATCCGTCCAGGAAGTGCGCGACGCGAACGAAGAGCTCCAGGCGGCGGTGGACGCGCTCGAGGCGCGCAACGCCGACCTGCACGATCTGTTCGAGTTCGCGGGCGGTCTCGCCGCGCGCGCGCACGACCGCGCAACGCTCGTCGGCTACGCGACCGACGCGCTGCAGCACATCGCCGGCACCGAGGTGCGTGTGTCCAACGAGCTCGACGGCCAGATACCGCTCATCGCCGGCGGCACGCCCGTCGGTTCGCTCGATCTCGGCGAAGGCGTCGCCGGCGAGCGCTGGGACCGCCTGCGCGACACACTGCTGCCGCAGATCGCGACCGCACTCGAGAGCACCGCGCTCGTCGAAGAGGTCAGCCGCAGGCATCTCGCCACGATCGCCGCGCTCTCGCGCTCGATGGAGGCGAAGGACTACTACACAGGCGGGCATACCGAGCGCGTCGCCCAGGTCTCGATCGCGATCGCCCAGCGCCTCGGCTTCGAGGGCGCCGAGCTGGACGCGATCGAGATCGGCGCGCTCCTGCACGACATCGGGAAGATCGGGATCCCCGAGGCGATCCTGCACAAGGAGACCGAGCTCGACGATGACGAATGGGCGCAGATGCGCCAGCACCCGGTCATCTCGGACTACATCCTCTCCGACCTCGACGTGCACCAGTACGTCCGCCAGATCGCACGCTCGAGCCACGAGCGGATCGACGGCACCGGCTATCCCGACGGCCTCGCGGGCGAAGAGATTCCGCTTCCGGCCCGGATCGTCCTCGTCGCCGACGCACTCGACGCACTCACGACCGACCGCCCCTACCGTCGTGCACGGCCGCTGGCGGCCGCACTCGTCGAGATGCGGGAGCACACGGGCACGCAGCTGTGCCCCACGGTGATGGCGGCGCTCGAGCGCGTCCTGCGCGAGGAGCCGCAGGTGATCGGACGGCGGCTGCACGCGGTCTCCGCCGTCGGCGCGGCGTAGTGCGGAACAACGCCGACCAGTCGCTCGAGCGGACGTACGCGACGACGCAGGTGAGCGGCACGCCCGTCTGCAAGACCACCCGGCCGTAGGACGTCAGTCGAGGTTCTTCAGGACCTGCTCGACGTCGGCGGCGACGAACGGATAGATGAAGAGCGCTCGCTGGTAGCCGGCCGCGTCGATCACGTACGCGGCCTCCGTGTGCGCGACTTCTCGGACAGAGACTCCGGCGATCGTCTTGCGGATGGTCTGCACGCCGACGTGATAGGCGCGCCAGGCGCGCGCGAGCGCCGTGGGCGTTCCGATTGCCCAGCGCCAGGAGTCGGGCACCCCCCAGACTCGCGCGCTCTTGTCGAGGTTCGCCTGCGTGTCCGCCGGCGGGTTGACGCTGACGGCCACGAGCGACGGCGCCGCCGCACCGAGGTCGTGGTGGACCTGCGCGAGGACGCGAGCCTCCAGCGGGCAGAGGTCCCGGCAGACGGGGTCGATGAAGGTGACGATCGCCGGCCGCCCGCGCAGGGCGGCGAGCGTCACCGCCCGGCCCTGCGGGTCGACGAGCCGAAGCTCCGGCGCACGCACGGCCTGCGCGGCCCAGGTCGCTGCCGGTCGGCTCGGCTCGACAGCGGTGCCCGAGCCATGCGCGGATAGGACGGCGGCGGCGATTCCGGCCCCGGCGCCGATCGCGACGGCGCTCCCGAGAACGGCGATCCGGTGCTGCACGAGGGTTGGTATAGCACCGGCTTGCACCGGACCCCCGATCTGGTACAGAATCCCGCGACGAGCAGGCCGAGCCAGTCGGGGGTTCGCGTGAGAAGCACGTCAGCAAAGCTCGCAGCGGTGATCGTGGGCGTCGCCTGCGCAGCGGCTCTGATCGCCTATTACATCGTTTCGTATCTCGTCATCAGGCCCCCTGCCGTCGCCGCCTCAGGTCAAGCGCCGCGCGCGAGCATCACGTTGCAGACGGTTGCGTCGATCGGCTTCGGCCCGCACCCCGACTGGGTCTCGTATCTCGTTCGGAACGCTCAGGGCAACTGGGAGCACAGCACGGTGCTCACCGTCCCAGCGCATTCGCTCGTGCGCGTGACCATCTACCAGTACGACACCGCGACCGGACTGCGCAATCCGTACTGGGGCGGCCCACGCGGGATCGTCGGCCTGATGGGCGTCAACGGGAAGCCGGTGCCCACGCTCGACCCGAGTCTTGCGTCGCACACGTTTGCCGTTCCCGATCTCGGCGTGAGCGTCCCGTTGAAGGGCGTGGCGAGCAACGCGAAGAACCAGTGCAGCGTCGCGCCGTGCACGCTCAAGGAGGCGCACAACACGATCACGTTCACCATTCGGACCGGTAAGGCCGGGACCTTCCGCTGGCAGTGCTTCGTGCCGTGCGCTGCCGGGTTGATCCTCGGCTTCGGCGGACCGATGCAGAGCATCGGCTACATGGACGGCTACCTGCAAGTGGTCGCGTGAGCGCGATTCCTTCCCGGCCGGCCGAGGCGCCGGTGCACATGCGCCGCATCGTTGGGATCTGGTTGCTGCTGAGCGCGATCGGCGTGCCGCTGATCGTCTATGTGCTCGGGCCGCATCTTCCGCCGGGAAAGATGAGTACGGAAGCCGCGGATCAGACGAACGCGAACACGGTCATGACGGCTGTGATCGCGCCGATCGTCTTCCTGCTCGTCGTCTACTTCGCGTACGCGCTCGTCGTCTTCCGCGCGCGCGGCGACGCGCTCGAGGACGGCGCACCGATTCACGGGCACACGCCGACGCAGACCGTCTGGCTCGTCGTCACGACGGCCACCGTGCTGGGGCTCGCGGCCTGGGGGAGCTACACGCTGATCGTGAGCGCGCACGGCGCCGGCGGCGGCCAGGGGCCGAATCCGATCGCGCTGCCGGCCAACTACAAGAGCGCGCTGCAGGTGCAGGTGATCGGCCAGCAGTGGAACTGGACGTATCGCTTCCCTGGGTACGGCAGCGTCGAGACCGCGCATCTCGAGCTTCCCGTCGACAGCGACGTCGAGTTCCACGTCACGTCGCTCGACGTCACGCACTCCTTCTGGGCGTACCAGCTCGGCGTCAAGGCCGACGCGGTTCCGGGCGTCGACAACATCGCCTTCGTCCATCCGCGCAAGGTCGGCTCCTTCTCGATTCGCTGCGCCGAGCTGTGCGGCCTCTGGCACGGGCACATGTTCCAGACGGGTGACGTCGTCAGCGCGAGCTCGTTCAAGACATGGATTGCGGCGCAAAAACAGTCCGAGGCCGAGAACCAGCGGTTCCTGCCGCCGTACGCGCCGCAGTACTTCCCGGAACCGACACGGAGGGCCGGCTGATGGATTCCGCCGCCGAGCTCCGCCTCCTCGCCGGACGCCGCTTCCGCGGCCCGATCGGCTTCAACCTCTTCACGGCGATCGCGCTCGGGATCGGCGGGTTCTTCCTCGGCGCGTACCTCGGCGGCCAGATCGCCGCCGGCAAGCACTATCTGATCGGCACCGACCAGAACGACGTCGGCGTCTTCATGGGCTTCCTGTTCGCAACCATCGGCTGGTTCACCGGCCTCGGGTTCTTCAACTATCCGATCTCGCGCGTGCTCGGAAGGCCGGCTGCGCTGCCGCACGAAGAAGCACGCGGCGTAGGGCGGTACTTCCGGTTGTCGACCGATCACAAGGTGATCGGCATCCAATACTTCTTCGGCGTCGGCGCGTTCTTCTTCATCGGTGGACTGAACGCGATGTTGATTCGCACCGAGCTGCTGACGCCGAACGAGAAGGCGTGGCCGGCAGGCCAGTACATCTCGCTCGTCGGCCTGCACGGGACGATGATGATCATGATGACGTCGGCCTTCATCCTGGGGCCGTTCGGCAACTATCTCGTCCCCTTGATGATCGGCGCGCGGCGGATGGCGTTCCCGCGCATCGAGGCGCTGACCTTCTGGCTGACCCCGCTCGCGGGGCTCGTGCTCATGTCGGCGATCGCATGGAACGGCTTCCCGACCGGCTGGACCGGCTACGCGCCGCTCGCGGATCAGGCGCGTTCCGGCATGGACGCGTACATCTGGGCCTTCCTGCTCATCGGCATCTCGCTCTGCCTGAACGGCCTCAACCTGATGACGACGATCCTCACCCAGCGCGCGCCCGGGATGACGTGGGCGCGGCTGCCGATCTTCGTCTGGGGCGTCTTCTCGACCTCGATCCTCATGGTGCTCGCGGCGCCCGTGCTCATGGCCGCGCTGCTGATGGGGATGCTCGACCGCTCGGCGAACACGTCGTTCTACATCGCGAGCGGCGGCGGCAGTCCATACCTCTACGAGAACCTCTTCTGGTTCTTCGGCCATCCGGAGGTGTACATCCTCGCGCTGCCGGGCTTCGGGATCGTGCTCGAGATCCTGCCCGTGTTCGCGCGCAAGCCACTATGGGGCTACCGGCTCGCTGTCGCCGGCATGTTCGGCGTGACGCTGCTGAGCTTCTTCGTGTGGCAGCACCACCTGTTCGTCAGCGGCATCAACGGCGGGCTGCGCCCGTTCTACATGTTGACGACCGAGCTGATCTCCATTCCGACCGGCTTCATCTTCCTGAACGCGATGGGAACGATCTGGCGGGGAAAGATCCGCTACACGGTTCCGATGTTGTTCGCGCTCGCCTTCTTCTTCAACTTCTTGATCGGCGGGCTTTCGGGCGTCTTCCTGTCCGACGTGCCGAGCGACGTGACGACGCATGGTTCGTACTTCGTGATGGCGCACTTCCATTACACGATCATGGGCGGACTCGTGTTCGCATTCTTCGCGGCGACGTACTACTGGCTGCCGAAGATGACCGGTGTCATGTTCAACGAGCGCCTGGCGAAGATTCACTTCTGGACCGCGTTCGTCTTCTTCAACCTCACGTTCTTCCCGCTCTTCGCCGCCGGGTTCCTCGACATGCCGCGGCGCGTTTCGACGTACGCGCCGAGCCTGCAGACGTTGAACGACTTCGTTTCGGCGTCGGCCTTCTGCCTCGGCGCGTCGATGCTCGTCTTCGTCGTCAACCTCATCTACTCGCTCGTCTTCGCACGCGTGCCCGCGCCGCAGAACCCGTGGCACTCGCGCGGCCTCGAGTGGCTTGTGCCGACGCCGGTACCGGTCGACAACTTCGACGTCGTCCCCGAGATCACGGGCTACCCGTACGACTACGGCGTCGAGGGGGCGCCGCCGGTCGCCCGACTGCAGCCGGCCGAGGCATGACGAGCGCCGCGCCCACCGTCCCGATCCCGGCCGAGGATCCGGAGCTCGAGGCGCAGATCGTCGCCATCGGGGCCTACCTGATCGCGGCCGCGACGGCGTTCTTCTTCGTCGCCTTCCTGTTCGCGTTCTTCTACCTGCGTGCGCTGAACACGGACGGTCTCTGGGGCGGAGGCAAGCCGCATCACCACGTGCACGCAGCGCTCACGGTCGGAATCGTCGTGCTCGCTTCGGTGGTCGCGAGCGCGGTCCTGCTGCGGCTCGCGCTGGGCGAGCTGCGCGCACAGGCGCGACCCGTTTGGCGGCTCGTCGCGCTCGTAGCGCTCGTGCTCGGCCTCGTCGCGGTCGGCGTCCAGTGCTGGCAGTACACGGCCCTCGGCTTCGGGCCGGGCGACGGCGGGTACGCGAGCGTCTATCTCGGCTGGACGGGCTTCTTCAGCATCTTCGCCCTCGGCGTCATGCTCTGGCTCGAGGCGGTGCTCGCTTCGTCGCGGCGCCCCGACTCGGTGCTGCGCGTTCAGCTTCGCGGCGACCTCGCGTCGGTCTCGCTCGTCTGGACGGTGTTGGGCCTCGTGGAGGTCGCGTCTTTCATCCTCTTGTACGTGGTGACATGAACGACATCGGTGCCGGCACCGTGATGACCCTCGCCATCCCGCTCGGGTTGTTGCTGGCGGTGCTCGCATGGTGGGCGGTCGTGGTAGTACGCGGCCGCCGCCAGCCGTGAGCTGGCTCCAGGCGCCGCTCGTCGTCGCGGTCCTCTTCGTGGTTCTCTACGTGCTCGGCGTGCGCCGGCGGACGAAGTACGACCTGTGGCGTGCCTATCCGTTCGCCGCGGCCCTCGTCCTCTCCGAGCTCGTGCTCTGTCCGCCGTTCGACCGCCTTGCCGACGAGTCGCTCGGGCTGCACATGCTCCAGCATGTCGTGCTCATGTCGTTCGTCGCGCCGCTCGCAGTGCTGGCGGCGCCGTGGCTCACGATCTGGCGCGGTCTTCCGCTCGGGCTCCGCCGGCCGCTCGCGCGCGGAGTGATGTGGCTGCCCGCGACTCTTCGGCGCGGCCTGCGCGGCTGCGTTTCGCCGTGGCCCGCGTGGCTGCTCATCAACGCCGACATCGGCATCTGGCATGTCCCCTGGCTCTACGACCTGACGCTGAGCAACGCGGCGGTTCACGACGTCGAGCATCTCTCGTTCCTCGTCTTCGGGATCATCTTCTGGCTGCCGGTGCTCGACTCGCCGCCGCTGCACGCCCGGCTCGACGAGCTGCGCGGCACGCTCTACGTCACCGCGGGAGCTGGCCCCGGCTGGATCCTCGCCCTCGTGCTGGCGCTCGCGACTCGGCCGCTCTATCCCGCGTATGCGGCGCTGTCGCACCGGTGGGCCGGCCTGTCGGCGCTGGGCGACCAGGAGCTCGCCGCCGGTGTGATGATCGGGATCGGCTCGATCCCGTTCACGCTCGCCGTCTTCGTCCTGCTCTACCGCTGGCTCGACGAGACGAAGCTACGCGTTACTTCTCGTCGAGCTTCAGTGCGGCCGAGTTGATGCAGTAGCGCTGCCCCGTCGGGTGCGGGCCGTCGGGAAACACGTGACCGAGGTGGCCGCCGCAGCTCGCGCAGAGCACTTCGGTGCGCACCATCCCGTGGCTGACGTCGGTCTCCTCCTCGACCGCGTCCTCGCCCGCGGGCGCGTAGAACGCCGGCCAGCCGCAGCCGGAGTCGTACTTCGCCTCCGACCCGAACAGCTCGGCGCCGCAGCCCGCGCACCTGTACGTGCCCGGCTCGAAGACGTGGTCGTACTCGCCGGTGAACGGCGCCTCCGTTCCCTTCTGCCGCAGCACGTGGTACTGCTCGGGCGAAAGCTCCTGCTGCCACTGCGCGTCGGACTTCTCGATCTTAGGCATGGTTCAACTATGCCGACGACGAGCCAGGCTCCGCGGAAGCGGGTCATCTTCGGAGCGCTCATGCTGGTCGTCCTCCTCGCCGCGCTCGACCAGACGATCGTCTCGACCGCACTGCCGACGATCGTCGGCGACCTCGGCGGCCTCCAGCACCTGTCGTGGGTCGTCACCGCGTATCTGCTCAGCTCGACCGTGAGCGGCCCGCTCTACGGCAAGTTCGGCGACCTGTACGGACGCAAGGTCGTCATCCAGATCGCGATCGTCATCTTCCTCGTCGGCTCGGCGCTGTGCGGCATCGCGCAGAACATGGCCGAGCTCATCTCGTTCCGCGCCCTGCAGGGGTTCGGCGCCGGCGGGCTCGTCGTCGTCGCCATCGCCGTCGTCGGCGACATCATTCCGCCCCGCGACCGCGGCCGCTACCAGGGGATCTTCGGCGCCGTCTTCGGCGTCGCGACGGTCGTCGGCCCGCTCATCGGCGGGTTCTTCGTCGACAACCTCTCGTGGCGCTGGATCTTCTACGTCAACCTGCCGCTGGGCGCGGCCGCGCTGTTCGTCATCGGCGCGGTCTTCCATGCGCCGGCCGAGCGCGTCGAGCACAAGATCGACTACCTGGGCGCGGCAACGCTCGCGGCGGCGCTGTCCGCGATCGTGCTCTTCACGAGCCTCGGCGGCACGACGTATGCGTGGGGCTCCGCGCCGATCATCGCGCTCGCGGTCATCGGGGCGGTCATGACGGCGCTCTTCGTGCTCGCGGAGCAGCGGGCGACGGAGCCGATCCTGCCCTTGGAGCTCTTTCGCCAGCGCACGTTCGCGGTTTGCTCCGGCGTCGGCTTCATCATCGGCGTCGCGCTCTTCGGCTCGCTCACGTTCCTGCCGCTCTTTCTGCAGATCGTGCGCGGGCGCGGCGCGACGAGCTCCGGCCTGCAGCTGACGCCGATGATGCTCGGGCTCCTCATCACCTCGATCGGGAGCGGCCAGCTCATCTCGCGGTTCGGCCGCTACCGGCCGTTCCCGATCGTCGGCACCGCGGTGATGACGATCGGACTGGCGTTGCTCGCGCAGCTCGATCCGCACACGACCGTGCTGCAAGTGTCGTTGTATGTGGTCGTCGTCGGGCTCGGCCTCGGGATGGTGATGCAAGTGCTCGTGCTCGCGGTGCAGAACGACGTGCAGCCGCGCGTCATGGGCGTCGCGACCTCCGGGGCGATCATGTTCCGCCAGATCGGCGGCTCGGTCGGCATCGCGCTGTTCGGCGCGATCTTCGCGAACAGGCTGCATGCCAACCTCGCAAAGACACTGCCGCGCGGCGTTCACGGCCCGCGCACGCCGACGCCGAAGAACGTGAGGCAGCTCCCGCCGCACTTGCATGAGCTCTACGTGCGCGCGTTCTCGGCGTCGCTGCATCCCGTCTTCGTCGTCGGTGCGGGGATCGGCGTGCTGGCGTTCCTGCTCTCGTGGCTCCTGCACGAGAAGCCGTTGCGGCAGACGACCGAAGGGATCATGGAAGCGGTCTGATCACCGCGTCGCCGCACGGGTGAAGACGCGGATGCCGACGGTCATCAGCAGCGCGGCGAACAAGGCGAGGACACCGAGGCTCAGCGCCGCGGAGCCCGTCGTGCTGCTCATCCGCCAGATGGTGTGCAGGCCGCTCGGGTCGTTCAGCAGCCCGTAACGCATGAGCGCGAGAGCGTGCGTGAGCGGGAGAAAGCGAGCGATCCAGGTCAGCCCGAGGGGCATCGCGGTGATCGGGAAGAGCGACCCGGCGAGGAACCAGGGTGCGATTGCGATCGCCGGGATCCGGGCGATGTACTCCTCCTGCCGCGGAATGCGGGCGGCGAGCGTCTCGGCCGCGCCGAACATCGCGATCGTCAGCAGCGTCGCAGCCGCGAGGAACCAGAGCACGCCCGCGCCGTGCGGGCTGAAGTGGATCTGCCGCGCGAGGGCGAACCCCATCAGCGTCGCGATCTGCAGTCCGGTGATCGCCAGCGCGACGACGAGGTTGCCGAGCACGAGCAGCGCCCGCGGCACGGGCGCGGCGAGCAGCTCGCGCTGTGCGCCCGTCTGCCGGTCGACGATCACGCCGAGGCCGAGGAAGAACGTATTCAGGGGAACGAGCAAGCCGACGGTGCCGATGGCGACGTACGACTCGTAGGTCGCCGACGTGTGCAGCGCCGTCTTCAGTGCCGGTGCGATCACGAGCGCGAACAGCACCGGCGTCAGCAGCGGTACGAGGAGCTCCCGCGGAGTGCGCGCGGTGAGCGCGAAGCGGCGGAGTGCGAGCGTGCGAAGCGCGCCTCCTGCTCCCGGTCGACGAATGCGGGGAACGAGCGTGGGGGTGTAGGCAACAGCGGTCATCCGATCTCCTTTCAGGCAGCGTCCGCGAGGCGGTCGCCGGTGAGTCGTAGGTAGACGTCGTCGAGGTTGGGCCGCCGCGTGGAGATGCCGGCCACGGGAAGGTCGAGCACCTCGATCCCGGCGATGGTTGCGGCCGCGCCGCGGCTGTCGAGGGGGAGAGTGAGCGTCGAGCCGACGAGGAAGGCGTCGCTTCCCGCGAGCCCGTGCTGGCGCAGCTGCGCGAGCGAATGTTCGCCGTCGCCGTCGACGCGCAGCTCGACGAGCTCCGCACCGAGGCTCGCACGCAGCGCTGCGGGCGTGTCGAGCGCGACGATGCGGCCGCGATGCATGATCGCGATCCGGTCGCACAGCTGCTCTGCCTCGTCGAGGTAGTGCGTCGTCAGCAGCATGGTCATGTCGCCGCGCCCACGCAGGCCTGCGAGCACGTCGAGCAGCTCGTGCCGGATGCGGGGGTCGAGCCCGACGGTGGGCTCGTCGAGGAACAGCACGCGCGGGCTCGAGACGAGCGCACGCGCGATCTCGAGGCGGCGCTGCTGGCCGCCGCTGTACGTCTCGACCGGCCGGTCGAGGAGACTGCCGTCGATGCCGAGCGCGGCGGCGCCGGCGTCGATCCCGTTCGCACCGTTGGCCCACAGCCGTGCGTGCAGCTCGAGGTTGCGCCGACCGGTGAGCGAGCGGTCGACGACCGCCTCCTGGAAGACCGCGCTGCTCACGCTCCGCGCGGCGAGCGGCTCCTTGGCGACGTCGTAACCCGCGAGGCGGGCGGTCCCGCTCGTCGGCCGAAGCGTCGTCGTCAACATGCCGATCGTCGTCGACTTGCCTGCGCCGTTCGGGCCCAGGAGGCCGAACACCTCGCCCGGCTCGACCGCGAAGTCGATCTCCTGGACTGCGCGAACGCCGCCCGGGTAGACCTTCGTCAGTGCCTCCACTTCGATCATTCCGATCTCCTCTCGTCACATCGGCCGTTGTCGGCTCGTCATGTGGTTGACGTATCGCGACGAAGGGATGTGACATGGACGAGCTGGCAGAGCGCTTCGAGGAGAACCGGGCCCATCTGACGCGGGTCGCCTACCGCATGCTCGGGTCGGCGAGCGAGGCCGAGGATGCCGTGCAGGAGACGTGGCTTCGGGTCGCCCGTTCCGACACGGAGGCGATCGACAATCTCGCGGGCTGGCTGACGACCGTCGTGGCGCGCATCTGTCTCGACGCGCTGCGTTCGCGCCGCCACGAGGAGCTCGTACCCGAGCCGATCGTGCACATCGACGACGGCCCCGAGGACGAGGCAATCCTCGCCGACTCGGTCGGCGTCGCGCTGCTCGTCGTCCTCGAGACACTCACCCCGGCCGAACGGCTCGCGTTCGTCCTCCACGACATGTTCGCGGTGCCGTTCTCGGAGATCGCAGAGATCCTCGAGCGCACGCCGGACGCGGTTCGCCAGCTCGCGAGCCGCGGCCGACGGCGCGTGCGCGGCGCCGCACCGCGCGCCGATGCCAGTCTCGGGCGCCAGCGCGAGCTCGTTGCTGCGTTTCTCGCGGCGTCGCGCGCAGGCGACTTCGAGGCGCTCGTCGCAGTGCTCGATCCCGACGTCGTCTTCCGCGTACGCGGAGGGGACATCCGGCCGGCAACCGTGCACGGCGCCGACGAGGTCGCGCGCACCGTGCTCGCGCGCGGACGGCCCCTGGCCCCGCTCGCGCGGCCGGCGATCGTCAACGGCGTCGCCGGCGCGATCGTCGGCCCCCTCGACGACCCGATCTCGGTGGTCGCATTCACGATCGTCGGCGATCGCATCGCCTCAGTCGACGTGATCGCGAGGCCTAAGCTGGCGAGGTGAACGAGCTCGACCTGCTCGACTGGAAGCGGCACATCTTCGAGCTGTACGCCGAGATTCGTGCGTCTGCGGACCCCGAGCAGGCGTGGAGCCGCTGGCGCGCAGTTCGTGACGAGCTCTTCCGCGACCATCCGCAGTCGCCGAAGCCCGGCTACGCCGGCCTCGACTATTTCGACTACGACCCGGCGCTGCGCTTCCTCGGCGACGTCGAGCCGGCCGAGGACGAGCCGCGGGAGATCGACGGCTTCCGCTTCCGCCGCTTCGCTCACGTGCGCTTCGAGCTCGGGACGCTCGAGCTGTACTGGCTCGAGGGCTACGGCGGAGGCGTCTTCCTGCCCTTCCGCGACGCGACCGCGGGGCGGGAGACGTATGGCGCGGGCCGCTACCTCCTCGACACCGTGAAAGGCTCCGATCTCGGCAGCGTCGAGGGCCGCCTCGTCCTCGACTTCAACTTCGCCTACAACCCGTCCTGCTCGTACGACGACAAGTGGGCGTGCCCCTTGACGCCCCCCGCGAACCGGCTTTCGACCGAAATCCGGGCTGGTGAGCGACACCTGCTACTCTGATGCCACGGATGGCAACCGGCCGTCCCGTGAGATTTCAGCTTCTCGTTCCTCCTTTGGCGGTTTCGAGTCGTGTGATCTCGAACCGCAATGTCATTTAAGGAGTCGAACATGCAATCCCAGGAGTCATTCTCCGCGCTCGGTGTGAGCGCGGCCGTCGAGCATGCGCTCGCCGGCCGCGGCATCACCGAGCCGTTCAAGATCCAATCGCTCGTCCTGCCGGACGCGCTTGCAGGACGTGACGTCCTCGCGAAGGCGCCGACGGGATCGGGCAAGACGCTCGCCTTCGGCATCCCGCTCGTCGAGCGGATCGATCCGCAGGGAGCGGCACCCGCCGCGCTCGTTCTCGTCCCGACCCGCGAGCTCGCGCTCCAGGTCGCCGACGAGCTTGCCTCGTTCTCGCACGTCAAGGGCGTGCGGATCGGACTCGCGTACGGCGGCGCACCCGTCGGTGCGCAGGCGAAGCGGCTGCGCGGCGCGCAGATCGTCGTCGCCACGCCCGGCCGCCTGCAGGACTTCATCGAGCGCAAGCTCGTCTCGCTCGACGGCGTCAAGACGCTCGTGCTCGACGAGGCCGACCGAATGCTCGACATGGGCTTCCGCCCGCAGGTGGAGCGGATCCTTCGCCGTGTGCCGAAGAACCGTCAGACGATGCTCTTCTCGGCGACGCTCGACGGCGAGGTCGGCGATCTCGCCCGCGAGTACACGCGCGATCCGTCGCACTACGAGTACGCGCGCGAGACGAACGACGGCGTCATCGAGCACGATTTCGTCTCGGTGACGGCCGACGACAAGGTGGACCGGCTCGTCGAGCTGCTCGACGCCGAGGAGGGGCTCTCGCTCGTCTTCGTGCGCACGAAGCGCGGCGCCGACCGGCTCGCCCAGAAGCTCTCGCGCCGCGATCTCAGCGTGATCGCGCTGCACGGCGACATGTCGCAGCCGGCACGCGAGCGCGCGCTCGAGCGCTTCCGCAGCGGAAAGGTGACGACGCTCGTCGCCACCGACGTCGCTGCCCGCGGCCTCGATCTCGAGGCGATCGGGCACGTGATCAATTTCGACCCGCCCGAGGACGACAAGGGCTATGTGCACCGCGTGGGGCGGACCGGCAGAGCCGGCCGCGCCGGGCGGGGCAGCACCCTTGTCCTACCGGAGCAGCAGCACGACGTGAGTCGCGTTGCCAACCGACTCGGGCACCGTGAAAAGTTCGAAAGTACGGGTATGCGTACCGCCAAGCCGAAGCTCCTCTACACGAGCCGGCGCGGCGGACGCTCCCGGTGGTAACCCGGGGGAGGTGAAATACATGGCAACTGGAACCGTGAAGTGGTTCAGCGACGACAAGGGGTACGGCTTCATCACCCCCGAGGACGGGTCGAAGGACCTGTTCGTGCACCACACCGGCATCGCCGGCGAGGGCTTCAAGTCTCTCGCTGAGGGCGCCAAGGTGGAGTTCGAAGCGACTGAGGGTCAGAAGGGCCCGCAGGCGACGAACGTCCGCGCGATCTAAGTCGCACCAGAGCGGCCGCCGAAAGGCGGCCGCTCTCTTTATCCTCGAGCTGTGTACACCGGGCACTGTCTCTGCGGCGGCGTTCGTTTCGAGGTGACCGCCGAGCCGCTCGGCGCCGGCTACTGCCACTGCACGCGCTGCCAGCGGCGCACAGGCACGGCGGCTTCGGCGCAGGCGCGCCTCGCGCCCGGCTCGTTCCGGCTGCTCGCGGGCGAGGAGTTCGTGCGCGAGTACGCGCCGGGCGACGGCTGGCCGAAGTGCTTCTGCTCGGTGTGCGGGAGCGCGCTGTGGAGCAAGTACCCCGACACCGGTGAGGTCGGCAGCGTCCGTCTCGGGCTGTTCGACGAGCCGCACGACATCCGTCCGCAGTGGCGCACGTTCGTCAACTACGCGTGCGCGTGGGAGCCGATCCCGGACGACGGCCTCGAGCGCTACCCGGAGGGCAAGCCGCGTTAGCTGATCGAGACACGGCCGGGTGTCAGACACCTGGCCGTGTCTTAAAGAGGCACGAGGCGCGTGCCGGTCGCCTTGAACGTCGCATACGCGACGCCGCCGCGGTCGAGCTCGAGCCGCGCCGCCGACGACGACGTCACCTCCGCCGTCACCGGCCCGATGCGGACGCGCACGCGGTTGCCGATCTCGACGACCGAGCCGATCTCCCCGCGCAGGACGTTCAGCGCCGAATCGTCCTCGTGCGCGCGCGCGATCGAGACCTCCCACGGATAGACGACGATGCCGACCGCGCCCGTGGCGCGGTCGGTCGAGAATACGCGCTCGCCGCCGACGAGCCGCACTTCCGTCAGCTCGTCCGATGCCTGGGCGATTCCGTGCAGCAGGTTCGCACCCGTGAACGACGCGACGAACGCGTCGGCGGGCGACGCGACGAGCTCGGCCGGCGTCGCGAGCTGACGCAGGCGGCCGTCGACGAGCACGCCGACTTCGTCCGCGAGCGAGGCCGCGTCCTCGTAGTCGTGCGTGACGAGGAGCGTGGGCAGGCCGAGCCCGCGGAGGAGCTCGCTCAGCTCGCTGCGCACCTGCGACTTCGTATGCGCGTCGAGTGCCGCCAGCGGTTCGTCGAGCAGCAGCACGTCCGGCTTCCGCGCGAGCGCGCGCGCGAGCGCGACGCGCTGGCGCTCGCCGCCCGAGAGCTTGCCCGGCATCACGTCGGCGAGGGGTGCAATGTTCAACCGATCGAGCAAGTCGCCGACCGGGCCGGCGTACGCAACGTTCGCTCGCACGCTCAGGTGCGGGAAGAGTGCATAGTCCTGGAAGACGAAGCCGACGCGACGTCCCTCCGGCGGCAGCCTCGTCCAGTCCTCGCCGTCGTAGGCAACGGTGCCGCGGCTCGGCGCGGCGAGCCCGGCGACGACGCGGAGCACCGACGTCTTGCCCGCGCCCGAGGGGCCGACGAGCGCAACCGTGCGCTCGACGGCGAGCCTCAGCTCGAGCTCGAAAGCGCGAAGCGGAAGCGTGAAGTCGAGGAGGAGGTGAGCCATTTGAGGGTGAGGAGGAGGGCGGCGCTGATCAGCACGAGCAGCGCCCCGATCGCGAGCGCGACGTCGAAGTTCACGTCGAACGCGGCGTAGACCGCGAGCGGCAGTGTCTGCGTGACCTTCGGCAGGCTGCCCGCGAACATGATCGTCGCGCCGAACTCGCCGAGCCCGCGTGCGAATGCGAGCGCTTCACCGGCGGCGAGCCCGCCGCGAGCGAGCGGCAGCTCGACGCGGAAGAACGTCTTCACCGGGCCTGCGCCGAGCGTGCGCGACGCGGCGACGAGATTCACATCGACTGCTTCGAAGGCGGCGATCCCCTGGCGTATGTAGAACGGGCTGGAGACGAACACCACCGCGAGGACGACCGCCGTCTGCGTGAACGGGATGCTCGTGTGCAGCAGCCCGAAACGGCCGAACGTTGCGAGCAGCCCGATGCCTGCAACCGCGGGCGGCAGCACGAGCGGCAGCTCGACGAGCGTGACGAGCAGCCCGCGCCCGGGGAAGCGCCGGCGCGCAAGCACATACGCCGCCGGCGTCCCGAACAGAAGGACCAGAGCCTGCGCGACCGCCGTTGTCTTCAAGCTGACGACGAGCGCGTCCGTGACGAGCGGGTTCGAGAGCTGCGCGAGGAGGCGTCCCGGCGGCACCCGCGCGAAGATCGCGATCAGCGGTAGCGCGAGAAACGACAGCGCAACGAACGTTGCGAGAAAGACGAGGGCGCGCCGGATCACTTGCGCGGGAGGAACCCGGCCGCGAGCAGCTTCTTCTGCGCCGCCTTCGTCAGCAGCGTCGCGACGAACTGGCGCGCAGCTTTCAGATGTAGGCTCGAGCGTACGACCGCAACGGCGTACTGCACGATCGGCTGCGCGCTCCAGCGGATGCCGATCGTTGCGATCTTGCCCCTCACGGTGCGCGCGTCGGTCGTGTAGACGAAGCCGGCGTCCGCCTCGCCGAGCGCGACCTTCGCGAGCACCTCGCGCACGTCCGTCTCCTGGCTGACGGCCTTGTCGACGACGTCGTCGAGGCCGAGGTTGTGCAGGACCGTGCGCGTGTAGTCGCCGACGGGCACGCCGGCCGCGGCGATGTCGAGCTTCACGCCCGCCTTGCGCAGGTCGTAGACGCTGTGGATGCCGGCGGGGTTCGACTTCGGGACGATGAGGATGAGGGCGTTCCGCGTGAAGACGACCGGCTTCTCGACGAGGCCCGCCTGGTAGAGCGCCTGCGGCAGCTTCGTGTTCGCCGACGCGAAGACGTCGGCCGGTGCGCCCTGTTGGATCTGCGCGGCGAGCATGTTCGAGCCCGCGAACGAGTACCGCGCATGAGGCGCGATTTGCGGGAAGACGGTCGTGAGCGAAGCTGCGGCGAAGATCGTGAGGATCACGACTCGACCATCACCGAAGTGGACTTGACGATCGCCGTCGCGGGAGAGCCCGCCTGCAGCCCGAGCTCCTCGACCGCGTCGCGGGTCACGATCGCGACGATCGTCGCCGGCTCGGTGACGGTTATCTCCACCTGCGCGAGCAGGCCGTCCACGCGCACGTCGGTCACGGTGCCGGCGAGCCGGTTGCGGGCGCTCATGTGCCTGCCGTCGTCGCCGCGCAGCCGCGCGATCTCCGAGGCGCGAACGACGCGGCGGTTGCCGCTGTCGCGGTCGGCGCGCAGGCGGCCGTCACGGTCCCAGCGGCGGAGCGTGTCGAGGCTGATCCCGAGGGCCTGGGCAGCCTCCCGGGCGGAGTACAGTTCCTTGGCCATCCCTGCGGACACTACCTAAGCAATACCTATGTTTGCGACGCCTGCTGCGCCGCCGCCGTTCGCCGCCGAAGTGCGGACGGTGACGCGCAGGGGGGCGGCGAGGGGCGCTAGCTCGTTTGCGGATTGCGGATGCCGGCGGCGCCGATCGCGCCGCCGACGACGAGCAGCGCGCTCACGGCGAGAATCGCATGGTGGAAGCCGCGGGCGGTGAGATGGTCGCCGCCTCCGGCGGCCGCGATGCCGAGAACGGCCACCGCGACGAGCCCTGCGACGCGCGCGACGGCGTTGTTCACTCCCGACGCGATCCCGGCGTCGCCGGGCCCCGCGTCGGAGAGGACGGTCGTCGTCAGCGGCGCGACGGTGAGCGAGAGGCCGACCGAGAATCCGAGCAGCGCGGGCAGGAAGTCGACCCAGTAGTCGAGATTCACCGGCAGCCGCGCGAAGGCGAGGAGCGAGACGCCCGCGAGTGCCGGTCCAACGGCCATGAACAGGTGCGGGCCGTAGCGCATCGACAGCCGCCCGATACGCGGCGAGAGCACGAACATCACGATCGTCACGGGTAGCGTCGCAAGGCCCGACTTGAGCGGCGAGTAGCCCGCGAACTCCAGCAGGAACAGCGTGGTGAAGACGCCCCACCCCGAAAGGGCCCCGTACACGGCGAACGTCTCGATGTTCGTCACCGAGAAGTTCCGCTTCGCGAAGAACCGCAGCGGCAGCATCGGCATCGCGGCGTGCATCTCGTAGACGACGAACGCCGCGAGCAGCGCGGCGCCGCCGGCGAGGCCGCCGGCCACCAACGGATCGCTCCAGCCGAACCGCGGCTGCTCGATGAACGCGGCGACCACCAGGCCGAGCCCAGCTGCGCACAGCGCCGCACCGGGAATGTCGACGCGGATGTTCTTGCCCTCGGCCTCCTGCCGCAACATGTGCGTTCTCGCGAGGACGAGGGTCGCGATCGCGATGGGAATGTTGATGAGGAAGATCACGCGCCACGTCCAGAGGCCGATCAGCCAGCCGCCGACGAGCGGGCCGATCACGAACGAGATGCCGCTCCATGCGGTCCACGTCCCGATCGCGGCGCCACGTTCGGTTCCGGAGAACGTCGATGTGATGACCGCGAGCGAGGCTGGGGTGAGCAGAGCGCCGGCGATGCCCTGCAAGCCGCGGAAGACGATCAGCGTGTTCGCATCGGGTGCGACGGCGCACAGAACCGACGCGAGCCCGAAGCTCGCGACACCGAGAGTGAAGATCCGCACCTCGCCGAAGATGTCGCCGAGCGACCCGCCGACGAGAATGAGCGAGCCGAGTGTCAGCAGGTAGGCGTCGATCCACCACTGCTGCGCCGCGAGACCACCGCCGAGGTCGTTCTGCATCGCCTTGAGAGCGACGTTCACCACGGATCCGTCGATGAACGCCATCGACGTTCCGAGAATCGTCGCGATGAGTGTGTAGCGGCCTTGTCTCGTCATGAAAATGGGAATCCGAGCGCCTACAACGGGAGTAGCCTTTCGTATATGCCTGAGGAGGAACAGGGAAGGCGGATCGGGCGCGGGCTCTTCCTCGCCACCGTCGCGGGCGGCATCTCCTCGCTCGCCTGGGGCAAGGCCGCCTGGAACGCCGTCTCGAGCACCGTCTCGCCCGCCGTCGGCACCCTGGCGCCGTTCCTGCCGACGGAGGGCTGGCGCATCTACACCGTCTCGGGATCGATGCCGGGCTTCGACCGGGCGACCTGGCGGCTCGAGGTCGGCGGGCTCGTGCAGCAGAAGATCTCGCTGGGCTACGACGAGCTGCTCGCGCTCCCGAAGGCGACGCAGGTCTCGACGTTCCACTGCGTCACCGGGTGGACCGTGAAGAACGTCCACTGGGGTGGAGTGCGTCTCGCCGACATCTTCGATCGCGTGCGGCCCGCCCCCGAGGCGAACGGGCTCGCGTTCGTCTCCGCGGAAGTCCCGTACGTCGATTTCCTCACGATGAAGCAGGCGCTGCTGCACGACGTGATGCTCGCCTACGAGATGAACGGCAAGCCGCTGCCGCACGAGCACGGTGCACCGCTGCGGCTCGTCATCCCCGACATGTATGGCTACAAGAACGTCAAGTGGCTGAACCGGATCGAGCTCGTTCCGCAGGCTGAGAACGGGTACTGGGAGAACCTCGGCTACGACCGCGACGCCTGGGTCGGCCGCTCGAACGGCTACAGGTCGTGAGCTACGTCAAGCGTTTCTCCCGCACCGAGCGCACGGTGCACTGGGTGAACGCCGCCGCCTTTCTCCTCTTGCTCGCGACCGGGCTCGCGCTGTACATCCCGAGCCTCGAGGTCCTGCTCGGACGGCGGCCGCTCCTGAAGGACATCCATTTCTGGACCGGTGTGTGCTGGCTACCCGCCCTCGCGATCCTCGCGCTGCTCGGCGACCGCCGCGGACTGCTCGCGACCGCGCGCGACCTCGATCGGTTCCGCCCGAGCCGCTTCAACGTCGGCCAGAAGGTGAACGCGATCCTCACGGCGGCCTTCGCGGTGCTCTTCACCATCTCCGGCCTGCTCCTCTGGCTCGGCGAGCGCGACACGCGCTTCCGTTTCGCGAGCACGGTCGTCCTGCACGACGGCCTCTTCTTCGCCGCGTTCGTGCTCTTCGTCGGGCATCTCTACCTCGTGCTCATCCATCCCGCGACGCGGCACTCGCTGCGCGGGATGACGGTCGGCACCGTCAGCGAGGAATGGGCCGATCGGCAGTATCCGCGCTGGGTTGAATCCCGAGACGCCGGGTAGCCCGGCGGGCGGCGGCGCCCGCTGACGACTGGAACGGACACGGCCCGGGGTCAGACACCAGGCCGTGTCCGTTTCGGAGGGAACTAGGAGGGACGGGTTCCGAGCGTGACGTCGATCGTCTTCGTCGCGCCGTCGCGGGTCAGCGTCACCGTCACCTTGTCGTTCGGTGCGTGTCCGCCGATCACCGCGGTCAGGTCGTCGGCGCTCGTGATGCTCTTGTCGTCGATCTTCGTGATCACGTCGCCGGCCTTGAGGCCTGCGCTCGCCGCCGGTGAGCCGGCGACGACGCGCTCGACTGTCGCGCCGCCGTTGTTTGCGGCGTCGTTGACGCTGATGCCGATGTAGGCGTGCTGCACCTTGCCGCCGGAGATCAGCGTGTCGACGGCGCTCTTCACGGCGTTGCCCGCCAGAGCGAAGCCGACGCCGTCGTTGCCGCCCGAATCGCTGTCGATCTGCGCGTTGACGCCGATCACGTCGCCGCTCGTCGTGAGCAGCGGGCCACCGGAGTTGCCGTGGTTGATCGGCGCGTCGGTCTGGATCGCGCCCGCGATCGAATAGCGGTTCGGGGCGGTGATCGTCCGGTCGATCGCGCTGACGATGCCGGCGGTCATCGTCCCCGGCAGGCCGAACGGGCTGCCGATTGCGACGACTTCCTGACCGGGCTGAACCTGCGAGGAGTCGCCGAACGTGAGCGGATGGAGATCCGACGAGGGAACGTTCACCTTGATCACGGCGATGTCGGATCCGTCGTCCGCGCCGACGAGCGTCGCGCTCACCGTCTTGCCGTTCTGGAAGCGGACGGAGTACGACGAGCCGCCGTCGACGACGTGCGCGTTCGTGACGATGTCACCCTTCGTGTCGACGACGAAGCCCGAGCCTTCCGACTGAGTCTGCTGCTGGCCGCCGAAGAAGTTCGGTCCGGACGTGCCGGTGACGGTGATCTCGACGACGCCCGGTGTCACATCCTTGTACAGCTGCGTGAGGCTCGACACGGTCTGGGTCGAGACCGCCGGCTGGGCAGGGACGACCGCGGTTGCCGTCGAACCGCCCGAGCCGCCGCCGACTGCCGCGTAGATCGCGGCGCCGACCCCGGCGCCCAGCGCGAGAGCGACAGCGGCCGGCGCTCCCCGGCGGGCCCAGCGGCGGAATGTCTCCTGGCTCATCGATGACTCCTTTTTGAGGCTTCCCAGCCCATTCCAGCGCCGCTCCTTAGGAACAGGGTGAGAGCTCTGTGAGAGATCTCTAAAGGTCGTCACGGAAGGCGCCGATGAGACGAGAGGATGGCCGAGTTCGACCCCACGGTTATCGAGCGCCACGCCGTATATCTCTACCGTCGCGCAGCCGCGCTCACGCGTGGCTCGATGGTGGTGGGGACAGCATTCGGCGCTGCCCTCGGCGCGTATCCGCTCACGCCCTGGTCGCACTGGCCGGTGCCGCACATGTTCGGGGCGGCGACGGCCCTCTTTGGTGCGCTGGCAGGCCTGATGATCGGCTACGTCGTCGGCGACTCGCGGGCGACGGGCATTCGCCTCCAGGCCCAGCTCGTCCTGCATCAGCTGCAGCTCGAGCGGAATACGGCGGCCATCGTCGAGGCGTTGAGGAGCCAGGTCGAGCAGCTCCCGTTCGTCTCGTCGCCGCCGCGCCTGGTGGAGCGCGAGCCGGAGCCCGAGCGCGAGCTCGAGCCGCCGGTCTCAGCTCCGATCGAGCTCCCCGCGTAGCGACGCGACGTAGTCGCGCAGCGCGGCGGGACCTTCTTCGGCGATCTGCACGGCGCGCGAGCCGACGACGACGCCGTCCGCGACCTCGGCGAACGCTCGCGCGTGCTCGGGCGTCGAGACGCCGAAGCCTGCATAGAGCGGCAGCCCCGCGGGCGCCAGCTCGCGCGTGCGCTCGACGAGCGTACCCAGTCGCTGCGACACCTCCTTCCGCGCGCCGGTCGTGCCGGTGAGCGAGACGACGTAGAGCCAGCCGTCGGTGTTCGCGGCGGCGGCGCGGATGCGCTGGTCGGTGGAGGTCGGCGCGATCAGCTGGATCCGCCTCAGCTCCGGATGCACCTCGACCGGGAGGTCGACAATGATCGCGCTCGACGCGCCCGCGGCCGCCGCGTCGTCGGCGAAGCGCTCGTAGCCGTAGGCCTCGAGGATCGCCGCGTACGTCATCGGCACGATGGGGACGTCGACGAGCTCGCGCGTGCGGGCAAGCACGTCGAGGCACGCCCGCGTGCGCATCCCGCGCGCGAGCGCGCGCTCGGACGCCTGCCGGATCACCGGCCCCTCGGCGAGCGGATCGGAGAACGGAAAGCCGAGCTCGACGATGTCGGCGCCGCCGTCGACGGCCGCCCGTGCGAGCTCGGGCGTCTCCGGTTCCGCCATCAGGTAGATGACGAGCTTCTTCACTGCGCCAGAACTTCGGCGAGATCCTTGTCGCCGCGTCCGCTGAGGCAGACGAGGATCAGGTCGTCGTCGAGCTCGCGCGCGCGCGCGAGGGCGTGCGCCGGCTCGAGCGCCGGAATGATCCCCTCGGTGCGCGCGAGGTCGCGGAACGCGGCGAGCGCCTCGGCGTCAGTCGCGCCGACGTACTCCACCCGGCCGATGTCCCGAAGGTACGCGTGCTCGGGCCCGACGCCGGGGTAGTCGAGCCCGGCGGAGATCGAGTGGGCGTCCGCGATCTGCCCGTCCTCGTCGGCGAGGATCGACGAGCGTGCGCCGTGCAGCACGCCGGCGCGGCCCGTGCCGAGCGAGGCCGCGCCCGCCGCCTCCACGCCGATGAGCCGCACGTCCTCGTCGGCGAGGAAGCCGTGGAACATCCCGATCGCGTTCGACCCGCCGCCGACGCAGGCGACGACGACCTGCGGCAGCTTCCCTTCGGCGGCGAGGAACTGCTCGCGCGCCTCGCGGCCGATCACCGACTGCAGCTCTGCGACGAGCTCCGGGTACGGCGCCGGCCCGACGCACGAGCCGATGAGGTAGTGCGTCGTCTCGACGTTCGTGATCCAGTCGCGGATCGCCTCGCTCGTCGCCTCCTTCAGCGTCTTCGTGCCGAAGTCGACCGCGCGTACCTCGGCGCCGAGCAGGCCCATGCGCTCGACGTTGGGCTTCTGGCGGCGCATGTCCTCCTCGCCCATGTAGACGACGCACTCGAGCCCGAAGCGCGCGCACACCGTCGCGGCGGCGACTCCGTGCTGGCCGGCGCCCGTCTCGGCGACGATGCGGTGCTTGCCGAGCCGGCGCGCGAGCACGGCCTGCCCGAGCGCGTTGTTCAGCTTGTGCGCGCCGGTATGCAGAAGATCCTCGCGCTTCAGGTAGATGCGCTTGCCGGGAGCGAACCGCTCCGCCAGCGTGAGGGGAGTCGGGCGCCCTGCGTACGTCGTCAGCAGGTGGTAGAGCTCTGCGTGGAACGTGTCGTCGTTCTTCGCGGCCTCCCAGCCGGCGGTGAGCTCGTCGAGAGCGGGGATGAGCGTTTCGGGGACATAGCGTCCGCCGTAGTCACCGAAGTTCATCGTGCCTCCTGGACGAATGCTCGAACCTTGTCGTGATCCTTGATCCCGGGCGCGGCCTCGAGGCGCGACGCGGCGTCGACCGCCCAAGGGTGCACGGCCTCGATCGCCGCGCGCACGTTGTCGGGGCCGAGCTTGCCGGCGAGGACGAGGCGGTCGTCGCCGCGCGCGTTCTCCCAGTGCGCGGGGTCGTCGCCGTCCCAGGGGAGATCGGCGACGCGCGCCACCGGCTCGCCGTCGCGCAGCAGGACGGCGTCCCGGCCGCGCACCGTTCCCTCCTCGTGTGCGTACAGCTGCACGAGATCCGCACCCCGATCCTCCGGCTCGCCGACGAAGACGGCGACGGACAATACGGTGTCGGGCACCGAGAGCACGGCCGGCGCGCGGCGCGGAGAGGCTTCGGCGAAGATGAAGCCGGTCAGGTCGGCACCCGCTTCGACTGC
>DATGEH010000086.1:0-4708 GCA_035310325.1 Gaiellaceae bacterium
TCTTCGTCACAGTCGTCGTCGTCACGACGCTGACGGTGATCCTCTTCGTGCTGCCGCAGCCGGCGACGAGGAGCGCAAGACAGAGGGCAGCGGCGAACTTCATTGCTTGGGCGTTCTCCATGGGCGGTCAAGCGCCTCCTCGAGCCATGATCGCACGCCGGAGATCGGGAGTCGCTCCTGTGCGAGCGAGTCGCGGTCGCGAACAGTGACGGTGTCGTCCTCGAGGGTCTGGTCGTCGATCGTGAACGCCCACGGCGTCCCAATCTCGTCCTGACGCCGGTAGCGGCGCCCGATCTGGCCGCCGTCGTCGTACTCGACGATGTGCCGCTTGCGCAGCTCCTCGAAGAGCCCGCGCGCCTTCGCGACCATGTCCCCGTTCTTCGCGACGAGCGGCAGGATCGCCGCCTTGACGGGCGCTATGAGCGGGTGCAGCCGCACGACCGTGCGCTCGCGCTCGGCGACGACCTCTTCGTCATACGCGTCGACGAGCATCGCGACGAAGATCCGCTCGATGCTCACCGCCGGCTCGATGACGTACGGCGTGTAGCGCTCCTCGCCCTCGCCGACGTACTCGAGCTTCGTTCCCGAGTGCTGGGTGTGCTGCGTGAGGTCGAAGTCGCCGCGGTTCGCAATCCCTTCGAGCTCCGACCAGCCGATCGGATACTCGTACTCGATGTCGCTCGTCGCGCTCGAGTAGTGCGAGCGCTCCTGCTCGCCGTGCTCGCGCACGCGCAGCTTGCTCTCCCGCAGCCCGAGGTCGAGGTACCACTGCCGGCGGGCGTCGATCCAGTAGCGATGCCATTTCTCCGCCTCCGCCGGCGGGATGAAGTACTCCATTTCCATGAGCTCGAACTCGAGCACGCGGAAGAGGAAGTTGCCCGGCGTGATCTCGTTGCGGAACGCTTTGCCGACCTGCGCGATGCCGAACGGGGGCTTGCGCCGTGCGAGCTGCAGCACGTTCTTGAAGTTGATGAAGATTCCCTGCGCCGTCTCGGGCCGGAGGTATGCGGTCGAGCTCGCCTCCTGCAGCGCGCCGACCTGCGTCTGGAACATGAGGTTGAACTGCCGCGCCTCGGTGAGGTCGCAGTCCGGCGTCTCGCCCGGCCGCTTGCTCGGCTTGCGGCCGCAGTGCGCGTCCTCGAGCTTGTCGGCCCGGAAGCGGAGCTTGCACGTCTTGCAGTCGACGAGCGGGTCGCTGAAGCCCGCGACATGGCCGGACGCCTCCCAGACGGAGGGATTGAGGATCACGGCGGAGTCGAGGGCGACGATGTCGTCCCGCTCCTGCACCATCGTCCGGAACCAGAGCGAGCGGATGTTGTTCTTCATCAGCACGCCGTAGTGGCCGTAGTCATACGTCGAGCCGAGGCCGCCATAGATCTCCGAGGAGGGGAAGACGAAGCCGCGCCGCCGGCAGAGCGAGACGATCTGATCCATCGTGGCTTCGGCCATCGAAGGGCAACGTTATCCGGGCTACGCTCCGGCCCAGTGGCCAACCCGCCCGTCGAGCTACACGTCGTCTCCGACGCCACCGGCGAGACCGCGGCTCGGCTCGTGCAGGCGCTCGAGGCGCAGTTCCCGGATCAGGAGTTCGTCGAGATCCGCCATCCGCGCGTGGAATCGGTCGACGACCTGCAGCTCGCGGTGAACAGGATGAAGGGCCGGCCCGCCGTCGTCGTGTACACGCTCGTCCAGCCGGAGCTGCGCGAGGCGATGCGCGCCTTCTGCCGCCGCGCGCGCCTCCATTACTGCGACCTGCTCGGCCATCCGATCGACGCCGTCGCGCGCGTCTCGGGCGTGACCGCGAAAATGACGCCGGGCTCGCGCCCGCCGCTCAACACCGCGTACTTCAAGCGCATGGAGGCGATCGAGTTCGCGGTGCGGTTCGACGACGGCGTCGGCCGCGGCCTCGCCGATGCCGACATCGTCCTCGTCGGTGTGTCGCGCACGTCGAAGACGCCGCTGTCGATCTATCTCGGCTATCTCGGGCACAAAGCGGCGAACATCCCGGTGGTCAAGGGAATCGAGCCGCCGAAGGAGCTGTACGAGATCGACCAGCGCAAGGTCGTCGGGCTGACCATCGACCCGAACCGTCTCGTCGAGATCCGCCGCGCGCGCGTGCGCACGATGGGCGCGGCACGCGATCGCAAGTACGCGGAGCTGATGGAGATCTACGAGGAGCTCGAGGAGGCGACGAAGCTGCATCGCAAGCTCGGCTGTCCCGTCATCGACATCTCGGAGCTCTCGATCGAGGAGACGGCGCACCGCGTGCTGCGCGTCGTCGAGGAGCGGCAGAGCGAGGCGGCGCCAGCGTGAGGAATGTGAAGGGGTCGGTGCCGATCCGCTACTGGCTGCTGTGGTGGACGATCCTCGTCTTCGCCGACATCGTCTTCTACGTCGTGTTGACGCCGATCTGGATGGGGCTGCGCGCCGTTGCGTGGCTCGCCGAGTTCCGGGCCAGGAGGCGACGATGATCGTCCCGGTCCCCGTCGGTCACACCGAATGGTTCATGCCGGGCGTCGTGCACGCCGGCGATGTCGTCGCGTGCGGGCCGAGCCGGGTCAGCGTGCCCACGCTCAAGAACGGCGAAACCGATTGGTTGTGGGCCAAGAACAAGCCGCAGGTCTCGGTCGACGTTGCGCACGGTGCGGTAGCGATTGCGTGCGGCACGCTCATTCCCGCGTTCAGATCATCGACGATGCCGTACGTCATCGGCCAGAACGGGCTCGCGCTCATCCGCGGCCCGAACACCCTTGGTGCGCTCGAGCGCGTCTACGGAAAGCCGACGGGTGCGCAGCCCGGCGCAGGCATGTGCGTCGTCTCCTGGGTGCCGATCGGTCTGCACGCGATCTTCCGCGGGAACCGGTGCGCGAGCGCGAGCGTGCTCGGCAACGCGACGGTGAGCGGCTCGCGGTGGAGTGCGCTCGCCGGCGTCCACGTCGGCGACTCGGTGGCGCGGCTCGTGTGGGAGGTGGCGGCCGCGAAGCAGCTCTCGCCGCTGCACTGGAAGATCGCGACGAGGCTCGTCGCCGTCGTCTCAAACGGGAAGGTCACCGGCTTCACCGCGTACACGAGCCGGTAGCGCGGTCTCGCCGTCCGCGTCGACGCGATACCCGCCCGACGAAGGGCTCAGGGAGACGATCTCGTTCAGCTGCGTGCCGATGTAGTGCGCGCCGACGCCGTCGTCGAGCGCGATTCCGGGCGGGAACCCGTCGCGCACCAGCCGCTGGTACACGGGGCGGCGCAACTCCTCGCCGTCGTAATGCGGGCACGCGCTGCCCGGGAGGAAGCCGAGGCCGTCGCGCATGCCGCCGAGCTGCGGCCCGAACGAATCCGTGACGCCCGCCTCGAACCAGCAGATCATCCCGGCGCTCCAGCCGGTGAGGACGACCCCCGCTTCCCAGGCTTCACGTAGGACGGCGTCAAACCCGTGCAGCCGCCAGACCGCGAGCATGTTGGCCGTGTTGCCGCCGCAGACGAGGATGACGTCGTGGGCGAGCGCAAGCTTCCGCAGGTCGTCCGGCGGCCAGGGGTAGAACGAGAGCCGGGTGGCCTCGAACGGCAGCTCGAGCGGCGGCTCCTGCGGCGAGGCCGTCTGGTCGACGAGCAGGCGACGGCCGCCGGCGAGCTCGAATACGTATTCGAGCAACGATGTCTGCGGAAAGCCACCAAAGCCGACGATGTGCACGCTCCATATGATCGGCCAGGATGAGTAGGTACGTCTACGCCTTCGACGAGCCCTCCGAGGGCGGCCGGGAGCTCCTCGGCGGCAAGGGCATCGGCCTCGCCGAGATGACGCAGCTCGGGATTCCGGTCCCGGCGGGCTTCACGATCACCACGGACGCCTGCCGTGCGTATCTCCGCGTGGGCGGCTTTCCCGACGGTCTCGACGGCGAGATCGCCGAGCAGATCGCCCGGCTCGAGCAGCAGTCGGGCAAGCGCTTCGGCGACAGCAGCGATCCGCTGCTCGTCTCGGTGCGCTCCGGTGCGGCCGTCTCGATGCCGGGGATGATGGACTCGATCCTCAACGTCGGCCTGAACGACGTCGCCGTGCAAGGGCTCGCGGCGACGACGGGCAACGCGCCGTTCGCCTTCGACTGCTACCGGCGCCTGATCCAGATGTTCGGCGAGACCGTCGACGGCATCGCGGGCGACCGCTTCCGCGCGAACGGCGATCCGCAACGCATGGTCGAGGAGTTCAAGCAGGTGTACGTCCAAGAGACGGGCGACGAGTTCCCGCAGGACGCGCGCGAGCAGTTGCGCCGTGCGGTCGGCGCCGTCTTCGAGTCGTGGAACAGCCCGCGCGCTCAGGTCTACCGGCACACGTACGGCATCGCCGACGACGCGGGCACCGCGGTGAACGTCGTGCAGATGGTGTTCGGCAACAAGGGCGAGAGCTCGGCGACCGGCGTGTGCTTCACGCGCAACCCGTCGACCGGCGAGCAGGGTGTGTACGGCGAGTACCTCGTGAATGCGCAGGGTGAAGACATCGTTGCCGGCATTCGCACGCCTCAGCCGGTCGAGGAAATGCGCGAGCGGCTCCCCGAGGCGTACGCCCAGCTGCTCGACACGATGGCGCGGCTCGAGCAGCACTACCGCGACATGCAGGACATCGAGTTCACGATCGAGGAAGGGAAGCTCTACTTGCTGCAGACGCGCTCGGCGAAGCGCACTGCAGCGGCGGCACTGAAGGCGGCTGTCGACATGCGCG
>DATGEH010000087.1:0-5670 GCA_035310325.1 Gaiellaceae bacterium
GGCGTAGATCGTGACGCCGTCGGGCGAGAGCCGCGACAGCTCGACGAGCGGCGTGTGCCCGACGAGGTCGAGGAGCGACGGGGCGAGATCGACGCGCTGGCCGCCGGCCATCGCCGGCAGCAGGATCACGGTGGAGCTCTCCGGCACTTCGGTCTCGAGCCCGTCGAGCGTCCGCACGTCCTCCCCCTCGACGTAGACGTTCACGAACGGCGCGATCTCGTCGTCGGCCCAGACCTGGCCGCGCAGGCTCGGGAAGCGGTCGGTCAGGTCGTCGAGCAGGTCCCGGACGGTCTCGCCTGAGGCCTCGACCTCGCGTGCGCCGCCGGTCGAGCCGCGCAGCGTGGGCGGGATGCGGACGGTCGCCATCAGTGGACCTCCGCCGGACGTCCCTGGCAGAACTCGACGTAGTCGATGTACTCGGTGATCGTGGGCGACTCGCCGCAGACCGGGCAGTTCGGGTCGCGGCGGAGCTTCACCTCGGTGAACGAGGGAGCGAGCGCGTCGAAGAGCAGCAGCCGGCCGGCGAGCGACTCGCCGATCCCGAGCGAGAGCTTGATCGCCTCGTTCGCCTGCAGCGAGCCGACGATGCCCGGCAGCACGCCGAGCACGCCGCCTTCGGCGCAGCTCGGTGCGAGCTCCGGCGGCGGAGGCGTGGGGAAGAGGCAGCGATAGCACGGGCCGCCGGGCGCAAAGACGGTCACCTGCCCCTCGAAGCGATAGATCGATCCGTGCACGACGGGCAGCTCGTGCCAAACGGCGGCGTCGTTCACGAGGTAGCGGGTCGGGAAGTTGTCGGCGCCGTCGACGATCACGTCCCAGCCGTCGGCGAGGATGCGGTCGACGTTCTCCGACGTCAGCCGTTCCTTGTACGTCTTCACGTTGACGTCGGGATTGAGCGCCTCGATCGTCGCCTTGGCCGAGTCGACCTTCCAGTCGCCGATCGTCTCGGTGGAATGCGCGATCTGGCGCTGCAGGTTCGTCGCGTCGACGCGGTCGTCGTCGACGATGCCGAGCGTGCCGACACCGGCGGCGGCGAGATAGAGCGACGCAGGCGAGCCGAGCCCGCCGGCGCCGATGAGGAGGACGCGCGCGTCGAGCAATTTCAGCTGGCCTTCCTCGCCGACCTCGGGAATGAGGATGTGGCGGCTGTAGCGCTGGCGTTTCGCGCCGTCGAGCGAACGCGGCAGCTCGGTCGGGAATCCGTTCCGCTTCCAGTCGGTGTAGCCGCCGGCGAGCGAGGCGACGTTCTCGTAGCCGAGCTCTTCGAGCGTCTTCGCCGCGAACACGGACCGGTTGCCCTGGGCGCAGTAGAGGACGATGCGCTGCGACTTGTCGGGCGCGGCCTGCTCGATGCGCGACTCGAGGAATCCGCGCGGGATGTGGATCGCGCCGGGTACGCGCCCCTCGGTCCACTCGTCGAGCTCGCGGACGTCGACGAGGAGTGCGTCCTGGGCGCCGGCGGCGTCCACCTCTTCGATCTCCGCCCGGATCTGCTGCAGGAGGTCGCGATAGCTCGGCATGACTATCCGAAAGATAGCGAGAGGCCGCCTGGCTACGCTCATCGCGGTGAGTGCCAGACAGCGTGTTCTTGCGGTCGTCGCGCTTGCGGGGGCGCTCGTCGTGGCAGCCACCGTCGGGATCGCGTACCTCCAGGCCCGGGGCGGCAGCACCGGGACGAAGGCGCGCGCTGGCTCGCCGCCGCTCGAGCTCGACTTCGGGCTGCGGACCGATGCCCAGGCGCGCGCGCTCGCGCGTGCCGAGACGCTGTACAACGACCACCACGCCGCGGCTGCCGCGAAGATCTTCGCCCGCTACGACTCGCTCGAGGCGCAGATCGGCAGCGCCTTCGCCGCCTGGCCGAGGCATGGGCTCGACACGCTCAAGCGCATCGTCGCGGCGCATCCCGGCAGCGCCCTCGCCGAGCTCCACCTCGGGCTCGCGTACTACTGGTCGGGTCGCGACGCCGACGCGGCCGTCGCCTTCAAGCGCACGGAGACACTGGAGCCCGACACGCCGTACGCGCTCAGCGCCGCGTCGATCCTGCACCCGAACATGCCGCGGCAGCCGCTGCCGCTCTTCGTGCCGAGCTCGCCGCAGCCGGACGTCACGACCGTTACCGCGTTACGAGCGCGTGCGGCCGGTCACGACGTCGTGGCGCGTATCTATTACGGGCTTGCGCTGCAGCGGCTCGGCCGTGCGATCTCCGCCGAGCGTGCCTTCGCCGCTGCCGCGGCGATTGCGCCCGACGATCCCGAGGCCCTCGCCGCAGCCGCCGTCGGCCGCTTCTCGAAGGAGCATCCGGCGCGCGCCTTCGCGCAGCTCGGGCCGCTCGCACAACGTTTTCCACACGCTGCCGTCGTCCGCTTTCACCTCGGCTATCTGCTCCTCTGGATCGGCGCCCGCAAGCAGGCGGCAAAGGAGTTGAAGCTCGCCCGCGCGGACGCGCCCGGCTCGGTCTACGCGCGGTACGCGACGACCCTGCTCGCCGCGCTCGGACATGGGACCAGGTAGGGGAAATATGAGCCGAACGGCCTATGGCGCCCCGTCCGATGCGGCAGGCATAGTGCGGCATCTCAAGTGAGGGGAGGCACATGAGCGCAGGGGTTGAAGGGCGGGCCGTCCGCGATGTCGCCGACATCCTCGAAACGGACGAGGCGCGTCACCTGCTGGAGGCCGCGAGCGCGCAGGGCTCCTCGCTCAGCACCGACGAGATTGCGCTTGCGCTCGACGAGCTCGACCTCGACGCCGGCCTCCTCGACGACTTCTACCACGCGCTCGAAGAGATGCAGATCGACGTCACCGGCGGCGCCGACGAGGTCGAAGCGGAGAAGGAAGTCGTTGTGGAAGCGCGCGAGGTCTCGACCGACTCTCTGCAGCTCTTCCTCAAGGACATCGGCAAGGTCGACCTGCTCACGGCGGCGCAGGAAGTGGAGCTCGCGAAGCGCATCGAGCGCGGCGACCACGGCGCGAAGCAGGAGATGGTCGAGGCGAACCTCCGTCTCGTCGTCTCGATCGCCAAGCGCTACCGCAACCAGGGGCTGCCCTTCCTCGATCTCATCCAGGAGGGGACGATCGGGCTCGTGCGCGCCGCGGAGAAGTTCGACTACCGCAAGGGCTTCAAGTTCTCGACGTATGCGACGTGGTGGATCCGCCAGGCGGTTGCACGCGCGCTCGCCGACAAGGCGCGCACGATCCGCATGCCTGTGCATGTCGTCGAGAAGCTGAACAAGATCGTGCGGTCCGAGCGCAAGCTGCGCTCCGAGCTGTGCCGCGAGCCGCAGCCGTGGGAGATCGCGATCGATCTCGACCTGCCGCTCGACGAGGTCGAGGCGATCATGCGCAGCGCGCAGACGCCGGTCTCGCTCGAGAAGCCTGTCGGCGACGAGGACGAGTCGGAGTTCGGGCATTTCCTCACCGACGAGAAGTTGCCGCTTCCGGACGAGTCGGCCGAGATCTCGATGCGCAAGGAGACGCTGCGGAAGATCCTCGGCACGCTCTCCCACCGTGAGCGCCGGGTGCTCGAGCTGCGGTACGGCCTCGACGGCGAGCATCCCCGGACGCTCGACGAGGTGGGGCGGACGTTCAACGTCACGCGCGAGCGGATCCGGCAGATCGAGAACCAGTCGCTGAAGAAGCTGCGCGCCCTCGCGGACGCTCTCTCGCTCAAAGACGTCGCGTAGAGCACCGGCGGGGTCAGACACCCGGCCGTGTCCGTTAGAGTCGTGCGCCGTGGACGAGACCTGCCGCGCCGAGCTGTCCGAGTTCCTCCGCATCCCGTCGGTCAGCGCGGACCCCGCGCACCGCGAGGACGTCAAGGTCGCTGGGGAGTGGGTCTGCGACTTCATCCGCACGAAATGCGGTGGCACCGCTGAGCTGACGCCGTGGGGCGAGAAAGAGCTCGCTCTCGGCGAGATCCGCGCGTCGCACGATGCGGACAAGGCGCCGACCGTCCTCTGCTACGGCCACTTCGACGTGCAGCCGCCGGCGCCGCTCGACCTGTGGGAGTCGGACCCGTTCGAGCTCACGATCAAGGGCGACTGGGCGTATGCGCGCGGCGTCACCGACGACAAGGGGCAGGTGTACATCCTGCTCAAGGCGGCGCAGCGTCTCGTCGAGGCGAACGCGTTGCCGGTCAACCTCCGCTTCGCCTGTGACGGCGAGGAGGAGATCGGCGGAACGACGATCGTCGACTACCTCGGACAGGACGAGCGCGGCGCCGACGCGGGGATCATCTTCGACGGCGGGATGCTGCGCATGGACGTTCCCGTGCTCAGCCTCACGACGCGCGGGCTGATCGCGTTCGACGTGAAGGTGTCGACGGGCGATCGCGATCTGCACTCGGGCATGTACGGCGGCGCGGCGATGAACGCGATCCACGTGCTCATGCGCTGCTTCAACGCCGTGCTTGCCGGCTCTGACGGCCGGCTGCCGGAATCGCTGCGGCAGGGGATCGTGCCGCCGGAGCCGGTCGAGGTGGATTCGTGGAAGTCGCTGCCCTCCGGGGCGGACGAGCTCCGCGACCAGGGCGCGATGCCGCTCGACGCGAAGGCGATCGACGAGTTCTATCTCCGCACGACGTCCGAGCCGTCCGCGGACGTGAACGGCATCATCGGCGGCAAGCCCGGCTTGCGGAACACGACGCTGTCGGTGAACGCGTCGGGAGAGTTCACCGTCCGCCTCGCGCCGGGGCAGCAGGTCGACGTGATCGGCGCCGCCGCGGAGAAGCTCGTGCGCGACGCTGCGCCGGAAGGCGCCCGGGTCGACATCAAGTGGAAGGGCGTGCCGGCGGGGCTCGTGAAGCCCGATGCGCCCGCAGTTCAGATCGGGCTGAAGGCGTTCGAGCAGGTGCTCGGCGTCAAGCCGCTGCTCGTGCGCGGCGGCGGGACGCTGCCGATCATGCCGACGCTCGCCGACAAGGGGATCGACACGATCCTCACCGGCTTCGGGCTACCGGAGTCGAACGTGCACTCGCCGAACGAGAAGTTCCTCGTCCGCTACTTCGCGCAGGGCATCGACACCGCCGCCGAGCTGTATACGCAGCTCGCCGGCCTGCCTACGTAATCGAGTTATTCGTTGTGCGCGCTGTGGTTGCAGTCCAGCCACGCGTGACCGAAGTCGCGCATCGCGTCGATGATCGGTAGGAGCGACTCGCCCTTGTCCGTGAGCGAGTACTCGACGCGCGGCGGCGACTCCGGATAGCTCTGGCGGGCGACGATGCCCTCCTGCTCGAGTGCGCGCAGCCGCTCGGCGAGGGTGCGCGGGCTGATCCCGGTGCACGAGCGCTCGAGCTCGGAGAAGCGGCGCGGCCCCTCGGAGAGGTCGTGGACGAGCAGCGCCGTCCACTTCGCGCCGATGATCTCGGAGCACGCGGCGACGGCGCACGTCGTCGCGTGGTGGACGGGTTTCATGGTCCGAACGGCCACGTTCACAGTGTACGACTGAACGGATGGGGACAGGCGTCGATCTTCGGGATCGAGAACCGCGCGATCGTCCCGAAGCCGACCGCGGGCTTGCACGCCTGCGCGACGCCGGCGTCGCAGGCGACGGACAGGAAGATGAACGCGTCCTCCATGGAGAAGCCGTGCTCGTCGACGAGCAGGCGGGCGGCCTCCTCGCTCACGAGCTGAAGGGCGTCCGCGAAGTCGTCGGCGGTCGCGTGGGGGAGCCAGC
>DATGEH010000088.1:0-5069 GCA_035310325.1 Gaiellaceae bacterium
GAGCGCCGCACGTCGGTCATGCGGCTCGCACTGGCGTTCGGGCTTGCAGCGACGCTGGCCGGCCTCGTGCTCGTCTCCCGCTCCGCCGGCGCCGGCCGCGCCGCCGTCTTCCCCGAAGGCACGAGCACCGGCGTCGTCGCGCTCGACATGTCGGCGAGCATCGCAGGGCCGATCTACGCGCGCGTCGCGACGACGCTGAAGGGGATCGTGGCTGCGAACCAGTCGATCGGGCTCGTGATGTTCTCCGACACCGCGTACCGCTTGCTGCCGGCCAACTCACCACCAGGTGCACTGCTGCAATTCATCCGCTTTTTCATCCCCACCGGCTTCTCGGGCGGGTCGCCCCTGTTCGCGGAGAGCCCCTGGGACAACTTCAGCGGCGGCACACGGGTCGCCGACGGCCTCGAAATGGCGCGGAAGTCGCTCGTGCTGGCGCACGTGAAGCACGGTGCAATCCTCCTCGTCAGCGACCTCGACGACGCCGCCAGTGACGAGCCCGCGCTCTATGCCGAGGCGCAGAAGCTTCGCAACGCGCACATTCCCGTGCGGATCGTGCCGCTCTTCGCGGACCCCGCCAACAAGCGGCTCTTCGCTGCACTGTTCGGCAACGGCGCGTTCGTGAAGGCCAGCGTGTTCACGCACACCGCGAAGCGGCACGCGCAGGCGGTGAGCGGCAGCGAGCCGTGGACGCTGCTCACGCTCGGGTTCGTCCTCGTCCTGCTCCTCGCAGGGAACGAGCGCTGGAACGGCCGCTTCGTCGCGGAGGTCGCGTCGTGAGCTGGTCGATCCGGATCCCCAGACAGGGAATCGCCGCGCTCATCTGTCTTGCGCTCGGCGTACTGCTCGTGCTGCTCGCCGTCGACGTGCGCACCTGGCAGACGACCGTCAAGCGCGACGACATGCGCTTCCGCGCGATCCTCGACCACCGTGGGCTCTGGCGGCCGACGCCCCTGCTGCCGGGCGATCCGGCCGGCAAATTGCTCGCAACGAGCGACACGGTCGCGATCCGGCGCGCCGAGCAGCTCTTCTGGTTCAGCCGCATCGGGCGCAACTCCGAGGTGCAGCAGGATCTGCCGACCCTTCGCGCCGAGGCGCAGCACAAGCTCGCGACGGTGAGCGAGACGGCGACGACCCCCGGCGAACGCTCGCAGGCGGCCAACCTGCTCGGCGTCCTCGTGGTGACGAGCCCGGTGACGAGCAACGACCCGAAGACGCTGACCGCGATCGTGCTGCGTGCGATCGGCCTCTTCCAGCGTGCGACTGCGCTCGATCCGGGAAATGTCGACGCGGAGCAGAACCTCGAGCTCGCGCTCCGGCTGCGCAGGCCGGGCGGCGGTCGGTTCGGGAAGGACGCCCGCAGCGGATACGGCTTCGGCCGCGGGCACGGCACCGGGCTGATCGGAAGCGGCTACTGATGCTCGCGCTCTTCGGCGTGTCGTTCCTCACGCCGCTCGACGGGCTGTTCGCGCTCGTCGCCGTCGTCCCGCTCGCGGCGCTGCTCGTTACCGAGCGGCGGTCCGGTCGCATCCGCCGGACGTTCGGCCTGCTCGATCCGAGCCGGCTGACGCTCGCACCGGTCGCACTGTCGCTCGTGTTGCTGCCCGCGCTCATCGCGATCGCTGCGACGCAGCCCGTCGTCGTGCACCAACATCTCGTCAGCGACCGCGCGGACGCGCAGGCGTTCTTCGTCTTCGACACCTCCACCTCGATGTCGGCGTCGTCCGGGCCCGGAGAACCGTCGCGGCTGGCGCGCGCGAAGCGCATCGCGCTCGAGCTGCGCAGATCGCTGCCGGACGTGCCCACGGGAATCGCCTCGATGACCGACCGCTCACTGCCGAACCTCATGCCGACGACCGACAGCACGCTCTTCGACCGGACGCTGAGCGAGTCGGTGGCGATCGACACGCCGCCGCCGAGCCAGCCGTACCAAGGACGCGCGACCGAGTTCCAAGCCCTGGCGCCCGTCGTCGCGGCGAACTTCTTCGCGCCGGAGGTCGTGCGCAAGCTCGTCATCGTGTTCACCGACGGCGAGGCGCAGCCGATCTCGCCCATCCTCGGCTTGACGCTCCAGCGCCGCGTGACGCCGGTCTACGTCCACGTCTGGGCTACAGGTGAGCGGATCTTCAACAAGAAGAACCACCGGCCCGACCCGGGTTACGCGGCCGACCCGGCGAGCACCGCCGCGCTCGACGAGCTCGCCCGCCTCACCGACGGGAAGGTGTTTTCCGAGGACCAGGTGTCGAAGATCGCGCACGCCGCGCGGGATGCGGTGGGCTACGGCGGAACCGTCACCCACGTGGACGCCTACGCACGCGTCGCACTCGCGCCCTGGTTCGTCCTCGGCGGCGTGCTGCCGCTCGGCTTCCTCTTCTGGCGCCGGAACTTCTAGTACCGGAGTCTCACAGCAGCCGTGAGCGCGGCCCAGAGGCGCTGGTACGCGGCGACGCACGTGCCGTGCACGCGCACGGTGTGCGGGCCCTTCTTGATGAACGTGGACGCGACATCGGGCAGCGTCCGCGGACACATCGCGCCCTGCAGCGACGAGAAGCGCACCTGAGCGGCGATTCGGTTCAGACCCGCGAGCTGCGCCTGCGTCAGCGTGTGCTTGTCGACCTGCACGGGACCGCTCACCTGGACGCGACCGCTCGTCGCGATCGTGACCGTGAACGGGATGATGTTGCCGCCGGTGCGGCCGAACGAGAACGCGATGAGCACTGCGGCGAGCGCCATGCACCGAGGGTAGCCTGGGTCCTATGATGCTTGCCGCCCCGCCGCCCGCGCTGCTGAAGCCGGCTGCGCTGCACGCGAAGGCGCCCGCCGTGTACAACGTCGCGTTCGCGACGACGAAAGGCCGCTTCGTCGTCACCGTGCACCGCGCGTGGGCTCCGCGCGGCGCCGACCGCTTCTACAACCTCGTGCGCGCGCGCTTCTTCGACGGCGTCGAGTTCTTCCGCGTCGTCAAGGGCTTCGTCGTGCAGTTCGGCATCAGCCCGTATCCGCAGGTGTCGAGTGCGTGGGAGAAGGCGCCGATCAAGGACGACCCGGTGAAGACCTCGAATGCGCGCGCGACGATCACGTATGCGGACGGCGGACCGAACACGCGAACGACGCAGGTCTTCATCAACCTCGCGAGCAACCCGGGGCTCGACACGCAGGGCTTCTCACCGTTCGGCAAGGTGACGAGCGGGATGAGCGTCGTCGGAAAGCTGTACAGCGGCTACGACGACACGCCGACGAACGCCCAGCCGCAGATCTTCGAGCAAGGCAACGCGTTCCTCAAGAAGCACTTCCCAAAGCTCGACGCGATCCTCACCGCCCGCATCGTCAAGCCGTGAAACCGCTTCTGCGGCCGCCCCGTATCTCTGTTGAAGGGGGGGTCTACATGACCACGATTCGCTGCAGCACTTGCGGCTGCCGCTGCATTGGCGGCTGCAGCCGTTCCGGCAACCGCCGCGCGGAATCCGAGCGGCACGGGTCAGCCGAGCCAGTCCTGCCAGGCGGAGCCGACCGGGCCTGCAGGCCTGATCAGCACGACGAACGGCTTCGCACTCCGCGCGGTCAACGTCTACGCGGGGAGCCCAGGGACGCCGTCACTCGCAAACGGCAACAGCCATGCCGTCTCGCAGTACGACGTCGCCTGCTTCCAGGTCTCGCAGACCCACTGAGACCCGGCGCCGGAGGCGCGCAGGCCGCCTCCGGCCCATTACTGCTCGTAGTGCTCGACGACGTCTGACGGGCGGAGCCTCGCCGCCTCCGGATCCATGCCGAACTCGCGGTATGCGCGCCGCTGGCGGAGCAGGTCCCAGCACTGATCGAGTGCGATGCGCACCTTCTCGAGCCGCTCCTGGTCGCCCGGCGCCTCGCGGTCCCAGAGCTCGTGCTCCTCGGCGACGAGCTTCTCGATCTCGCTGTGGATCTCCGAATCGTCCATCTCGCTCCTCCTCGCAGGGGTACGAAGGCGCCTAGCAGATTCGAACTGCTGTAAACGGCTTTGCAGGCCGCTGCCTAACCACTCGGCCAAGGCGCCCGAACGCGGTCATCGTACCGAGGCGTCTTCCAAGACCTCGTCGAGGAAGGCGACGGCGCGCGTGAACGCGTCGATGCGGTTGGAGAGCTTCGCGATCGAGTGGCCCTCGTCTTCGTAGACGACGAGCTCGCAGCGAATCCCCTTCTCGTTCAGCACGTGCGCGATCTGCTCCGACTCTGAGAGCGGCACGCGCGGGTCGTTCGCGCCGTGGGTGATGAAGAGCGGAGCGCGCATCGCGTCGACGTGCGTGATCGGGGAGATCTCCGCGAGGAACTCGCGGTCGTTCTCGAGCGAGCCATATTCGCGCTCGCGCGCCTTGCGACGATAAGGGGAGGTGTTCTCGAGGAACGTCACCCAGCTCGAGATGCCGACCGCCTCGACGCCGGCCGCCCACAGCTGGGGCTGGAACGCGAGCGCGGCGAGCACCATGAATCCGCCGTACGAGCGCCCGTAAATGACCTGGCGGGAGCCGTCGATCTCGGGCCGTGCGTCCAGCCACCCGTGCAGCGACTCGAGATCGCGCACCGAGTCCATCCGAAGGCGGATGTCGTCGAGATGCTCGTACCGTCTTCCGTATCCGCTCGAGCCGCGGACGTTCGGCGCCGCGACGGCATAGCCGCGCGACACGAGGTACTGCGTCAACGGCGCGTAGTTCACGTGCCACTCGGGCAGGTATTGCGCCTCCGGCCCGCCGTGGACGGTGACGACGACGGGGAACGGCCCCTCGGCCGGCGGTAGAAAGAGAAACACGGGAATCGACTCGCCGTCGAAGCTCTCGAAACGATGGAGCGAGGGCTCGACCAGCCCGTCGACCGGCTCCGCGCTCGTGGTCACACGCGTCGTCTTACCGTCGAACACGTACACGTCGCTCGGCTGCGTCGGCGTCGAGAACGCATACGCAAGCTGCGCGCCGTCCGGGGAGAAGACGGGGGACGAGACGACACCCCGACCCGGGAGCGGCACATCCGCACCATCGAGGGTCAGCCGCGAGAAGCCGTCCTCGTTCGTGTGCAACAAGAGATGCTTGCCGGCAGCGTCGCCG
>DATGEH010000089.1:0-4520 GCA_035310325.1 Gaiellaceae bacterium
CGGCGAGTGCGCGCAGGTAGCGGCCGGCGACCGGCGCGAGGTACGCGTCGGCCGCGGTCGTCGCCGCGCGCTCGTACTCGCGGAACTCGGGCGCGACTTCGTGCGACGCGACGACGTGCACGTGCGGATGCCGGCGGCGCAGCTCATCCGCGACGGCAGACTCGTGCGCCGAATCGCGGAACGAGAAGAGCAGGCAGACAGCGACCGCCTCGACGTCGCGCACATCGGGCAGCGTCGCGAGGTCGAGCGCCTCGAGCTCGCCGTCGGGGCCGAGCCGCCCGCGCACCCCGTGGCAGCGGTCGAGCGGGACGAGCGCGTCCGGCTGTTGCGCGCACAGCCGATAGAGATGCGCGCGCGTCTGGCGCCGGAGGTGCAGCAGCTGCTCGAACCCCTCGTTGCCGATGTACGCGGTACGCGCGCCGCGCCGCTCGAGCAATGCGTTCGTCACGACCGTCGTGCCGTGTGCGAACCGCGTCACGCCTTCCGCGCCGACCGCGCGTGCCGCCGCGAGCACGGACTCCTCCTGCCGCGCAGCAGTCGGAACCTTCGCGGTGCGAACAACGTCGCCGTCGAGCAGAACGGCGTCCGTGAACGTTCCGCCGACGTCGACGCCGAGAATCGCCACGCGCGTACTCTGCATCGCCGTGCCGATCCGCGCCTTCCTCTTCGACTTCGACGGGCTGATCCTCGACACCGAGTCGGCCGCGCTCTCCGCGTGGCAGAACGTCTATCGCGAGCACGGGCACGAGCTGCCACTCGAACGCTGGGCGACGAACGTGGGGTCACGCGACTCGTTCGACCCGATGGCCCATCTCGAGGAGCTCGTCGGCACGGCGCTCGAGCACGACCCGATTCACGAGCGCCGGCGCGCGCACGAGCTCACGCTCGTCGAGGCGGAGGAGCTGCGGCCGGGCATCGCCGACTATCTCGCCGAAGCGGAGCGGCGCGGGCTGAAGCGGGCGATCGTGTCGAGCTCGTCACAGCGGTGGATCCACATGCACCTCGCGCGCCTCGAGCAGACCGTGGGCTGGGACGCGATCGTCGCCGCCGACCACGATGCGTCGCGTGCGAAGCCTCGGCCGGACCTCTACCTCGAGGCGCTCGACCTGCTCGGAGTCGCCGCGGCGGAGGCGATCGCCTTCGAGGACTCCCTGAACGGGATCCGTGCGGCGCAGGCGGCCGGGATCTTCTGCGTGGCCGTGCCGAACGCGGTCACGCGCACGTACGCGCTCGACCGGGCCGACCTCTTCGTCGAGTCCCTTGCACAGCTCCCACCCGAGGATCTACTGTCTCGATTCGAGTCATGAGCGGCTACCAGGCCACGCACATCGACGAGATCGCCGCGGAGAAGTGGCCCTACTGGGCGCCGATCCGCCATCACTTCGACATCAACACCTTCGGGATCAACGCATGGCGTGGCGCCGAGGGCGATGAGGTGATCAAGCGTCACACCGAGAGCGGGAGCGGCGACCCCGAGCTGTACTTCGTCCTCAGCGGCAACGCGGTCTTCACGATTGCGGGCGACGAGTGCGCCGCGCCTGCTGGGACGCTCGTGTGGATTAGCGATCCGGAGGCGGAGAGAGTCGCCGTCGCGACCGAGGCGAGCACCGTCGTGCTCTCGATCGGCGGCGGCACGCCGTCCGGCTGGGACACGGGCTACCTCACGAGCTGATCCTCCCTATCGTGTGTCGCGGAGCGGCCGGGCCTGGTGGCCCAGCAGGTCTTCAAAACCTGTACGCCGTCGTAACCCGGCGGTAGGTCGGTTCGACTCCGGCGCCGCTCCGTCGCCGCAGCAGGGGAGCCGGGGCAGACAGGGGCTGCGGCTCCACTGCCACTTCCCCAGCTCCGTAGCCGGAGACTAGCGAGTCGCTATTCGCCGCGCAGCTCGTCGATCGCCGCGCGCCCGGCCTCGTGCACCTCACGCCGCCGCGCGTCGGGATCGAGCGGCTCGGCCGCCGGCCCAGGTTCCGGCTCTGCCTCCGCTTCCCGTGTCTCTGCGAGCTTCGCGCGCAGCTCGTCGGCGGGCGAAACCGTCGTCTCCGGCTTGCGTCGCAGCGCGCGGTACGCAGCGCCCGCACCGACTGCACCTGCAAGCCATCCGAAGAGCCGTTTCACGGGCGCGATGCTACAGTGGCCCCGCTTCCTGCCCCGTCAACGCGCCGTTCCGTCCCGAGCGGCGCAGGCAGTCGGGGCCGACTCAGACCGTGGGAAGGTGGTGAACTCGGGACTGTGACGACGTACGAGATCTTGCTCATGCTGGACCCCGAGCAGGCCGAGGCGCGGCAGGACGACCTGATCAAGCGCGTCCGCACGCTCGTCGAGAACGGCGGCGGCACGTGGCGCAGCCACGACGCGTGGGGCCGGCGGCGGCTTGCGTACGAGATCGACAAGAAGCCCGAGGGCGTATACCACCTCGTCGTCTTCGAGGCCCCGGGCGAGACGCTCGACGAGGTCTCGCGCGTGCTGAAGATCGACGACGCGGTGCTGCGCCATCTCGCGACGCGCCACATCGAGGGCTCGCGCACGAGCGCGCCCCGCGACGACACGCCTGTTCCGGTCCCCGTCGCCGCCCCCGTGGCGGCGGTCGAAGAGGATGTCATCCCCGACGAGTACCCTGCGGCGAACACACGTTCGGACGAGGAGGAATAGAGCACCATGGCCAACATCAATCGCGTCGTGCTCGTCGGCAACCTGACGAAGGACCCCGAGCTGCGCACCACGCCGAGCGGAACCTCGGTCTGCAAGCTGCGCGTCGCCGTCAACACGCGGCAGAAGGACTCGACCACCGGCGAGTGGGGCGACAAGCCGAACTACTTCGACGTCACCGTCTGGGGCAACCAGGCCGAGAGCTGCGCCCAGTACCTCTCGAAGGGCCGCCCGGTCGGCGTCGACGGACGGCTCGACTGGCGCGAATGGGAGGCCCAGGACGGCACGAAGCGCCAGGCGGTCGAGATCATCGCCGACACCGTCCAGTTCCTCGGCAGCCGTGGCGACAGCCCCGGCGGGGAAGGCAACCAGTTCGTGCCGGCCGGCGCGGCGGCGGAGCGCGCCGACTTCCCGGCGGCCGCCACCGACGACGACATCCCGTTCTAGATGGCGAGAGAACAGAAACAGAAGGCACCGCAGCGGAAACGTCCCGGCGGCCCCGCAGGGCCGATCCGGCGGCGCAACTGTTACTTCTGCAAGGAGAAGATCGCGGAGGTCGACTACAAGAACGTCAACCAGCTGCGCCGCTACATCTCCGAGCGCGGCAAGATCCGCAGCCGCCGCATCACCGGCGCATGCCGGCGCCACCAGGTACAGGTCGCGCAGGCCGTGAAGCGCGCACGCGAGATGGCGCTTCTGCCGTACGTCGCGGAGGGCGCTGAGGACCGCGAGCGCAGCGGCGGCCGCGGCCGCCGCGACGAAAAGAACAGCGACCGCCGCTGATGCAAGTCATCCTGCTGAAGGACGTCGAGAAGGTCGGTCTGCGCGGCGAGGTCGTCTCGGTCGCGCGCGGGTACGCGCGCAACTTCCTCCTGCCGCGCCGGCTGGCGGAAGAGGCGACCGACGCGCGCGTCGCCGAGCTCGGGAAGCGCGACGCGCAGCGCGCGCGTCACGAGGCGAAGACCGCCGACGAGGCGCAGGCGATCGCCGACACGCTCGCGAAGGCCGAGCTCCGCTTCGAGGTCAAGGCGGGCCCCACCGGCTCGCTCTTCGGCTCCGTCACGCCGACCGACATCGCCGACGAGCTCTGGAAGACGCAGAAGATCCGCGTCGACCGGCGCAAGATCGGTACCGACAACATCAAGCGGATCGGCCGCTACGAGATTCCGATAGACCTCTTCCAGGACGTGCAGGTCGCGGTCAAGACGCTCGTCATCCCGGAGGGCGGCGAGCTGCCGTCGGACGCGGAGCTCGAGGCGATGGCGGCCGCGGAGCTCGCGGCCCAGCAGGCCGCGGCGCCGCCGGAGTCTGCAGCCGCGGAGGAATGGGAGCTGATCGAGGAAGAGGTCACCCCCACGCCGGCCGAGCGCGCGGAGGAATCCGCCGCAGACGACTTCGACACGGACGTCGAAACCGCTGCCGAGAACCAAGAGATCTAACACCTCTCAACAGGCCTGTGGATCTCCGCGGGAAGTTCCCGCGTAGAGCGACGTATCCTTCCACAGCCGCTCCGTCCGACCCCCCTGCAACCATGGTCGATTCCCCTGCAAATGGGCGGAAAAGACATGGTCAGAATCGACCCTTCAACAGGTGGCGGAAGCGCCGCGCGCGTGCTGGAATCGACACCAGTGGCCCAGCTCGCCCCCGTCCCTGCGAACGCGTCCGTTCCGCCTCAAAACCTCGAGGCCGAAGAGAGCGTCCTCGGGGCGATGATGATCTCGCCCGGCGCAATCGGCGCCGTGAGCGAGATCGTCGACGCCTCCGACTTCTACCGGGAGTCGCACGCGAAGGTCTATCGCGCCGCGCTCACGCTGTATGCGAAGGGCGAGCCGGTCGACGCGATCACGCTCACCGACCAGCTCGAGGAGCGCGGC
>DATGEH010000090.1:0-6326 GCA_035310325.1 Gaiellaceae bacterium
GCGGCGAAGCTCGCCGTCGGCTACACGCTCGACGAGATCCCGAACGACCTGACCGGCACGACGCCTGCGAGCTTCGAGCCGACGCTCGACTACGTCGTCGTCAAGTTCCCGCGCTTCGCCTTCGAGAAGTTCCCCGGCGCCGACCGGACGCTCGGCACGCAGATGAAGTCGGTCGGCGAGACGATGGGCATCGGGCGCACGTTCGCGGAGGCGTTCCTGAAGGCGATGCGCTCGCGCGAGCTCGACAGCGGCGCGGCGACGCCGTGGCAGACGCTCGCCGACCTCCCCGACGACGCGCACCCGTTCTTCCAGGAGGAGGTCGCCCGCATCCAGGAGACGCTGCTCGAGGTCGTCGACGGAATCGACGCCTACGTCGCCGACGACTGGCTGCGCCTGAAGCGGCTCGGGCTCTCCGACGCCGACATCGCCGCCGCCGCCGACGTGCCCGAGGCGACCGTCCGTGCGCGGCGGCGCGATTGCGGTGTCCGCCCCGTCTACCGACGTGTCGACTCGTGCGCGGCCGAGGTAGAAGCTTCCTCGAACTACTACTACTCGACGTGGGGCGAGGCCGACGAGCCTCCGCCGGCGGCGCACAAGCCGCGCGTCGTCATTCTCGGCTCGGGCCCGAACCGCATCGGGCAGGGGATCGAGTTCGACTACTGCTGCGTCCACGCTGTCGCGAGCTTCCGCGAGCTCGGCTACGAGTCGGTGATGGTCAACTGCAACCCGGAGACCGTCTCCACCGACTACGACACCTCCGACCGCCTCTACTTCGAGCCGCTCGACGCCGAGTCGGTGCTGGCGATCTGCGACCGTGAGCGGCCCGACGGCGTCGTCATCCAGTTCGGCGGGCAGACGCCGCTGAAGCTCGCACGCGCGATCGAGGAGGCTGGATACCGCATCCTCGGCACGCAGTACGACGCGGTCGATCTCGCAGAGGACCGCGAGCGCTTCGCCGGCCTCCTGCGCGCGCACGACGTGCGCTCGCCGGCGTGGGGATGGCCTCGTCGGGCGACGAAGCGGTCGCGGTCGCGAACGAGATCGGCTACCCGGTGCTCATCCGCCCCTCATACGTCCTCGGCGGCCGTGCGATGCGCGTCTGCTTCACCGACGAGGAGGTGCGCGAAGTGCCGGTCCTCAGCCGCGTGCTCGTCGACCGCTTCCTCGAGGATGCGGTCGAGGTCGACGTCGACGCATTGTGCGACGGCACCGAGGCATACATCGCCGCCGTCATGCAGCACGTCGAGGAGGCCGGTATCCACTCCGGCGACTCCGCGTGCGTGCTGCCCGCGCCTGGTCTCAGCCCGGCCCAGACGGAGGAGATCGAGCGCACCGTGCGCGTACTCGGGCGCTCGCTCGGCGTCGTCGGCCTGCTGAACGTCCAGTTCGGCGTGACCGAGAACGGCGACGTCTACGTCATCGAGGCGAACCCGCGCGCGTCGCGCACGGTGCCGTTCGTGAGCAAGGCGACGGGCATCCAACTCGTCGCGGCGGCGTGCCGCCTGTCGGCCGGCGCACGCATCCCCGATCTCGGGCTGCCGCCGGAGCGGCCGCCGAAGCAGTGGAGCGTCAAGGCGGCGGTCCTGCCGTTCGCGCGTTTCCCCGGCAGCGACCCCGTACTCGGCCCGGAGATGCGCTCGACCGGCGAGGTCATGGCCAGCGCGGCCGACCTGCCGACGGCACTCGCGAAGGCCGAGCGCGCCGCGGGCCGCGCGCTGCCGCAGTCGGGCTCGGTGTTCCTCTCCGTCCGTCCCGTGCAGCACAAGGAGGCCGTCCCGATCGCGGCGACGCTCAGCGGGCTCGGCTTCAGGCTCTTCGCGACGGAGGGAACGGCGGCGACGCTCGCCGGCGCGGGCCTCGAGGTCGAGGTGCTGCGCAAGCTGAGCGAGGCTCAGGGCGACGAGCTCACCGTCGTCGACCTGATTCGGCGCGGGCGCTGCGATCTCGTCATCAACACGCCCGAAGGTCGCAACGCGCGCTCGGACGGCTACGCGATCCGCGAGGCGGCGTTGACGCGGCGCGTTCCCTGCATCACGACGATCTCCGGCGCGGCGGCCGCTGTGCATGCGATCGCGAACGCGCGTGCCGAGCAAGCCGTCTCGCTCCAGGAGCGGATCGATGCCGAGACGCGAACGGCTTAGGGTCGCCGGCCGCGAGCCGGTCGGCCCGTACACGCTGCTGCGGCTCGACCGCGGCGGAATGGACCCTGGCGTGCCCGGCCAGTTCTTCATGCTCGAGGCGCCCGGCCGCCTGCTTCCCCGCGCGCTGTCGCTCTGTCTCGCACCCGAGCGCGAGCTCGCGTTCCTCATCGACCCGATCGGGCCCGGCACCGAAGCGCTCTGCGCGCTCGATGCCGGCGAGCACATCCACGTCTTCGGTCCGCTCGGCAACGGGTATCGCCTCGACGTCGAGCGCCCGCTGCTCGTCGGAGGCGGCATCGGCATGGCCCCGCTCCCGTACCTGTCGGAGGCGCTGCGCTTCCCGCCGGCCGTGCTCGGCTTCCGCGACGAGCGCTACGCCGAGGCGGCGGCGCTCCTGCCCGGCGCCGAGGTCGTCGTCGAGCCGACCTTCGTCACCGCGGCGATCGCGCCGGGTCACGACGTGCTCGCGTGCGGCCCGGAGCCGATGCTCCATGCGGTCGCGGCGCTCTGCCCCGGAGCGCAGCTCGCCTGGGAGGCCCCGATGGCGTGCGGCTACGGCGCGTGCTACGGGTGCGCAGTCGAGATCGACGGGCACATGAAGCGCCTCTGTGTGGAAGGACCGGTCCTCCTTGCGGCTGCTTAACGCGTCCGGCTGCCTCGACGCGCTCGTGGCGCCCGAGGTCGCCCGTCAGCTCGACGCCTTCGTGACGAAGACGATCACCCCGCTGCCGAGGGAGGGGAACGCGGCGCCGCGCATTGCCGAGGTCGCGCACGGGATGCTCAACTCGATCGGCCTCGCGAATCCGGGGCGCGAACGCTTCCTCGCCGACAACCTCCCTCGCCTCAGGGAGCTCGAGCTTCCACTCTGGATCTCGGTCGGAGGCTTCTGCGCGCAGGACTATGCGGACACCTGCGCCGCGCTCGACGACGTCGCGGCGATCGAGCTCAACCTGTCCTGCCCGAACGTCGACGAGGCGCCCGAGTCGGCGGCCGAGATCGTCGCCGCCTGCCGCGCTGTGACGCCGCTTCCGCTGTACGCCAAGCTGTCCGCGGCCCACCCGGACATCGCCGCCGTCGCGTCGGCGGTCGCCGGCGCAGGGGCGGACGGGCTGTCGCTCGTCAACACTCTGCGCGGGCTTGCGCTCGATCCGCGGACGCACCGGCCGGTGCTCGGCCGCGTCACCGGCGGCCTCTCCGGGCCGTCGTTGAAGCCGGTGGCGCTCGCCGCTGTCTTTGCGTGTTATGCCGCAACGAAGCTCCCGATCGTGGGCATGGGAGGCATCGCGAGCGGCGCCGACGTCGTCGACTTCGTGGCCTGCGGGGCGAAGGGCGTCGCGCTCGGGACGATCCTCTTCTCAGATCCGGATGCAGCCGCGCGCATCCGCGGCGAGCTCGCCCAGGTGCACCTCGACGACGTGTTTGCACTCGCACACGCTGCCGACACCATCGAGGTGGGGTCGAGAGTCCTCGCTTGATCGTCGTCGGCACGTTGGTAGTATCGGGCGCTCATGCCGACGGCGACCAAGACGCAAGCACACGCACCCGTCCGCTCACTCGATCAACGCATGGATGCGCTGAAGCGCGCAAACGACGTTCGAGTGAAGCGCGCGAAGCTGAAGAAGGACCTCAAGGACGGACGCGTGCGCATCGAGAAAGTGCTCGGCGCTCCGCCCGAGTACGTGTCGACGGCGAAGGTGATCGACATCCTGATGGCGGTGCCGAAGTTCGGGCGCGTGAAAGCCGCGCGCTTCTTGAACACGTGCCGCATCAGCCAGTCGAAGACCGTCGGCGGGCTCTCCGATCGCCAGCGCTCGGAGCTCATTGAGCTCTTCAACCGCTAGTGGTTGCGGCCGTGCGTACGCTCCTGGGCGGCCGAGCGAAAACCAAGCAGGACAAGGACGCAGGGAGGCTGCATGCCTTCGGCATGCGACCGACCGAGGACGCAGTCATGCGCAGGTTTGCAGCCGGCCGCGCAGACAGCCGTACGTGCGGCCGTGACCACTAGGCAGATTCCCACGGTCATCGTCGTCACCGGGCCTTCCGGCGCCGGCAAGGGAACGCTGATCCGCGAGGTGCTGAAGCGCGTTCCGGGTGTCTCAGCGGCCGTCTCGGCGACGACGCGCGACCTGCGGCCCGGTGAGGTGGATGGCCGTGAGTACCACTTCCTCACGCCGGACGGGTTCCTCGAGAAGATCGAGGGCGGCGAGATGCTCGAGTACGTGACGTACGTCTCCGGCCATCGTTACGGGACGTTGCGCTCCGAGATCGACCGCATCCAGGCGGCGGGCAGCGTGCCGCTGCTCGAGCTCGAGACGGAAGGTGCGCTGCGCGTGAAGCGCGAGGTGCCCGGCGCGGTGACGATCTTCGTGTCGGCACGAGTCGAGGAGCTCGAGCGCCGACTGCGCGAGCGCGCGACCGAGAGCACGGGTGAGATCGGCGAGCGCATCGACCTCGCGCGCCGGCAGCTCGACCAGGCCGACGAGTTCGACTACGTCGTCGAGAACGACGAGCTGGGAAGGGCCGTCGAAGAGCTCACCGAGCTGGTCCGCGGGCTTTTGGCGCCTGCCGGTACCATGTCGCGGCCATGATCCATCCTCGCGTAGACGATCTGCTCCAAAACGTGGACTCGCGCTACGCGCTCGTCATCGTGGCCGCCAAGCGCGCACGGCAGATCAACAACTACCACCACCAGCTCGGCGAGGGCACCTTCGACGACAATCCGCCGCCGCTGGTGGAGTCGCGCTCGAAGAACTACCTGACGATGGCGCTCGAGGAAGTCTCCGAGGGCCTCCTCACGTACGACTACTCCAAGACCTAAGTAGCTCGACCGACGTTCCTGTCCGGCGGGCGCCGAGTCCCTCGAGCAGCGCGCGGGACGCAATATTCGCCTCGTCGATCGTCGTCGTCACTTCATCGACGCCGCGCGCGCGAAGCTCCGCGAACACCGCGGCCAGGAGAGCGAGTGCGATGCCGCGACGCCGATATGCGGCCGTCACGCCGATGAAGCCGAGCTTCGGTTCGTTCGGGCGCATCCAGACGCGAACGATGCCGACCGCCTCGCGAGCCGCGTCGTCGACCGCGACGAGATACGTCGCCGGGTCGAAATGCGGCGACTCGTACGTCTCTTCGTGGAAGCCCGAGACATCCCAGCGCCAGCCGTCGGTGCCGGGCACGTCTTGCCGTAGCTCGTTGTCGAGCGTGCGCAGCGTCCCTTCGTCGATCTCGTCAGCGCGACGGAAGCTGATCCCGTCCGGGCGCTCGCCTTTCGCGACAGTCGGGACGAGATACTCGCCCTCGCGGCGATGAACTGCGAAGCCGAGTGCCAGATACGGCTCCATCTGGCTCTCGTCCACGCTGCAGTAGACGTCATGCGTGACCGCCGCGAGCGATTCGGCATCGGGATCGCGAACGAAGCAGCGGCCGTCGGGACGAACGAAGCTCTTCACCACAGGCATCATTCCCGGCATGGCCCGGATCCTGCTCGGCGTGTCCGGCGGCATTGCCGCTTACAAGGCGTGCGAGGTCTGCCGCCTGCTCGTGAAGCGCGGCCACGACGTCGTCCCGCTCGTGACCCCCGGCGCGGAGCGCTTCGTCACCGCAGAGACCTTCCGCGCTCTCGCGCGGCGGCCGCCCGGCGACGACGTCTATCTTCATCTCACGCGCGCCGACCTGCTCGTCGTCGCGCCGTGCACGGCGAACACGCTGGCGAAGCTCGCGCATGGGCTCGCCGACAACGTCCTCACCGAGGCGGCGCTCGCACATCGCGGTCCCACGCTCGTCGCGCCGGCGATGAACCCGCGCATGTGGTCGCACCGCGCGACTCGCGCGAACGCGGAGACCCTGCGCGCACGGGGTGTCGCATTCATCGGGCCGGACGAAGGCGAGACCGCGGAGGGCGAGCTCGGCGTAGGGCGGATGGCGGAGCCGGAGGACATCGTGCGCGCGATCGACGAGCTGCTCGGCGGCACGGGGCCGTTGCGCGGCAAGCGCGTGCTCGTATCTGCCGGCGGGACGCGCGAGCCGATCGATCTCGTCCGCTTCGTCGGCAACCGCTCGTCCGGCCGCATGGGCGTCGCCCTCGCCGCCGAGGCGCACCGGCGCGGCGCGCACGTGACGTTGCTCGCGGCGAACCTCGCCGTCCCGGCGCCTGCGGGCGTCGACGTCGTGCAGACGCCGACAGCGTCC
>DATGEH010000091.1:0-2428 GCA_035310325.1 Gaiellaceae bacterium
CGCGACGACGCCGGTGCTCGTGCCTTCGGGGAAGACGGCGGCGCGGCCGGCGCCGGCGGAGCGGGAGACGAGCACGAGGCCGGCCAGCGTCGCTGCAAGCCCGAACGCCAGTGCGAGCCGCATGACCGACGTGCGGCGCTCAGCGTTTTCGAGATCGGGCAACCCCGCGAGCGGGACTGCGCCCTCGCGGCTGACGGTCGGAAGCCTCATTCGTCCCGCTTTCCGGTCTCGCGCGCCTGCTCCGCGAAGACCTCGATCTCGTCGTCGGCCGGCGTGCGTGACGACCAGGCGAACTCGCGCGCCGTGCGCGTGAGCTCGTCGACCTCGGGCAGCGTCGTCTCGATGCCGAGCTCGTCGGCTACCCGTTCGAATGCTTTGCGCTGCAGCGTCTCGTCGCCGCGCTCGTGCGCGTACGCAAGCACTGCGAGGGCGCGCTCGAGTGGCGTGCCCCGCTCGGTCGGTAGCGCTGCCGTCGCCGGCGGTCGGAGAACGAGGTACACGCGCCAGCCGAAGAACGCGGCGCCGGCGAAGAACGCGAGACCGAGACCGAGCGCGAGCCAGAAGAGCAGTGCCGGCGATCGCGCATACGTCGGCGCCGCCAGCGGCGTGAGGTGGAACAGCCAGCGCAGCTTCCCGCTACCGAGCACCTCGTCAACCGTCGCGACGTTGAGCTGCGAGTAGACCTCGAGCACCGGCCAGTTCGTCGCCAGCTCGTACTCCGGCTTGCCGTTCGTCGCGAGATAGCGGATGTGCGCCTGATGGAACGTGAAGACGTGGACACGGTCGCTCGGCGGGACGCGCGGGACGCAGGGCGACGTGAGGCAGCGGAGCGTCCAGCGCCACGTGATCTGCGCGAAGCGGCCGACCTGCAGGCGCGTGACCGTCGGCGGCGCGACCGGCTTGTACGGGACGAAGCTCGACGTGACCTGCAGGCGCGCGGTGTCGACCCACTTCGTGTCGGCGACGATTGCGAGCGTTGCGGTTACCGGGGCGCCGAAAAGCTGCACCTGCGGCGTGACCGACGCGTACGCCTTCAGCGGGACGCCTTCGCCGACGGAGGAGCCGGACGGGAAGTTCGGCGGCGTCGGAATCGGCGACAGGGCATACGCCGGCGCGGCAGTTGCGAGCATCGCGAGCGTGACGACGAGCACGCGCTTCACGCGACCGCCCCCCGCCACATCACGCGCAGGTCGGCCCAGCGCAGGAAGGCGTTGAGCACCTCGCCGAGCCCATGCTCGTGCACGACGACGGGCTCGATGCCGAGCGTACGGAAGCCGTTCAGCAGATCGTCCCACGCCGCCTCATGCCGCTCGCGCGTGCGCGCGGCTTCGTTGCGAGAAAGGTGCACGGGAACGACCTTGCCCGTCGTGACGTCGGCATACGGAATCGCGACGCCGCCGACGTCCGGGAAGCTGCGCTCCCACACGCGGTCCTGGACGATTACCGGGACGATCTCCCAGCGATGCTCGAGCGCGCGTTGCCACACCGAGAGGTCGGGACGCACCGCGAAGTCGGAGATCACGAAGACGAACGCCTGCGTCGGCAGGTCGCGACGGTGTTCGCCGAGGAAGTCGAGGCCGGTGGTGACCGTGTCGGGCGGCGCGTCGAAGGTGCGGTCGAACAGGCCGGGCTCTGCGCGCGCCTCGCTCCGCGGCGGTATCCAGTACGGCTCGCCTTTGGCGTAGTCGAGGTACCCGGTGAGGCTGCGTGCGGCCGCCGCGCTCGCGCTGATGAGCTCGATCGCATCGAGAATCGCCTGCGGCTTGTCGAGGCGGCGGAGAGGCGACGCGGTCACCGACATCGACGGACGCCGGTCGCACAGCGTCACGACGCGCGGAGACTCGTCGGCGAACCGTTCGCGCACGATGAACTCGTCGGTGGTGCGCGCGGCCGAGAGTTTCGCCGACGCGGCCCAGTCCATCCAGGCGACGTCGTCCCCGGGGCGGTACTCGCGTGTGCTCGCGACGTCCGAGCCGACGCCACGGCGGACGCTGCGCACGCCGCCGAATGCGAGGCCGATCACGCGGCGCCGCGGAACGAGCGGAAAGACCGCGGCCATCGGGTGCCTACGCCGTCGCTGCGGCCGGAACGTCGAGGTCGATGTCGAAGCCCGGCTTCGGCGCGACTTCGAGGCAGCGCGCGCGCACGTCGGCCGTCGCGGCGTTCCACCCGCGATCGCGCAGCTCGGCGAGGAAGCTCGGACGGAAGAGGATGCGGTGAGCGAGCACGGGCACGAACAGCTGCTCGACATCCTCCGGCGTGACGTAACGGCGCGAATGGAGAACTGCCCACGCGCGCGCGGCGCGGTTGAGCGCGAGCGTTCCGCGCACGGAGCTGCCGATCGCGACGATCTCGAGGTGGCGCGTCGCGCGCACGAGGTCGACGATCCAGCGGGCGACCGCCTCGTGCAGGAAGACGTTTCCGATCG
>DATGEH010000092.1:0-5387 GCA_035310325.1 Gaiellaceae bacterium
AAGAAGTCGCTCTCGGTCGAGTTCACGTACTTCGCCTGCAGCGGGTCGTCCTCGCGGAGCTTGCGCGCCTGGAACCCGAGCACGCGCCCGCGGGCGTCGGCGAGCGGGAAAACGATCCGCTGCGAGAAGTAGTCGTTCCCGCGGCGGTTCGAGAGCCCGGCCGCGAGCAGCTCCTCGCGCTCATAGCCCTCCTGCTGCGCGCGACGCGCGAGCGTCGGCCCGCCGGGCGCGTAGCCGAGACGGAACTGCCTGCTCACCTCTTCGCCGAGGCCCCGCGATGCGAGGTACTCGCGCGCGAACGCGCCGTGCTCGCTCTCCCACAGGACGCGCTCGTAGAACACGGTCGCGCGCTCGAGCAGCTGGTTGAGGCGCTCCTTGCGCTTGCGCGCGCGCTCGGCCTCGGGCGAGATCTCCTCGTACTCGAGTGCGACGCCGAAGCGCTTCGCGAGCGACTCGATCGCGCCGACGAAGTCGACCCCCTCGAGCTTCGAGACGAACGTGATCGCATCGCCGCCCTCGCCGCAGCCGAAGCACTTGAACGTGCCGCGCGCCGGCGAGACCGTGAAGCTCGGCGTCTTCTCCTGGTGGAACGGGCAGAGGCCCTTGTACGTGCCACCCGCTTTGCGCAGCCGCACGTAGTCCTCGACGAGGGGCAGGATCTCGGCGGCCGACTTGACCTGTTCGACCGAGCTGTCCTTGATCCGCGCCATCAGTCGTACGCCAGCGCGAAGCGATCGGTCATGCCCGCGAGATAGTCGGTCGCCTCCTGCACGTCGAGCCCGCGCCGGTCCACGAGGTCCTCGAAGACTCGCCGCACGGTCGCGCGCAGCTGCGCGTGGTCCTGCTTGAGATACACGCGCTCGAACATGAATGCACGGAGCGACAGCATCGCATCGCCGATCTCGTCGCTCTGGACGATGTCGCCGGCCTGGGACGACGTCTCGACGAGGTCGTGCACGAGCGTGTCGATGCGCCGCGAGCCGGTGTCGCCGAGCGTGGCGATCTCCTCGCGCGGAAGATCCTCCTGCGCGAGGACGCCGGCGCGGATCGCGTCGTCGATGTCGTGGTTGATGTACGCGACGCGGTCGACGATGCGAACGATCTTCCCTTCGAGCGTGGACGGCTCGCCCTCGCCCGTGTGGTGGAGGATCCCGTCGCGCACCTCCCACGCGAGGTTGAGCCCGCGGCCGTCGCGCTCGAGCCGCTCGACGACACGCAGCGAGTGCTCGTTGTGGCGGAAGCCCGCGGCGCCGCGCTCGCGCAGCAGCTCGTCGAGCGCCTGCTCGCCTGCATGGCCGAACGGCGGATGGCCGAGGTCGTGGCCGAGCCCGATCGCCTCGACGAGGTCCTCGTTCAGCTGCAGCGCCCGCGCGACGCCGCGCGCGATTCCGGTCGTCTCGAGCGTGTGCGTGAGGCGTGTGCGGAAGTGGTCGCCGTCGGGATCGACGAACACCTGCGTCTTGTGACGCAGGCGGCGAAACGCCTTCGAGTGGACGATGCGATCGCGGTCGCGCTGAAACGGTGTCCGCAGGCGGCACTCCTCCTCGGGGAGGTTCCGTCCGCGGCTCTCATACGACCGCACGGCAAGGGGCGACAACCAGCGCTCCTCGTGCTCGCGCACGAGGGTTTCGAAGGCGTCAGCGACCCGTCCGGCCAGTTCCGGCATACCGCAGCCAGCCTAGCCCGAGGGCCCGACGCTGCCTAGACGATGATCGGGACGGTTCCGCCGTCGGCGCTCCACGCTGCACCGGTGACGTAGCTCGCCGCGGGCGAGCAGAGGAACACGATCACCGCGGCGATCTCCTCGGGCTGCGCGAGCCGGCCGAGCGGCCGTCCGGCAGCGACCTTCGCGAGCACGTCGTCGCGGTCGCCCTGCTGGTCGGCGAGCCCGCCTTCGCCGAGCCATGCCTCGGTCGCGGTCGGGCCGGGCGTGACCGCGTTGCAGCGAACGCCGTCCCTAGCATAGAGATCCGCGACGAGGCGCGAGAACGAGAGCAGCGCGGCCTTCATCACCGAGTAGTCGGGCATCGACGTCGACGGCCGCTTCGCCGCGGTGGACGACACGTTCACGATCGTCCCGCCGCGCGCGCGCATCCCCGGCAGCGCAGCCTGCGTCGCGCGAATCGCGCTCATGAGGTTGAGCTGGAACGACGTCTGCCAGTCGGCGTCCGTCAGCTCCTCGAGCTTGCGGATGTCGGTGCCGCCGACGTTGTTGACGAGCACGTCGAGGCGTCCGAAGCTCTCCTCCGCCTGGCGCACCGCGCGCTCCGGCTCCCCCGGCTTCGACAGGTCGACTTGCACGTGTAGGTCTCCCGGTCCGTCGCCGCTGCGTCCCGTGCTGACGACCTTCGCGCCCTCGGCCGCGAGCAGCTTCACCGTCTCGGCGCCGATGCCGGCGGTCGAGCCGGTGACGAGACACACCTTGTCGTGCAGTCCGAGATCCATGCGGCGATTACCTTAGTTGCATGACGACGCTGCTCCTCGTCCGCCACGGCGAGACCGACTGGAACGCGGAAGGGAAGCTGCAGGGCCACACCGACCGGCCGCTCAACGACTACGGCCGGCGGCAGGCGAGCACGCTCGCCGACCGGCTCGCCGGCGAGGACATCGCGGCGATCTACTCGAGCGATCTCGCGCGCGCGAAGGAGACGGCGGAGATCGTCGGCGCGCGGGTCGGCGTTCCCGTCGTCGTCGATCCGGACCTGCGGGAGAAGAACTGGGGCACGTGGGAGGGGCTCACGGGCGACGAGCGGCTGACGGTCGAGTTCGAGGGCGAGACGACCGAGGCCCACCGCGACCGCACGCTGCGCGCGATCGCCCGCATCGTCGAGCGCCACCCGGGCGAGCGCGTCGTCGTCGTCACACACGGAGGCTCGGTGCGACGCATCCAGGCGGCCGTCTCGGGGTTTGCATTGCCCGTGATCGAGAACTGCTCCGTCTGGGCCGTGGCACACGAGGACGGCATCTTCAGGGCGGTAGAGTGACTTGGGCGTGGAGGACTACACGGGCAAGTACAAGGGAGAGCAGGTCGAGGTCGCGCTCTTCGGCGGCGAGTATCAGGAAGGCGTGCTCACCGCGTACTGCTACGTCGATGAGGTCGCGCACATCGAATTGAACGGGCACATCCTCGTGCCGCTCCAGAACATCGCCTCGCTCCATTGCTCGAGCCGTTGCGACGCCCAGCAGAACGAAGACTGGCCGCCGCGCGGGTTGATGGACGACGACGGGCGGGACGAACCCGAAGAGACGTAGGTGGCCGGTTGATCGCGGCCCGCAACATCCTCAAGGCGTGGCTGCTGCTCACCGGCATCACCGGCGTGCTCGCGCTCGCAGGCTGGGCGCTCGGCGGCGTGCGGCTGCTGTCGATCTTCGTCTTCTGCGCGCTGCTCCTCGTCGGCGGCGCGTATTGGACGTTCGACCGCGTCGTTCTCGGCATGGTGCGTGCGCGCGAGTTGCCGATCGCCGAGGCGCCGCTCCTGCATTCGACGGTCGAGCGCCTCGCCGCGCAGGCACACGTGCTGAAGCCGCGGCTCTATCTGATTCCGGACGGTCTGCCGCTCGCGCTCGCGACCGGCCGCGGGCCGACGTCGTCGGCGATCGCCGTCAGCTCGGGCTGCCTGGTGGCGTGCCCGCCGGCCGAGCTCGAAGGCGTGCTGGCGCACGAGCTTGCGCACGTGAAGCACCGCGACGTCGCGTTGCAGACGGCGGTCGTCGTCCTCGCCGCGTCGCTGATCGAGCTCAGCCGCGTCGGCGGCTGGTTGCAGCGCGGGTTGCTGTTCGTGCTCGGCCCCGTCTCGGCGGCCTGCGTGCACTTGCTGCTGTCGCCGAAGCGAGAGTTCGAGGCCGACCGCGAGGCCGCCGCGCTGTGCGGATCGCCGCACGGGCTCGCGGACGCGCTCGGACGGATGGAGCAGGCGGCGGAGCTCGTCGACTTCCAGGCCAGCCCCGCGACCGAGCCGTTGTGGCCGTTCAACCCGTTCATGGAGGTCGGTCTCGCCGCGCTGTTCGTCACGCACCCGAAGGTCGAGGAGCGCGTGCGCCGGCTGCGGGCGCTCGATTCGTCGCAGGCGGCGGCATGAGGATCACGGACGCCGAATTCGCCGGCCGGCGGGATGCGTTCGCGGCGAAGCTCGGGGAGCGCGGGCTCACCGGCGCGGTGCTCTTCAACCCCGACTACGTCCACTACTACACAGGCTTCTTCTTCATCCCTACCGAGCGTCCGATCGCGTTCGCACTGGCGGCCGACGGGCGCGGCGGGCTGCTCGTGCCGCGCCTCGAGCTCGAGCACGCGCGCGCGAACACGGCGGTGCAGGAGGTCTCGCATTACGACGAGTACCCGGGTGAGCGGCACCCGATGGAGGGCCTGCGCGAGCTGCTCTCCGCACTCGGCAGCGCCGGGAAGCTCGGCGCCGACCACGACGGCTATCCGTGGGTTTTCGGGTATCGCGGGCCTTCGCTCGGCGAGTGGACGCATGTCGCCGACCTCGTCGAGGACCAGATGGCGATCAAGAGCGCCGCCGAGATCGAGCTCCTGCGCGAGAGCTGCAAGTGGGCGAACCTCGCCCATACGCTCCTGCAGCGCTACACGCGCGTCGGGATGACCGAGACCGAGGTAGAGACGCGCGCGTCGAACGAGGCGACGCACGCGATGCTCGACGCGATCGGACCGATGTATCGCGGCCAGAGCCCGTACTACAACGGCGCGATCGCCGGCTACCGCGGGCAGATCGGCCGCAATGCCTCGATCCCGCACGCGCACGGGAACAACATCGTCTTCCAGGCCGGCGACGTGCTCGTCACCGGGGCGTCGGCGCCGGTGTGGGGCTACCACTCCGAGCTCGAGCGCACCATGGTGATCGGGTCGCCGAGCGACGAGCAGAGGCGGATGTTCGAGCACATGGTCGCGCTGCAAGACCTCGCGATCGAAACGATCCGGCCCGGCGCGCCGTGCTCCGCGGTCGACGAAGCTGTCCGCGCGTACTACGAGCAGCACGGCCTGTGGGAGAACTGGCGCCACCACGTCGGCCACGCGATCGGGATGCGCTACCACGAGGGGCCGTTCCTCGACCGCGGCGACCGGACCGAGATCCGTCCCGGCATGGTGTTCACGGTCGAGCCCGGTCTCTATGCGCCGCAGCTCGGCGGCTTCCGCCACTCCGACACGATCGCGGTCACCGACGACGGCGTCGAGTGGTTGACGTACTACCCGCGCGACCTCGACAGCCTCACGCTGCCGGCGTAGGCGCAAAAGAAAAGGCCGCCTCGCGGCGGCCTTTCGTGAAAGAAATCGGCGGCGACCTACTCTCCCGGGAGGTTGCCCTCCGAGTACCATCGGCCCTGGCGAGCTTGACTTCTCTGTTCGGAATGGGAAGAGGTATTTCCCCGCC
>DATGEH010000093.1:0-9372 GCA_035310325.1 Gaiellaceae bacterium
TTGCTCCGCGAGCGAGACGATGTGCGCGGGAGCTTCCACCGACTCCGCAAGCGACTCGAGCCCGAAGACCGCCAGCGCGCGGCGCAGGAGATCGTGATCGCGCCAGCCGTGCATGAGCGCGAGCGCCTCGGGCGTGTTGAAGTCGTCGTCGAGCGCCGCCTCGAACGCCGCCCAATCCCCGACCGGCTCGCTCGGCGAGCGGAAGACGTTGCGCAGCCGTTCGACCTGCGCGGCCGCCTGCGCCATCGTCGTCTCGGAGAAGTCGAGTGGCTTCCGCCAGTGCCCCGTCATGAAGAAGAGCAGCAGCGCCTCACGCCCATACTCGTCGAGCGCCTCGCGAATCGTCGTCACGTTCCCGAGCGACTTCGACATCTTCTCGCCGGTGAAGCGAAGCATCCCGTTGTGCATCCAGATGCGCGCGAACTCGTGGCCGAGCGCGCGCGACTGCGCGAGCTCGTTCTCGTGATGCGGGAAGACGAGATCGAGCCCGCCCCCGTGGATCTCGAACACCGGGCCGAAGGCCTCCTCGGCCATCACCGAGCATTCGATGTGCCACCCAGGCCGGCCGCGGCCCCACGGCGAGTCCCACGACGTGTCCTCGCCCGGCTTCGTCGCCTTCCAGAGCGCGAAGTCCTGCCGCGCTTCCTTCACCGTGCTCGGCTCCTCCTCCACCATCTGGTCGACCTTCTGCCGCGACAGCCGGCCGTACTCGGGGTCGCGCGCGACGCGGAAGTAGACGTCCCCGTCGACGACGTATGCGAAGTCACGCTCGATCAGCTTCTCGATGAACGCGACGATCTGCGGGATCGTCTCCGTCGCCCGCGGGAGCAGATCGGGCATGCCGAGGCCGAGGTCGCCCGTGTCCTGCAGATACCACTCGGTCGCCTGCGCGGCGAGCTGCGCGCTCTTCCCCGGCGCGGCGTCGTAGATCTTGTCGTTGACGTCCGTGATGTTGTGGACGAAGGTCACGTGGTAGCCGCGCAGCCGCAGCCAGGCGCGCAGCCACATCGGCACGACGAACGGGATCGCATTGCCCACGTGGGCGCGGGCATAGACGGTCGGCCCGCAGAAGTACATCCGGATCGGGCCGGGCAGCGGCGGAAGCTCCTCGACCTGCCGCGAAAGCGTGTTGTACAGGCGCACCGGAGTCAGCCTACGGACCGCCGCAGCAGCTCGTCGCGCGGCAATGCGGCGATGACGGCTGCAAGCTCCGGACCGCGCTCATGTCCGGTGAGTGCGAGGCGCAGCGCCTTAAGGTCGCCGCCGACCGCCTTCAGCTCGCGCACGACGGCCTTCGGATCGAGATCGCGCTCGACGAGCTCGCGAAAGCGCGTGAGCGTCTCGGGCGCCTCGACGCGCACGCCGGGAGCTTCGAGCACCTGGGCGGCATACGCCCGCGCCTCCTCCAGATCGCGTGCGCCGCGCAACACCGGTGCAACCGAGACCGGCACGCCGACCCGCGCCGCGAGCTCCTCGTCCGACAACGCGCCCAGGGCGTCGACGGACAGCCGCCGCACACGCGCCATGTCGAGATGGACGTCGTGCTTCGGGATGCCGAGCTCGACGAGATACGCGTGGACCGCCTCCGGTGGAATGCCGGCCGCGCGCAGATCGGCGAGCGTCGACGCGCCATGGCGCTTCGACAGCTTCGTGCCGTCGTCGCCGAGCAGCAGGCCGTGGTGGATGTACTCCGGCGGCTCGGCGCCGAGTGCGCGGATCAACTCGCTCTGCAGCTCGGTGTTCGCGCGATGGTCGGAACCGCGGATGACGTGCGTGATCTCGAAGTCGACGTCGTCGACCGCGCTTGCAAGCTGATACGTCGGCGTTCCGTCCGCGCGCAGCAACGTGGTGCGGCCGAAGCGCAGCGCGCCCTCGTCGTCCGGCTCGCCGATCTGGTGCGCAGCCTCACGGTGGCGCACGAAACGCGCGCTCTGGTGCACCGGCCCCTCGTCCCAGCGGATGCCGAGCCACTCGAGATCGGCTGCGATCGCATGCGCCCCGTCGGCGAGGTTCCGCGCCGCGTCGGTGTCGTCGATCCGGAGCAGGAGCGTGCCGCCGCGCTCGTCCGCGAACGTGCGGTTTGCAACAGCGCTGAGCGCGTTTCCCAGGTGCAGCGAGCCCGTGGGACTGGGTGCGAAGCGGACGCGAACCACAAGCGGACTGTAGTGCGATACTTTGGCGGGCCGTGGCGCAGTGGGACACCTTTTCGATCGGTTTCGACCACCGTGACCGGCAGCGGCTGCGCGGGCTCTGGGAACAGGTGCTCGACTCCGAGCAGTGGACCGAGGGCGAGCTCGTCCGCGCGTTCGAGTCGGCCTGGGCGGGATGGAACGGCCTCGACGCGGTTGCCTTCGGCGGATGGGCCGGAGCGGCTTCGGCGCTCCTCGACTGGGCCGACGTGCGCGGGCGCACCGTTCTGTGCCCGTCGAACACGTTCATGGCGACGCCGTTGTCGGTCATGCGGGCCGGCGGCCACGTCGAGTTCGTCGACTGCAACCGCGAAGACCTGTGCATGTCCATCGCCGATCTCGAGCGCAAGGTCGCGGAGCACAAGCCGCGCGCGGTGTGGCTCGTGCACATCGGCGGCCACATCGCCTTCGACGTCGACGCGATCGCCGATCTCTGCCGCTCCGAGGGCGTGCTGCTGCTCGAGGACTGCGCGCACGCACACGGCGCCGACTGGAACGGCCGCAAGCCCGGAACGTGGGGCGACGCCGGCGTCTATTCGTTCTACGCGACCAAGACGATCTCCACCGGCGAGGGCGGCATGCTCGTCTCGCGCAACCCGGAGCTACTCGAGTACGCGCGCCTGCATCGCAACTACGGCAAGCCGGACCACGAAGTCCGCTCGACGGCGAGCCGCATGAACGAGTTCACGGCAGCGATCGGCATCGTGCAAGCCGAGCGCCTCGAGGAGATCGTCGAGTGGAAGAACGCAGTTGCGCGTGCGCATCTCGATGCGCTGCATCCGGCCCGCCTGCAGCTTCCCGACGGCATGCGCTCCGGCTACTACAAGTACATCGTCTTCGAGCCGATCGAGCGCTCGACCGGGAAGGTCTACGAAGAGCCCTGCCATCGCATCCTCAGACATCCCGTCGACCTGCCCAACACCGACTGGGTCGCCGAGAACCACTGGTGCGTGCCGCTCTACTACCGCAGCGGCCCCGTCGACCCGCTCGACGACGCGCTCGCCCTCGTCCCGGACGAGATCGCGTGAAGCTCCTCGTCACCGGCGGGAGCGGCTTCATCGGCTCGCACGTCGTCGACAAGGCAATCGCAGCGGGACACGAAGCGCTCGTCTTCGACACGCGCGAGTCGCCTTACGGCGCGGAGACGATCCTCGGCGACGTCACGAACTTCGACGAGGTCGCCGCGGCGGCCAACGGCTGCGACGCGATCCTCCACCTCGCCGCGATGGCCGACGTGAACGAGGTCGCGAAGGCGCCTGTCGTGACCGAGGCGGTGAATGCACAGGGGACGCTCGCCGTGCTGGAAGCTGCGCGCGTCGCGAAGGTCGGGCGCGTGGTGTATGCGAGCACGATCTGGGTGTACGGCGAGCACGTCGACGGCATCGCGACCGAAGACTCGCCGCTCGGCATTCCACGGCACTTCTACACCGCGACGAAGCTCGCCGGAGAGATGTACTGCCACTCGTACGGCGAGCTGTACGGCGTCGAGCACACGATCCTGCGCTTCGGCATCCCCTACGGGCCGCGCGCCCGGGAAGCGGCGGTGCTGCCCGCCTTCGTCATCAAGGCGCATGCCGGTGAGCCACTGACCATCTCCGGCACCGGCGAGCAGTCACGCCGCTTCGTATACGTCGAGGATCTCGCCGACGGCGTGGTCGCAGCGCTGGCGCCGCAGGCGGCCAACCGGATCTACAACCTCGTCGGCGACGAGAGCGTGACGATCCGCGAGATCGCGGAGCTCGTGCAGCAGCTCGTGCATCCGGTGGAGATCGTCCATCTCGAAGGGCGGAAGGGCGACTTCCCGGGCGTCGAGGTGTCGGGCGAGCGCGCAGCGCGCGAGCTGGATTGGCGTGCCACGACGTCGTTCGCCGACGGGGCGCGCCGTTACGTCGAGTGGTTCATGACCAGCTCCGCAGCGGACGGCAGCTTCGCGAAGTCCGCGTAGCGCGGAACACGGGGCTGCGCGAGCGCGGCCCGAATGGCGGCCGGTAGCTCATCCTGTCCTGAGACGACCTGCGCGAGCCCGTGCAGCGCGAACGCGCGGTTGTTGAGGCGGATGTGTCCCACGCCCCACCCATAGGAGATCGCGCGGCAGCCGACCATGTATGCCTCGAGCACGGTCAGGCCGGCCGTCGAATGGACGAGCACGTCGCTCGCCGACAGAAGCGTCGCCATGTCGTCGACGAAGCCGAGCACGCGCACGCTCTCGTCGCCGCCGAGCGCATGCTCGAAGTACGCACGCTTGTTCACGTTCCTCCCGCACAACGCGAGGACGACGACATCGTCCACCTCGCGTGCCGCGTTGATCGCGCCTTCGAGGTCGCCGACGCCCCAACCGCCGCCCGACACCGCGACGACCCGTGCAGCGCTGGGCAGGTCGAGACGCCTCCGTGCCTCATCGGGCGCAGGCGGCGCCAGGAACGCGGCGTCGTTCAATCCGCGCACGGCCTCGACACGAGCCGCCGCACCGGCGATGCGGCGCACCTCGTCGACCGACTCGGGATGGGTCACGAGGTGAAGGTCGATGCCTCGAGCCGCCCAGTAGCGCAGGGCCGAGAGGTCGGTGATCGCGGAGACGACCGGAACGTTCAGGCGACCGGCGCGGCGCAGACGCGCGAGCACCTCGGTCACGCCCGGGTAGGTCGAGACGACGACGTCCGGCTCCTCTGCGAGCACGAAACGGAGCAGGCGCTTCCCGCCGAGTGCGTACAGCAGACCTTGGCCGAGCGTGCGCGTCGGTGCGATGCGAGCGAAGAGCAGGTACTGGAGGTCGAAGAGCCAGAGCATCCGGCCCGATCCGTACGTGACGCGCATTCCGCCCTCGGCTGCGCTTGCGAGCAGGCTGCCGAGCTCGTCGAGCCCGTCCGCGACGACGACCTCGGCGCCCCGCTCGCGCAGCTCGCCGGCGAGCACGCGCGCGGGCAGGTCGTGCCCCTCGCCGACGCTCGCGGTCAGCACGAGCACGCGCACTAGTCGTCCACCGAGCTTTAGCCTAGTCGCGTGCTCGGGTACTGGCTTCCGGCAACGTCGTTGATCTCGGCCCGCGCACGCGCGCACTACGGCGTCGAGGCGACGCTCGGCACCGGTGTGGCGCTCACGTTCGACGACGGGCCGCATCCGAAGGGGACGCCGGCGGTGCTCGAGGCGCTCGGCGACAACGTGGCGACGTTCTTCCTCGTCGGCGAGCAGGTCGAGCGCAGGCCGGAGCTCGTCTCGCGCATCGTCGCCGCCGGCCATGAGATCGGCGTCCACTGCCACCGGCACCGCAGCCTGCTGCGACTTGGTCGCCGCGCAGTCCACGACGACCTCGAGCGCGCAGCCGCACTGATCGCCGACGCGGCCGGACGCGAGCCGACGCTGTACCGGCCGCCGTACGGAATCCTCAACGCGACTGCGCTCGAAGAGGCCGGCGCGCGCGGCTGGCGGACGCTGCTGTGGTCCAGGTGGGGGAAGGACTGGCGCCGGCGCGCGACGGCGGATTCGATAGTCCGCTGCATCGGCCCGCTGCGCGCCGGCGACGTCGTGCTGCTGCACGACGCGGACTACTACTCGGCTGCGAACAGCTGGCAGCGGACCGTCGCCGCCGTGCCGCGCCTGGTCGAAAGTCTTCACGACTCGGGGCTCGAGGCGCGGCTACCGTAGATCCCGATGCGCGTGTTGCTCGCGGTCCTCGCAGCGACGACGTTCACGCCTGCGTGGACGTACGTCCCGGCGCCGCTGCGCGCACAGCTCGCCGCGCAGCAGGGAGGCACGCTCTACCTGCCCGCGCGGTCGCTCGACTTCTATCGCTACCGCTCCGGCGCTTCTGACCGCGCGGGCGTGCTCACCGTGACGTTCACGAACCGCGTGCGTGTGCACCAGGGCCTGTGGCGCTGGACGAAGCAGACCTTCGTCTGGCAGGCGCGGCCGCTCGCGAAGACGGCGGACTGCCGCAACTGGCGCAACGCGCAGAAGACGTTGCAGATGTCGGGCAACAAGGTGTACTGGGCGCCCGACGTCGCGTGGCGCTGCGTCACCGACCGGCGCGGCCGCCGACACGTGCTCGCCGCGATCGACGCCACCGGCAAGCTCCCGGACACCGGGCTCGGCTTCGTCGTCGCGAGCGGCCTCGACGTCAGCGGCCGCTGAATCTCTGACGGCGGGCGATGATCGTGCGCACCGTCTCGCGCAGCTTGCCCGGGTCGACCGGCTTCTCGAGGCCGCTCAGGAAGAGGTCGGGCCGGCCGTCGCGGCGGAGCAGCGCACGGGCCTCGACGGCGTCGGCGGCCACGTCGACGTCGAAGCCGTCCGCACCGAGAACGATCTCGACCAGTCTTTTGACAACAGGGTCGCCCTCGATCGCCAGCACCCGCGCACGCTCCATGCCCCGATAGATGCCGCCGGCAGCGAATCCTGGCGGAGTGGTCTACTACCCCGATGCGGATCCTTGTTGCGGACGACAGCGCCGACCTCGTCCTGCTCTGCCGTGCCGTCCTCGAGGACGCGGGCTACGAAGTGGTGACCGCCACGACCGGCATCGCCGCGATCGCCGCGGCCGAGGCCAACGAGATCGACGCCGCCGTGCTCGACGTGCTGATGCCGGGGATGAGCGGCGACGCGATCGCAGCACGCTTGCGCGACAAGACGCCCAGCCTGCCGATCCTGCTCGTGACCGGAAGCTACGGCGACCAGTTCGTCGTCGACTCGCCGGTGCCGGTGTTGCACAAGCCGTTCTCGCCCGACGATCTCGTGCGCGCGGTGAACGATCTCGTGGGCAAGGGCTAGGCCGCTTGCTGGGCGCGCTCTTCGCGGAGCGCGATCCAGAGCTGCACGAGCCGGTTGCGATCGAGGTCCGAGAGCGTCTGCCCGAGCTTGCGTTCGTGGACGGCGAACTCGTCCTCGACCATCTCGCGCGTGAAGGTCTCGTCCCAGCCGAGGCCGCGCACCCAGTTTTCGCATGACCGCGCGATGTCCGCCTTCGGCTTCTTCGTGGACGTGACGCCTCGGCGCGCGAGCTCGTCGATGATCCGATTGCCCTCCGCGCGCAGCTCGTCGAGGCTCCACTCTTCGAGCGGCTTGGCCATGCCGAAAAGGGTACGGACCGGACCGGACGCCCTTACGTAATGCCGACAATCCCCATCGTCAGCACCACTAGTGCGAGCACGAAGACAAGCGCCGCGACCAGCATCGGGACGCGGCGGTCGAGCTGTGCGCGCACGACTGCGAGCGCGTGCTCACCTCGCGGTCCCGCGAGCGCCCGCACGGCGGTGATCGCGATCAGCGGTGCCACGAACGCGACGTTGAACAACACGATGAGGGCCAGCTGCACGGGCAGGCTCCGGTTCGAGCCGACGATCGCAGCGATCGCGGCGAAGTACGGAAACGCCGTCGGCAGCTCGACCGCCATGATCGTCGCGCCGACGAAGAACGAGGATCGGTCTCCCCAAGCCGTCCCGCGATTGACGCGGCGTCCGAGCCACTCGCGCGCGAACCAGAGCGCGGCAGCGAGCAGGAGGAGTGCCACACCGCCGCTGAGCTCGATCTCGTGGATGGTGTCCTGGTCGGGGCGAGGCAGCGCCGCGAGCGCCGCCTGACCGACTCCGAGCGCGAGGACGACGCCGCCGAGCGTGTACACCGTGAAGACGCCGGCGGTGAACGCCGCCAGGCTGCGGACGGCGCCGCTCCACGTCGCGAGGTAGAGCGCGGGCGCCACCGTCGACGGGTTGACGGAGTCGGCGATCCCGATGGACAGGACGAGGGCGACGAGAGCGAGCACGGTGCGAGCTTGTCAGACGGCGCGGCACGTCCTAGCCTTGTCCGGTGCCCCCGCGGATCCTCATCTTGACCGCGAGCGTCGGCGCGGGCCACGATCTGCCTGCGAAGACGCTCGCCGACCAGCTCCACGCAGAGCACCCCGGCCTCGAGATCGTGACCGAGGACTCTCTCCCGGCGATGGGCCGCGTCGTATCGGCGGTGAGCGAGGGCGCGCCGCGCCTCGTCTTCTTCCGCTTCCGCTGGATCTGGGATCTCGGCTTCTGGCTCTTTGCGCGCTTCGCGCCGACGCGCAGGTTGACGCAAACGCTGCTGACGCGCTTCGCCGCGCCCGGGCTGCTACGGCTCATCGCGGAGCACGATCCGGCGGTGGTCGTGTCTGTGTATCCGCACGTCACCGAAGTGCTCGGACGAATGCGTCTTGCGGGCCGCGTGCATGTCCCGGTCGTCGCCGCGATCACCGACCTCGCCGCGATGCGCTACTGGGCGACGCCGGGCGCCGACCTGCACCTCGTCACACACGTGGAGTCGATCGACGAGGTCCGCGAGGTCGCGGGCCGCGACGCCACCGTGCACGCTGTGCACGGCTTCACTGCGCCCGAATTCCTCGAGCCGCGGACGAGCGCAGCCGCGCGCCGTGCGCTCGGCGTGGAGGCCGAAGGCAAGCTCGTCGTCGTCTCGGGCGGCGGCTGGGGCGTCGGCGACGTCGCGGGAGCGATCGAGGAGTCGCTCCTCCACGACGAGGTCATGCAGGTCGTGTGCCTCTGCGGTCACAACGAGGAGCTCCGGCTGCGCCTGCTCGAGATCCACGGATCCGATCCACGCGTGCGCGTCGAGGGCTTCACGGAACAGATGCCGGACTGGCTCGCGGCCGGCGACGTGCTCGTGCATTCCACCGGAGGCCTGACGGTGCTCGAGGCGATGATGCGCGGCTGCCCGGCGATCTCGTACGGCTGGGGCCGCGGCCACGTCCGCCTGAACAACGCCGCGTTCCAGCGCTTCGGTCTCGCCGACGTCGCCGGCAACCGGCGCGAGCTGCGCACGTCGCTCGCGCGTGCCCTCGAACAGGGGCGAACTCCGACCGCCGGCTTCGCGGCGCTGCCGTCGGCGGCGTCGTTCGTGCTCGCAGTCGTCGGGATCGTGAGTTGATGCTTCTCTACGACAACGCGATCTCGGGCAATTGCTACAAGGTGCGGCTCCTGCTCGCGCACCTCGGCCTCCCGTACGAGCGCGTCGACGTCGACGTCGTCGACCGCTCGAACCGCAAGGAAGTGCTCGGCGACCTGAATCCTGCGCTCCGCGTGCCGACGCTCGTGCTCGACGACGGTTCACCGCTCGCGGAGTCGAACGCGATCCTCTGGTATCTCGGCGAGGGCACACGGTTCGTGCCCGACGACCGCTACCTGCGCGCACAGGTGCTGCAATGGATGTT